>JBEBIU010000074.1:0-15288 GCA_040080225.1 Terricaulis sp.
CCCCTCGCCCCCATGAGACACTCCCCTTCATCTCCTGCTGGGAGGCGTTTGGTCGACCGATGCCGAGCAGCGCAGGAGACGCGGTTTGAACGCGATGCGGCCATGGGCTTTCGTCCCAAGGTCGCCCGTTTCGGGGAAACCCGGAGCGGTTCGGGACTGGTTTCGGCCCAGCCCGCGCGTCGGCCGGGAACGGATGTCAGGCGCTAATGCGCGTTGATGGAGAACCCCAGCGTCGCGGGGATCGGCCGCCGGGAAACCGGCGAAAGAGTGAGGTAGGCTCGCCGATCGATCCCGTCTCCGAAGCGTATGGCCGCTCCAGCGCGCCCGAGAACGCCGACGGCATCCGCCGGCTGAGAGAACAAACCGCGCGGGGCGCGCTCCGGCGCTTCCCTTAGTTTGTTTGAGCGCTCCGCCAGGGGCGCGCCCCGCTCTCCCGCTTTTCGCCGGGTTTTCCGACGAGTGCGTTGACGCACGCCTAGATTCCTTTGTTTCGACGCGTTTTGACGGAAAACCGCTTCACACTTTTCCTAACGCGCCGGCGTCACGCGGCTGAATCACCGCTGAACCAAAAACGGCGCGGCCGCCAAGTCTTGCTCTTTATTTCGCCATTCCGATCAGCCACATGAGCGCAATGAACCGACGCCACCTCCTCCTCGGCCTGCTCGCGGTAAGCGCAACGCCTGCCTTAGCGCGCCAGGGTTCGCCCGATCTACGTCCGCGCACCGTCGTTGCGCCGGCCATTCCGCCCACCGCGATTACTCTCCAGGGCCAAGCGCGCACGACGGCGCTTGCGCGCGCCAATGCCGCGCTCAATGCCGTGCAGCGTTTGCAGGGGCGCTTCCTGCAGAGCTCGCCAGACGGCGTCAACGCCCGCGGCCGCTTCTTTCTGGAGCGGCCGGGGCGACTGCGCTTTCAATACGATCCGCCATCGACGCTGCTGATCGTGTCGGATGGGCGCGTCGTCGCGATGCGCGACACCGCGCTGCGCACGACCGAACGCACGCCGCTGCGCTCGACGCCGCTGCATCTCATTCTCGACGCCGGCGTCGATCTCGTGCGCGATGCGCGGGTGACGCGGGTGGCGCAAGCCGGCGACCGGCTGATGATCACCGCGCGCGACCGCACCGGGGAAATGGACGGCTCGATCACGTTGAATTTCGGTGCGAATGCGGCGCTGGAATCGTGGGATGTCACCGACGGCGGCGGGGCGGCCACGCGCGTTGTGTTGTCGGAACTGACCCGGCCCGCGAGCTTCGAGCGCAACCTCTTCCGGCTGGAGGACATCGTCGTCAGCAGGCCCGGGCCTCGTCGTTAGGCAGGGTCGGAGGCGCAAGTCCGAAAATCGCTTCGACGCAACAAGTTTCTCCGATACGCTCCTTGATTGTTTCGACTCTGTGGCGTACATACAACGTTAGCGGTCGCCGCACATCCCCCTGGATGGCGTCGTCCCCCCCGCTGACGGATCCAGCGCGGCGCCCGCCTGCCGGACTTAATCCCCTGCCGGCGAATATGCGCTTCCCTCAAAGCGCATCCGAGGGCCCGGACGCGAAGCGCGTTCGGGCCCTCCCTTGTTTTTGGCGCCGCCTGTGGTGCATGGGCCGAATGCTTCGAATCGCCAGCTGGAACATCAACTCGGTGCGGCTCCGCATCGCCATGGTCTGCCGTTTCCTGGCGGAGGCCAAGCCGGACGTGCTCTGCTTGCAGGAGATCAAGTGCCGCGAAGGCGAGTTCCCGGCCAAAGCGTTCAAGGAGGCCGGTTACAAGCACCTCCACGTCGTCGGCCAGAAAGGCTGGCATGGCGTCGCCATCGTCTCCAAACGCAAGCTCGAGCCGATCGAGGGGCCCGCCCTGTGCCCGAAGAAAGAAGCGCGCGTGGCCGCCGCGATTATCGACGGCGTGGAGGTGCACAATCTCTATGTGCCGGCCGGCGCCGATGTACCCGATCCGATCGGCAACCCGAAATTCCAGCACAAGCTCGACGTGCTCGACCGCATGAAGCGCGCCTACAAGAAACGCACCGCGCCAACGATCCTGGTCGGCGACCTCAATGTCGCACCGGGCGAGTTCGACGTTTGGAGCCACAAGCAATTGCTCGATGTGGTCAGCCATACCCCGGCGGAAACTGAACGCCTAGATGCGGCGCTTGAAGCCGGCCGCTTCGTCGATCTAGCGCGGCTGCACAAGCCAGCGCCGGAAAAGCTGTTCACCTGGTGGAGCTATCGCAGCCCCGACTGGACCAGGAACAACCGTGGCCGCCGCCTCGACCACATCTGGGCCAGCGAAGATATTGCGCCGACCTCGCAAGCCGAGGCCTTCCGGATCGAAATCCCCTGCCGCTCATGGGAGCGCCCGAGCGATCATGTGCCGGTGGTTGCCGGCTTCCAGTTCTGACAGCCCTGTGCTTTGCTGAGCGAGATCAGCAGAAGAAACGCTAACCTGGGCAGAACAAATGCAACAAATCTCTCGGCGTACGCTTATCAGCGCAGGCGCGGCGAGCGCACTCTTGGCCGGTTGCGCGAGCGCGCCATCGGCGTCCCCAGTTGCGGCCGCGCCTCCACCTCCGCTCAGCGCTAGCGAAGCGCTTGCACAACGGCTTGAACTGCTGGCCACCGAAATCCTGCGCGAGTCCCCCGAGCGCTGCACCTCGCTCGGGGTAAGCGAAGCGCGCGCAGGCGGACGTTACATAGACCGGCTGAGCGATTCTTCGCTGGAGGGGTCGCGGCGCATGCGGGCGATATTGCAGCGCGCAGTGACTGATCTCGCGGCAGTCGATCGCAATGCCCTGCAATCGCGGGATCTCATCACACTGGATATCGTCAGCACCGCCTATCAAAACAGCCTCGCAACATCCGTCTTCGAAATCGGCGGCGGCGCAGGCGCGCCCTACGTGGTCAGCCAACTGACCGGCGCCTATCGCAGCCTGCCCGATTTCATGGATTCCCAGCACCCGCTGCGCACCCGCGACGAGGCGGACGGTTACATGGCGCGACTCAGCGAGTTCGTGCGCCAGCTTGATCAGGAAACGGCGTTGATCGCCGAGGACGCCGCCAAAGGGGTGATTGCGCCCGATTTCGCCATCGAGCGCGGGCTTGAGCAAATCAACGCTCTTCTGCGCCAAAGCCCGGCGCAGACGGTGTTGGTGCAAACCTTATCCAGGCGCTTGCCCAACGTCGCCGAGATTGCCGAGGCCGATCGCGGGCGATATCTCGCAGGAGCGGAATCCGCAGTGCGGGATGCGATCTTCCCGGCGTTGCGCCGACAAGTCGCGGCGATGCAGGCGGTGCGCGGTGGGGCGGTGCACGAAGCGGGCGTTTGGCGCCTGCCCCATGGCGAGGAGATGTACGCCGCCGCGTTGCGCAGCCGAACCACTACGACCATGTCACCCGACGAAATTCACGACATGGGCGTATCGCTAGTGGCGGAGTTTAACGCCGAGATGGACGCCATTCTACGAGCGCAAGGAATGAACCGTGGCAGCGTCTCCGAACGTATTCAGGCGTTGTCGCGTCGCCCCGACCAACTCTATCCGAAGACTGACGCCGGCCGCGCGCAAATCCTCGCCGACCTCAACGCTCAAACCCACATCATAGAAGCGATGATGCCGCGCGCGTTCAACACGCTGGCGCGCGCGCAATTGGAAATTCGCCGCGTTCCACCAACCACCGAAGCCGGCGCCCCCGGCGGCTACTACCAACGCGCTGCGATCGACGGCTCGCGGCCTGGCGCCTATTATATCAATTTGCGCGACCCGCACGAATGGCCGCGCTTCACGCTGCCGACGCTGAATTATCACGAGGGCGTGCCGGGCCATCATTGGCAGATCTCTATCCAGCAGGAATCCGGCTCAATCCCATTCATCCGCAGCGCCCTGCTCGGCTTCTCAGCATTCAGCGAGGGTTGGGGACTCTATGCCGAGCAACTGGCGGACGAATTGGGCGCCTACGCCGACAAACCGCTCGGTCGGTTGGGCTATCTGCAATCGGCCAGCTTCCGCGCCTCGCGCCTGGTCGTGGACACCGGCATCCACCACAAGCGTTGGAGTCGCGAACAGGCGATCCAATCCATGCTGGCGGCCACCGGCGACCAGGAAAGTTCGATCGCCACCGAGGTCGAACGCTATTGTGTGTGGCCAGGCCAAGCCTGCAGTTACATGGTCGGCAGGCAGGCCATCAATCGCATGCGCCGGCAGGCGACAGCAGCACTTGGGGCCCGGTTCGAGCTCAAATCCTTCCACGATATGCTGCTGGCCAATGGCGCCGTGCCGCTGTCCGTGTTGGAGCGCCTCACCGCCGACTGGACCGCAGCGCAGAACTGACCGCCCGTGGGCGCACACATCGACAATGCGTTCTTTCACTGGCCCCCGGCGCTCAATCTGCGCTAGGGGATAGAAAAACGTCGCTGCAGTCCGGCTTGGAGCGCGGCGGGAGGATCGTCGATTGACAGCTAAAATTCCTGGCCTGCGGCCTGCGCCCACAAACCATGCCGAGCTGGTGCGCTGGGTGGAGCAGATCGCCGCCCTGACCAAGGCCGACCGGATCCACTGGTGCGACGGCTCCGAACTCGAATGGGAGCGGCTGACGCGCGAATTGGTAGCCGCCGGCACGCTGAAGCGACTAAATGAGAAAAAGCGCCCGAATTCCTTCTACGCCGCCTCCGACCCCAAAGACGTCGCCCGCGTCGAGAGCCGTACTTTTGTTTGTTCCAAGGAAAGCGAAAACGCGGGGCCGACCAATAATTGGATAGCGCCCGCGGAAATGCGCGCCAAGCTCAACAGCTTGTTCGATGGCTGCATGCGCGGGCGGACCATGTATGTGGTTCCCTTCTGTATGGGACCGATCGGCTCGCGCATCAGCCAGATCGGCGTCGAGATCACCGACAGCGGCTATGTCGTCGCTTCGATGCGGATCATGACGCGCATGGGCAAACAGGCGCTGGATCAATTGGGCGAGGATGGATTCTTCGTGCCCTGCGTACACTCTCTCGGCGCGCCGCTTGCGCCGGGGCAGAAGGACGTAGCCTGGCCGTGCAACGACGAAAAATGGATCGTGCACTTCCCGGAGACGCGCGAGATTTGGAGTTATGGCTCGGGCTATGGCGGCAACGCGCTGCTCGGAAAGAAATGTTTCGCGCTGCGGATCGCCAGTGTGATGGCGCGCGACGAGGGCTGGCTGGCTGAGCACATGCTGATCCTCAAGCTCACGTCGCCGGAGGGCGCATCGAAATACATCGCCGCCGCCTTCCCCAGCGCCTGCGGCAAGACAAATCTGGCGATGCTGCAACCGACGATTCCAGGCTGGAAGGCCGAGACCATCGGCGACGACATCGCCTGGATGCGCTTCGGCGGGGATGGGCGTCTCTATGCGATCAATCCCGAGGCCGGCTTCTTTGGCGTTGCGCCCGGCACCGGCGCGAAAACCAACAAGAGCGCGCTGGAAACACTCTACGCCAACACCGTATTCACCAACGTGGCGCTCACCGCCGACAACGATGTCTGGTGGGAGGGGTTGACCAAGGAGCCCCCGCCCGGGCTTACCGATTGGCAGGGCAATCCCTGGCTTGCCGCCGACACCAAGTTCCCCGCCGCACACCCAAATTCGCGCTTTGCGGCGCCGGCCGGGCAATGCCCGGTGATCGCGCCAGAATGGGAAGACCCGCGCGGCGTGCCGATCGACGCGATCCTCTTTGGCGGCCGGCGCGCGAGCGCGGTGCCCTTGGTTACCGAAGCGCGCGATTGGGCGCACGGGGTGTTCCTGGCGTCGAACGTCGCCAGCGAAGGCACCGCGGCGGCCGAGAACAAGGTCGGCGAATTGCGCCGCGACCCGTTCGCGATGCTGCCGTTCTGCGGCTATCATATGGGCGATTATTTCGCCCATTGGCTCAGGATGGGCGAACACGCCGACGCGCAGCTTCCGCGCATCTTCTTCGTCAATTGGTTCCGCAAGGGCGAGGACGGCGCCTTCGTGTGGCCTGGCTTCGGCGACAATTCGCGCGTGCTGAAATGGGTTTTCCAGCGGCTCGAAGGACGCGCGGATGCAAACGAAACGCCGATCGGCTTCGTGCCGACCAAAGAGGCGCTTGACCTTACCGGCCTCACTCTCAGCGAACACGCGGTCGAAACCCTGCTCGGCGTCGATCTGGATGTTTGGGCCGAAGAAGCGTCACTGGTTCCCGCGCACTACGAAAAATTCGGCGCGAAGCTACCGCAGCGACTGTGGGAGGAGCACGCGGCCTTGGTGCGGCGCATCGATCTCGCGCGTGGAATCGACGCCGCGGCGGAGTAGGCAGATTATGCGGAGCGGCGCGCCGTTTTAGCTGAATCCAAGGGGAAGTGCTCCGAAACGTGGACCGCCGGCGTCCCCGCCGGCAGCCGGCGCTTGCTACAGCTCAGGCGGTGGTGTGTTTGCGCCACCGGCTGCCGGCGGGGACGCCGGCGGTCCACGTTTTTGGATCCCTTGCGCCAGCACATCCGCAGCAAGCAGCCGATTTACGAAGCCGTTAACCCTGCAACCGATACCCGCCGGTCTCCGTGATCAGCAGGCGTGGTGATTGCGCGTCCGGCTCGATCTTCTGGCGCAAGCGGTAGATGTGCGTCTCCAGCGTGTGTGTGGTGACATTGGCATTGTAACCCCACACCTCGCGGAGCAGCTCCTCTCGCCCCACCGACTTTTCGCCGGAGCGATAGAGGTAGCGCAGGATGGCGGCTTCCTTGTCAGTCAGTCGAATTTTCTTCTGCGCGGAGTCAACCAGCACGCGCATGCCGGGTCGGAAATCGTAGCTGCCGATCCTGTAGAGCACGTCGTCGCTGGCTTCATGGCTGCGCAGGTGTGCGCGAATGCGCGCCAGCAAGACCGAGAATTTGAACGGCTTCAGCACGTAATCATTGGCCCCGGCGTCGAGCCCCTGCACCTGATCCTGCTCCTCGCGCGCCGCGCCGGTCAGCAAGATGATCGGTGCTTTCACGCCCGCGTCGCGCATTTGTTTGCACGCCTCGATACCGTCGATGTCGGGCAAGCTGACATCAAGCACGATCGCGGCGGGCTTGCTTTCAAGCGCCGCCGCGAGGCCCGCGCCGGCGTCTGCCGCGCCGTGTCCGGCGAACCCCTCCTCCAAATCGAATTGCTCAACCAGCGCCTGCCGAAGGTCGGGGTCGTCGTCGATGATCAGGACTTTCGCTTCGCGCATCGGTCTCGCCAGACTCTACTCATGCCACTTCCTGCAAATCTGGCAATGATTCTCGCCTCATCCGCCGATCACGGGCGCGCGATCAGGGCCGCTCGCCGAACAAGGCCGACCCGACCCGCACGTGGGTGGCGCCGAAGCGAATTGCGGTCTCAAAGTCCCCGCTCATACCCATGCTCAGCGTGGATAGGCCGTTGCGGGCGGCGATTTTGGCCAGCAAGGCGAAATGCATCGCCGGGGGCTCCTTCGCCGGCGGAATGCACATCAGGCCCGTGACCGGCAGCCCGAACTCTTCGCGCACTGCGCGGATCAAGGCATCGACCTCGCTCGGCGCAACGCCTGATTTCTGCAACTCCCCGCCGGTATTCACCTGAACCAGGAGCCCGGGGCAGCGCCCCAGCTTCTGCGCCGCATCCGCCAGCGCGGCCGCCAGCTTGGGACGATCCACGCTTTCAATGGCGTCAAAAAATGCCGCCGCTTCCTGCGCCTTGTTCGACTGCAGAGGCCCGATCAGGCGAAGCCGCAGATCGGGGAACCGCCCGCGTCGCTCCCGCCAGCGGACAAGCGCCTCCTGGACGCGGTTTTCGCCAAACAGCCTCTGACCGCAGGCCAGCATCGCCTCGATCCGTTCGCCGGGTTGCTGTTTCGAGATTGCTACAAGACTAATGTCGCTCGGCGCTCGTGCGGCCGCCTCCGCGGCAGCGGCGACTCGAGCGAGCACTTCGCTGCGCCTGTTGGCGATATCGGAAGCAAGGTCATGCACGAGGCACGTGTGCTAACCGCAATCGCCCGCCGCCTCAACCGCGACGCGGGAGCGCCAAACCTACCGGCGCTGTTTTTCTTGACTGATCCAGAACGAACCCCCGACCCTGAGGCCACAATTAGCCAGCTACCTCCGGGGGCGGGCGTGATCTATCGGCATTTTGGCGTTGCCAATCGCCGGGAGACGGCGCGACGTCTTTCTGCGCTTTGCCGCAAACGCCAACTCGTCTTCCTCATCGCCGCCGACCCAGAACTTGCAGCGAGCGTGGCCGCGCATGGCGTTCATTGGCCAGAGCGGATGCTGTGTGCCGCGCGCGTCGGAAGAGGGCTGATGACGGGCGCCGCGCACTCCGCTCACGCAGTCGCGCGTTGGCATGACGCGGGGGCGGATGCGTGCGTGCTGAGCCCGATCTTCGCCACCAAAAGCGCATCTGGCCGGGAGCCGCTGGGCTTGTTCAAGGCAAGCCAAATCGCATACGGCTCAAGGATTCCCGTGATCGCGCTGGGCGGCATCAGCTCAAACAACGCACGAACACTCATCGGGCGCGGCTTCTCGAGCCTCGCTGCCGTCGATGCGCTGAGCTAGAAGCGAAAAGCTGACTCAACCCGTACGCCAGCGCGCGGCTCTTCGGCGGCGTTCGCTTCGGCTTCGCCGGGACGCTCGGGAGATTCGAGGCTTACTTGGCCGCCTACCCGCAGGCTCGGAGTGAATTGGTAGAAGGCGCCAACTGAAGTCTGGCCACGCCGGCCGCCTTCCGGCAAACGCTCGATGCGCTGCGCTTCGCGAACATCTACCGTAACGCCCCAGCGCTGATTGACGTTCCAAGCTGGCGCGGAGACGCGATCATCTTCAGCCTGGCCCGTGATAGATTCGGTCACCCCAGAGGACGTGGTGAAGCGTTCGTACCAAGGCACCGCAGCGCCTGTCACTTCCGCGCCCACGGAGCCTGCCACACTCTCCTGAGCCTGTGCTGCCCCAGCCGACGCCAGAACGGCGGCGCCTGCAACGACCCAAGTTGAAGGTCTAAACACCTAAATTCACCCTTTCGGCGATTCTCAACGCAACACTATACCTGAATCGTCCCGCGTCCGCAGTGAATTTGAGCCACAGGTCGCACAAATATTTCGTTAATGCGGCGCCTCCGGCTACCACATCGACGCCTCGTCACAAGAAAACCGCAGCGCAGCGCCCCACTGGCCGGCGGACAGGCTCATGCTATATGGGCGCCTTGCGCTAGGCCCCCCGGGGCATGGCTGGAAATCTCGGAGGAATTTGAATGTCGCAGGCTGGGCGAATTTTTTGGCGCGGTGCGCTCTGCGTGGCTGCGGCGCTGGCGCTTTCGGCTTGCTCTATGTTCCAATCCGACAGCGGCCGCACTCGAGGCCAATCTCGCGCCGACGACAATCCTGGCGGCGGCATTTCAGTTTTCGGCGGCGGCGGTCGAGATCGCGGTGGCGAAGCTGGCATCGGCGTCAACTCCTTCCTTTGGCGCGCTTCGCTCGACACGTTGAACTTCATGCCGCTCTCATCCGCCGATCCTTTCGGCGGCGTCATCATCACCGATTGGTTCTCCGACGCGACCACGCCTACCGAGCGATTCAAGGCGACCGTCTATATCCTCGACACCCGTTTGCGCGCGGATGCGCTCAATGTCTCGATCTTCCGGCAGCAACAGGTCAATGGCGCCTGGGTGGATGCAGCCACGAACCCAGACACCGAAATCCAGATCGAGAACCAAATTCTGCGACGTGCACGCGAGCTTCGCCTGAGCGCGGCCGGGAACTAGACAGCGGAATCTTATTTGAGTGCGACATTCATCCACCCATTCCCGGATGAATGCGAAGCATTCAGTCCGGGACCCATACTCACGAACGGTCGGTGATCTTGGGCCCTGGACTTCGCGTTCCGCGAATCCGGGGATGGATGTTATCGTGCTTCAACGATAACGGCCACCAGACAGCGCTGAGTAATCATGTCTCGCTACAATCATCGCGAAGTCGAACCAAAATGGCGCGAGCGCTGGGCCGCAGCCAAGATTGATCGAGCACTTTCTCCAGACGAAGCAAAGGGCAAGCCCAAGGCCTACATCCTGGAAATGTTCCCCTATCCTTCAGGGCGCATCCATGTCGGCCATTCGCGCAATTACACCATGGGCGACGTGATCGCGCGCTTTCGGCGAGCGAACGGCTACAATGTGCTGCATCCAATGGGATGGGACGCGTTCGGCTTGCCGGCGGAAAACGCGGCGATGGAACGCGGCATCCACCCCAAGGGCTGGACCTACGACAATATCGCAGCAATGCGCGAACAGCTGAAATTGCTGGGCTTAGCCATCGACTGGTCACGCGAATTCGCGACGTGTGACGCCAGCTATTACAAGCATCAGCAGGCGATGTTTCTGGCGTTCTGGAAGAAGGGCCTCGTCTACCGCAAGAAGCAGAAAGTGAACTGGGACCCGGTCGATAACACCGTGCTCGCTAACGAGCAGGTGGTCGATGGCAAAGGCTGGCGCTCTGGCGCACCGGTGGAGACGCGCGAGCTGGAACAATGGATGTTCCGCGTCACCGCTTACGCCGACGATTTGCTGGCTGCGATCGGCGGCTTGGATAAATGGCCCGACAAGGTGCGGCTGATGCAGTCGAACTGGATCGGCAGGAGCCAAGGCGCGAGGATCTGGTGGGATATCGCCATCGTGCCCGATCAATTGCGCGCCATGTCGCCGCCGACAGGCCAGAGCCACGCGCGCGATCCGATCGAAGTCTTCACCACGCGGCCTGACACGCTGTTCGGCGCGAGTTTTCTGGCTTTGGCGCCGGACCATCCGTTGACCAAGACCATCGCGGAATTCCGGCCCGATGTCGCCAAATTCATCGCCGATTGCGCAACGCTCGGCACCTCGGAAGCTGACATCGAGAAAGCCGAGAAGGTCGGAGTCGATCTTGGCATTCGGGTGAAACATCCGTTCGACGAAAGCTGGGAATTGCCGGTCTATGCGGCGAATTTCGTGCTTTCGACGTACGGTTCCGGCGCCATCTTCGGCTCGCCCGCCGGCGATCAGCGCGATCTGGACTTCGCCAACAAATACAAGCTGCCGTTCAAACCGGTGGTGCTGCCGCCGGGCGCGGATGCGGCGACGCACACGATTACGACCGAAGCGTATGTTGACGATGGCGTGATCTACAATTCGCGCTTCCTCGACGGGCTAAGCACGCGCGACGCCATCGCGCGCGCGATCGATGAATTGGTGAAGCTGGAGAAGGGCGAAGCGACGACGCAATGGCGGCTGCGCGACTGGGGCGTGTCGCGGCAGCGTTATTGGGGCTGCCCGATCCCGGCGGTGCATTGCGCAAAGTGCGGCGTTGTGCCGGTTCCGGAAAAGGATCTGCCGATTGCGCTGCCCGAGGATGTGACGTTCGAGCGCGACAAGCCAGGCAACCCGCTGGATCGGCATCCAACGTGGAAGCACACGAAGTGCCCGGCTTGCGGCAGCGCCGCGCAGCGCGAGACCGATACGCTCGACACGTTCGTGGATTCCTCCTGGTATTTCGCCCGCTTTACCGATGCGCACAACGAGACCGCGCCGTTCGACAAGGAGCTCGCGTCATATTGGCTGCCGGTGGATCAATATGTCGGCGGCGTCGAGCACGCGGTTCTGCACCTGCTCTACGCCCGCTTCTTCACCCGCGCCATGCGCGATTGCGGGTACCTGGAATTGCCCGGCGGCGAGCCGTTCGCGAGCTTGTTCACGCAGGGCATGGTGGTGCACGAGACGTATCGGCGCAAACAGCGAGGCCTGATGCCCTCAGACGTTGAGACCGTCGATGGCCACCTAGTGGAAAAGGCAACAGGCTTTCCCGTTTCGACGTGGGGTCAGTCTCAGTTTTCTGGCGGGTCGGTGATCCAAGCGCCCAGCACAACATATTTTGTGTCGCAGGCTTGGCTCACACCGGATGAAGTCGAGATTGTAGATGGCAAGGCGTACGAACGCGGAAAGACGCTTGATGGGGAGCGGATCCCCGTCGAAATCGGCCCCATCGAGAAAATGTCGAAGTCGAAAAAGAACGTCGTCGATCTCGACGCGTTCGTCACTGATTTCGGCGCCGATGTCGCGCGCTGGTTTGTGCTCTCTGACTCACCGCCCGAGCGCGATGTGGAATGGACCGCGAGCGGGGTCAAAGGCGCGTGGAATTTTGTGCAGCGTGTGTGGTCGCTGGTTGACGCGCATGTGAGGGAATATGGACCGCACCATCCAGGCCGTCACCGACGACATCGAGGGCTTTCGCTTCAATGTCGCGGTGGCGCGTTCGTACGAACTGATCAACGCCATCGCCAAACTCAAAGGCGAGGACGCCGCCTCCGTGTTCGCGCGCGGCGAGGCTTTGCGCACGCTCAGTCAGCTGATCGCCCCGTTCATGCCGCACCTGGCCGAGGAGTGCTGGGAAAGCCTGGGCGGGGAAGGCTTCGTCGCCACCGCGCCCTGGCCGGTCGCCGACCCTGCTTTGGCCGAACGCAACACCGTCACACTCCCCATCCAGGTGAACGGCAAGAAGCGCGCGGAAATCGAGGTGGCCAGGGGCCTGCCCCAGAAGGACGTGGAGGCCGCCGCCCTCGCCCACGAGGATGTGAAACGCTTCCTCGAGGGCCAAAATGTCCGCAAGATCATTGTCGTTGCCGACCGGATCGTGAATATCGTGGCGAACTGAGGTGCTAGGTGCTTGCTCGTCATTCCGGGGCGACCGAAGGTCGCGCCCGGAACCCTGGGGATGACAAGAGCCGCGCGTTTGCCCCTGGGTTCTGGATCGCGCGTGCCGCGTGTCCGGAATGACGCAAGTTGGGAGAAGGCGATGAGCATTCGTGTTTTGGTTTCCTGTCTAGCCACCCTGCTCGTCGCCGCATGCGGCTTTCAGCCCATGTACTCGCCGGGCAACGGCGCAGCGATCGGCCCGGTGCAGATCGCCATGATCGAGGGCAAAGCCGGCCACGTGCTCAAGACCGAGCTCGACCGCATGCTCACTGCGGAAAACAGCGCCGCCTCGCCGGCGACGCTCGAGATAGCCCTGGAAGAGCAAGTGTCCCGCCTTGGCCTGCGCCGCGACGAATCCGCAACGCGGGGCGAACTGAGGCTCGTGGCCACTTATGTCCTGACCCCGAGCGACGGTAGCGCCGCCATGCGCGGCACGCTCGCCACCATCGTCAATTACGAAATCCCAAGCGCCGCCTTCGGCGAAATCGCCGCTCAGGACGATGCACGTGAACGTGCAGCTGAAACCATGGCGCAGCGCTTCCGCGCCGAACTTGCGTTGCGGATGGCGCAGGCGCGCGAGCCGCGCCCGACCCAGTGAAGCGCGCGTGAAAATATCTGCCGTTGGCGCTCGGAAATTCCTCTCCGCGCCGGACAAAGCGGTCCGCGCGGTGCTACTGCATGGACCAAACGAGAGCGTCGCGCGCGAGGCGGCGCGGTCTCTCCTGTCATGCGCGCTAGGTGGCTCCGACGATCCCTACGCGGTGACCAAGCTCGGCGAAGACGACATGAAGCGCGACCCGGCGCGGCTCGCCGACGCGCTTTCGGCCCAATCGCTGCTCGGCGGCCCCACTATCGTCTGGGCGAATATCAGCGGCAAAAGCGCGGACGAAGCCATTCTCGACGCTTTGGCGGGGATCGAACGCGGCGCGCCCGTCGGCTTCTGCATCATCGAAGCTGGCGATCTTGGTTCCAAGGCGGCGTTGGTCAAAGCGTTCGAGGCTGCCAAGCACGCTGCGGCGATCGCCTTCTATGAGGAGACCGATGCCGAACGCGCGGCTTTTGCGAGGAGCCGCGCCAAAGATTTGTCGCTGACCTTCGAGCGCGGCGCCGAGGAGATGTTCCTCGCCGTCCTGCCCTCCGATCGCGCACTGGCGAGACAGGAGATCGACAAGCTCGCGCTCTATGCCCATGGCCTCGGGCGCCCGCTCGGCGAAGCTGACCTCGCGGCTTTGATGGCCGACGAAAATGAAGGCGCGCTCGACGCTGCGAGCCAAGCCGCCATCGGCGGCCGCGCCGCGCGGGCGGTTGAGGCGCTGGCGCGGATCGATGGTCTTTCGGGGGTCTCGGCCTTGCGCGCGCTGTTGCGTCGTCTGCACCAATTGCGCGACGCGCGTGCGCTGATCGACCAAGGCATGAGCCCGGCGGAAGCAGTCGAAAAACTCCGTCCGCCCGTGTTCTGGAAAGAGAAAGATGCGGTCGCCGCGCAAGCCCGGCTCTGGTCAGCAAAAAAACTGGCTGCGGCGTACGATCTGATCTGGACTGCGGAATTGCGCGCAAAGACCGCCGGCAGCCCGCAAGAACTGATCGCGGCGGATGCTTATGGGGGGGTGGCGAGGCTCGTTGCGAAATAGTGCCCTCGGTCACATCGCCCCTCCCGGCCCCAGCTATGCTCTTTTCATCGAAGCGCTGACGCTTCGTCGTCCAGGGAGCCAGACCGATGACCATGACCGCCCGTTTCGCCAGCTTGATCGTCGCCGCACTCGCCTATGCCCCGTTCGCGGCCGCCATGCTTCAGCAATCGGCGCAGATGGTCTGACGAACTCGTCGGGAGCCTTGCTCCCGCTCCCGGCAAGTGCGCGAGGGCGCGGAGGTCTCCCCTTCCGCGCCCTTGTGTTGTTCAGGGCTACAGCCCGCCGCGGAGCCGGCGCAGCACGTCGTCGAGCTGCTCGATGGTCTTGTACGCGATCTTGAGTTCGCCGCCGGCGCCTTTTTCGGTGATGACGACATCGAGCCCAAGCGCGTTCGCCAAGCTTTGCTCAAGCGCGCGCGTGTCGGCGCTTTTGCCCTCCCCTGCATGGGAGACGCGCGGCCCGTGCTTTTCGTCCTTGGCGCGCTGCGCCAAGCGCTCGATCTCGCGAACGTTGAGCCCTTCATTGATCACGCGCAGCGCAAGGCCGCGCGGATCGGGCGCGGTCAGGATCGCGCGTGCATGTCCGGCTGAGAGCCGCCCGTCGCGGACCATGTCCTGAAGATCGTCGGGCAGTTGCAATAGACGCAGCAGATTGGCGATGTGAGGCCGCGATTTGCCGACCGCCTCGGCGATGTCCAGCTGAGTGCGGCCAAAGCGTTCGATCAGCGCGTGGAAACCTTGCGCCTCTTCGATCGGGTTGAGATCGGTGCGCTGCACGTTTTCGACGATGGCGATCTCGAGCACTTCGACTTCGTTGAGCTCTCGCACCACTGCCGGGATGGCGTGCAACCCAGCCCGCTGGGCTGCGCGCCAGCGGCGTTCGCCGGCGACGATCTCGAATTTGCCGCCAGCGGTGGGGCGTACAAGAATGGCCTGCAACACGCCGTGCGTGCGGATCGAACCGGCGAGCTC
>JBEBIU010000075.1:0-15271 GCA_040080225.1 Terricaulis sp.
GTTCAGGTCCGCTGGTGCTGCTGATCGAGGATGAAACCGACGCTCGCGAAATCGCCGCTCGCGCGCTCACCCGCGCCGGCTTTTCCGTTCAGGGCGTGGGCGGCGGCGAAGCCGGACTGGCGCTGGCGCGCGCCAAAGCGCCCGCTTTGGTGTTGCTGGATATCTTCCTGCCTGACCGCTCCGGCTGGCGCGTACTGGAAAGCCTGAAACAGGATCCGGACACGCGCGAGATTCCCGTGATCGTGCTCTCCGTCAACGAAGACCGCGCGCGAGCGCTGGCGCTGGGCGCGGCCGAACACCTGGTCAAGCCTGCCGACCGAGATCGCCTCGCCGCGGCTGTCATGCGCCTGGCGCGATTGCCGGCGGCGGCGCATGCGCCAGCCGCGCCAGCGAAGCGGCCCGCCAGCATGGCGCGACCTTCGACAAGCTCAGGCTGATCCTGGGTGGCTCGGAAAATGGCGCCACGCTGAGCCTGTCGAAGCGCGACCCCAGCGCCTAACGCAGCGCGTGCGCGGCAAGCACATGCGCGACGGTTTCGGTGACCCGCTTACCGGTCGGTATGTGCAGGAATTCATTTGGTCCATGCGCATTCGAATTCGGCCCGAGCACGCCGGTAACCACAAATTGCGCCTCCGGGAATTTGCGCCCCAGCATACCCATGAACGGGATCGACCCGCCCTCGCCCATCATCGCCATTGGCTTACCCCATGCCGCGCGCGAGGCCGCTTCCAGCGCGCTTTCCAACCAAGACGCAGTCTTCGGCGCGTTCCACCCGGAGCCGGGCTCATCGCTCTGGAATGAGACGCGCGCGCCATAAGGAGGATCGGCTTCCAGCACTGCTTTCATCCGCGCAGCCGCGGTCGCGGCGTCGAGCGTCGGCGGCAGGCGCATCGAGAGCTTCGCCTCGGTGAACGGACGCAGCACATTGCCCGCGTTTCCCGGCGTGGGGGCGCCGGCAAAACCGGTGACCGACAGCGCCGGCCGCCATGTGCGGTTCAACACCAGTTCGACACGATCGCCGGCGACCGGCTGCATACCAGCCACGAATGGGAATTTGGCGAACACTTCGTCGCCAAGCGCGTCGGCGGCGACTTTCGCTTGCGCCACGCGCTCCGGCGGAATTGGCGCCCGCAACGCCTCCACGATCACTTCGCCGGTGTCGATGTTTTCGAGCCGCGCCAGCAATTGACGGAGCACGCGGAAGCTCGAGGGCACGATGCCGGAAGCGTCGCCTGAATGCACGCCCTCCTCTAAGACATCTATGCGCAACGCCCCGCCGACAAGGCCGCGTAGCGAAGTGGTTAGCCACAAGCGCTCGTAATCGCCGCAGCCAGAATCCAAACACACGACCAGCGAAACGGAGCCGATGCGCTCGCTCAGCGCGTCCATGTAGAAGGGCAGATCGGGTGAGCCAGATTCCTCGCTCGCTTCGATCACAATCACCGCGCGCGCGTGCGCAATGTTTTGCTGTTGCAACGCCAGCAGCGCCGTGATTGCGCCGAACATGGCGTAGCCGTCATCGGCGCCGCCACGGCCGTAGAGCTTGTCGCCCTCAAGCACTGGAACCCATGGCCCTTTGCCTTCGGCCCAGCCGGTCATTTCCGGTTGCTTGTCCAGATGGCCGTAAAGCAACACCGTGTCGGCGCCGCGCGCGCCCGGGATCTCGATCAGGATTAGCGGCGTGCGCCCCGGAAGGCGTTCGACAGAAAGTGACGCACCCGGCAGCGTTGCGATCTTCTCGCGCCCCCAAGCGGCGAACATCTCGACAGCCCGCTCCATGTGTCCGAGCTTTTCCCAATCTGGCTCGAACGCGGGAGACTTGTTGGGAATGCGGATATACTCGGTGAGCGCGGGCGTGATCTCGGAATCCCAGGTCCGGTTGATGAGGCCGCTGGCGGCGGTGTGGTCAAGCATCGTGAACTCCTGCAATGTGCGGCAGCGCAGCTCGCCGATGATATCGCCTTAACTGATTGCCAGCTCAAGGAAGAACTCTGCCAACCGTGGTGCAGAGCGGACGGAGCTCGACAGCGGGCGGCGGATGACAAGGCCACGGGCGCGTTATAGGTTCGCGGGCTCCGACCGTTCGGATTCCCTTCGAAGCAGCAGTCCCCCGGATTGGTAGCATGATGCCTTACACAAAATCCTCGCTAGCGTCGGTTCTGATCACGGTATTTTGGTTGGGCGCATGCGCTGGCGGACCCACGGCGCCGACAGGCCTCCGCCAAATTGTATCGACCACTTCTTTCGGCATGTGCGTCGGATATTGCACAACGAGGCTGGAGATTTCCGAGGGACAAGCCGTGCTCGTGCGCGAGGCGCGCGGCGGGCGCGGCGGCGGCGATCTCCCGGAGCAGCGCATTTCCGAGACGCTTTCCGATGGCGAATGGCGGGAGATTGTGCGCCTCGCCGGCGCGACAAACCTCAGTGGCTTGCCGCCCGTGCTTGGTTGCCCCGATTGCGCCGACGGCGGCGCGGAATCTCTGACGATTATCGGCGCCGGAGGGTCGCGGAGCGTCGCCTTCGAGCACGGCGCCAGTCTCGAGCAAGCGCAGCCCCTGCTCGATCGCATCCGCGCGCTGCGAACGCGAATGATGCCAGAGTAAGGGCTGGCGAACGCTGCGGCGCGTAACCTGCGCGGCAAGCAGCAGATTTTAATCAGCTTCCTGTCCCCCCTTCACGGACGGCGGCGCCTACGTTAAAGACTCCGCCAACGCGGGCGTGATGTAGTGGTAGCCTGGAAGCTTCCCAAGCTTCTCGTGCGGGTTCGATTCCCGCCGCCCGCTCCAGGGAGCTTTCTTACCTCTATCTCAACCGCAGAGTCGGCTTGCCCTCACCGGCCGGCGCCGTCTAGGCCGGGGCGAATGACGACTTTAGCACGCCAAATTGAGTTACTCTCGCCGCACTTCAAGGTGACGCGCCCCGGCGGCGGCGGACGCGTCCCCGCGATAATCATGCTGCACGGATGCGGCGGGCCGCGGCCGTTCATCGACGACATGGCCCGTGTCGCCGCCAATGCGGGCGTAGCCGCCATCGTGGTAGATTCGTTCGCGCCACGGGGGATCGGCCGTATTGCGGCGCTCGCCACCGTGTGCACCGGCGCGCGATTGCAGGGGCGTGAACGCGCGGGCGATTTGTTCGCAGCTTTCGCCTGGGCGCGTACACGCGACTGGATCGATTCGCGCCGGCTCGGCGCGATCGGTTGGAGCCACGGCGGTTGGACGATCCTGGACGCCTTGTCGCTGCACGCGGGCCGCGAATTGTCGCGCGCGACCGGGTTGAGCGAGCTTCCCGCCGAGCCGCTCGAGGGACTTATCGCGGCCATGGCCGTTTATCCCTATGCCGGGATCGGTTCGCTGGTTGGACAGCGGCGTTGGCGCATCAACCCCCGCACCACCGCGATCGTCGCCGAGCACGATTACATCGTCGGCGCCACGCGCGGCGCGCTGGAACGGCAGCGTGCCCATGGCGCGGCGCTCGATATCGTGCTGTTTGAAGACACTACGCACGCCTTCGAGGATGCCGAGACTGGCGATCCGCGCGTGCGCTTCAATCCCACAGCGCTCGCGCGCGAGCAGGAAATACTGCGCGCCATGATCGCGAGGCTTTAACGTATCGTGCGAAAAATCCGACGCACTCCATAGTGACGCAGAATGGCGTCACGTTGAGTCCGTCGAAACGCGAACCCGGCGCCGTGCGGACTGCCCGTGACTCAAATTTCTTGTACGACGCCTCTAACGCACCGCCGCGACGAGCACGTTGAACTCCGCCGCGATCAGCATCAGCTTCGCGAAAGTCCATGGGCCCTGCTCGCTGAGCTCTTGGTAGGCGGCGCGCACGCGTTGGGCCGGCTGACCGAGCGAGGCGATCCAACCGCGCGCGGCCTCGCTGGCCCAGACGATATCGGCGCGCGCTGGCGCAGCGCCAATCGCTCGCGCGGCCGCTTCGGCCAGTTTCAGCTGCATGTCGCCGAAATCGCCAGCCGCTCGGCGCACCACCAAGCGATCCCAATGCTGATCGAGCCTCATGAGATTTGCCGCATCGCGCAAGGCGTCGAGCCCAAACTCGGCCCCGATGGCGCAATGCAGCGGCGAGGCCGCCTCGATCGGCCAGCGCGTGCGCCGCGCCAGATCGGCGACGTCGAGTGACAGCGTCGCAGGCGAAAGCAACGCCGCCTCGCGCGCGAGTTGGTCGGGCGCGCCGAGGTCCAGCAACGTTTTATGGCGCACATCGACCCGCTCGCGCTCGATTGCGCTGAGATCGTCTAGCATGGTCGCACGCTGAGCCTCGACGGGCTGGCGATACAGCGCCACCACGTCCAGGATTCCCGGCGCCTGGTCGCCGCGATCGAAACCGCCATTGCGCGCCAGGTAGAGCGTGGTGCGGCGAAGCGCGCCGGCGACGCGTTGATGCAACGCCGTCTGCGCCGCCGCCGGGACCTTGTTGTCGAGCGCATTGATGCGATCGACCAGGGATTCGAGATCGAAAATTCGGCGCGCTGCTTCGAACGCGCACGCAATGGTCACCGCATCGGCGCGGGAGATGTCCTTGATGCGATCCACGAACGAAGGCCCGCAGCGATCCACGACGTCGCCGGCGAGTTGCGTGGCGATGATCTCCCGCCGCAGCCGGTGCCCGGCCATTTGCGGCTCGAACTTCCAGAGCTGCTCAGGGAAATAGCATTTCAGCGGTTGCGCGAAAGCTCGATCATCGGGCGCCTTGGAGCGGACCAGACGGTCGAACAAATTGATCTTGGCGTAAGCGAGCAGCTTGGCCAATTCCGGCCGGGTCAAGCCTTGGGCAGCGGTGCGCAGCGCGGCGATCTCGGCGCCACTCGGCAACCCTTCGACTTTGCGCGAGAGCTTCCCTTCCGATTCCAGGCGCTGAATGAAGCGCTCGTGGCTGTCGAGATCGGCCGGCGCGCTCGCCTGCGCCAGCGAGAGCGCCAAAGTCTGATCGTAATTGTTAGCCAAGACCAGCGCGCCAACTTCGTTGGTCATAGACTCCAACAAACGATCGCGCGCATCCGCCCGCAACGCTCCAGCGCGAATGACATCGCCCAACAATATCTTGATGTTGACTTCATGGTCGGAGGTATCGACGCCGGCGGAATTGTCGATCGCGTCGGTGTTGATGCGGCCTCCCGCGCCGTTGTTGGCGAATTTCGCGAAGGCGATGCGCCCTTTTTGCGTCACGCCGAGATTGGCGCCCTCGCCGATCACGTGCGCACGCAACTCCTCCGCATCGACACGCAAGCCGTCATTTGCCTTGTCTCCGACCTCGCCATGAGACTCCGCGCGCGCCTTCACGTAGGCGCCGATGCCGCCGAACCAGAGCAATTCGCATGGGCTCTTGAGTAGAGCCGACATCAATTCGGGCGGAGTTACCTGCGGCTTGTCGAGCCCGGTCAAAGCAGCGATCTCGGGCGTGATGTCGATCGCCTTCAGGCTGCGCGAGAACACGCCCCCGCCTTTGGAGATGAGCGACTTGTTGTAATCGGCCCAAGAGGTTCGCGGCGTATCGAACAGGCGTTTGCGTTCGGTCCAGGCCTTTTCACAATCGTTTGGATTGGGATCGATGAAGATGTCGCGATGGTCGAACGCGGCGAGCAGCTTGATCTTGTGCGACAAAAGCATGCCGTTGCCGAACACGTCGCCTGACATATCACCGACGCCGATGACGGTGAATTGTTCTTGCTGGATGTCCTTGCCGATTTCGCGGAAGTGGCGCTTCGCCGCCTCCCAAGCGCCCTTGGCGGTGATGCCCATCGCCTTGTGATCGTAACCGACCGAACCGCCCGAGGCGAAAGCATCGCCTAGCCAATGGCCGTACTCGGCGGAAATGCCGTTGGCGATGTCGGAGAAGGTCGCGGTGCCTTTGTCGGCGGCGACGACAAGGTAGGCGTCGTCATCATCCCAGCGCACGACGCCCGTCGGCGCCTTGACGCCGTCGCCGACGATGTTGTCGGTAATATCCAAGAGCCCGCGCAGGAAGGTCTTGTACGCTTCGATACCCGCTTCCTGAAAACCCGCTGCACCGCGCGGCGGCAGGCGTTTCGGAAAAAAACCGCCCTTGGCGCCGACGGGCACGATAATGGCGTTCTTCACTTGCTGCGCCTTCACCAGGTCGAGCACCTCGGTGCGGAAATCGTCACGCCGGTCGCTCCAGCGCAGACCCCCGCGCGCGACCGGGCCAAAGCGCAAATGCACGCCTTCGACGACCGGGCTCGCCACCCAGATTTCGCGATACGGCTTTGGCGCCGGCAATTCCCGCACCGCGTTGGAATCGATCTTGAACGACATGTATTGCTTGAGCGCGCCGTCGGCGGTGCGTTGATAATAATTGGTGCGCTTGATCGCAGTGACGAGCTGGGCGATGCGGCGTAGCGCGCGATCGTCATCGAGGCTGACGACCTCATTGAGCGCCGCTTCGATCATGAACTCGAGACGGCCAGAGCGAATGCGTCGGGTCTCCATCGATTCTGGCAGGCTGGGGTCGAACCGCGCACGAAACAGCGCAAGGATCAAGGAGGCGATCTTGGGATGGGCGGCGAGCGCGTGCTCCTGCGCGGCCTGCGTCGGATCAAGGCCGGTTTGTTGGCGGTAGCGAGCCAGCGCGCGGATCAACGCCGCTTCGCGCCAGCTGCAGGGCAAAGTGAGGATCAGGCGGTTGAAGCCGTCGCTTTCGGCTTTGTCGGTCCAGATGGCGGCGAACGCCGCTTCGAACTTCTTGCCAGCCTTGGCGAGATCGATGGCCTCGCCGCCCGCCGAGCGGGTTTCGATGTCGTGCACATAGATGCGCTGCGCCGGCAGCAAGGGCCCGGCCCGAAGCTGCAATTCGAAATTCACTTCCGAGTCGACGAACAACCCCATCTTTTCAAGGATGGGCACCGTGGCGGAAAGCGCCAACACATCGCCGCGGGTGTAGAATTTGCATCGCATGATGTTCTCGGCGTCGCCGGGGAGCCGATAGGCGCGGGTGCGAATGACGTCGTCGTCGCGCGCGGAGAGCACCTCGGCCGCGTCAATCAGCGCTTCCTCGACCGAATAGCGCTCGCGATAGGCGCCAGTGAAGGCGTCGCTAAAGCTGTGCGCGGCCTGTTCTCTTTGCGCCGCATCGAACAAATCCGATCGCATAAGCGCATCGGAGAATGCATCCTCCCAGGTGCGGGTGAGCGCCGCGATTTCGGTGTCAAGCGCGCCTGGGCTGCGCTCTGCCCGCGACTTGTCGATATCGCCAATCATGAACAAGACGCGAGCCAATTGGCCTTCGCCCAATTGCGGTTGATGGCTCTCAACCACGCCACCATAGGATTGGGCGATGGTCTGGCCGATGCGCTCGCGCAATTCCGAGTTGAAGCGATCCTTGGGAACATAGACCAAAGCGGTGACGAAGCGATTGTATCGATCGCGCCGCACGAAGGCGCGCGCACGCGGGCGATCGAGCAGATGCAGCACGCCGCGTGCTATGGTCCACAATTCCTCGCGCGACATCTGCCAGAGTTCTTCGCGCGGGTAGGATTCAATGATCTTGCGCAGCGTCTTGGCGTTGTGACCACCCGCGGTGAAGCCTGCCCGCGTCATCACCCAATCGGCCTTGCGCCGCAGCATCGGGATATTGCGGGTCGGCTCGGTGAAAGACTCGCTGGTGAACAGCCCGACGAAGCGAACCTCGCCGACAGCCTCTCCCTTCTCGTTATAGCGTTTGACACCGACATAATCGGCGGTGGCGCGCCGGTGCACGCGCGCGCGCAGCGTCGACTTCGCCACGATCAGCGGCGTTGGTTCGGCGGTCAGCCGCTTCAGTTCCGGGGTCAGCATCATCGGCTCCGCCGATGTGCGCAGCACATAGCGCTTCACGTCGCGCAGAACGCCAAGGCACGTTTGCTTCAGGATTGCCGGCTCGTCGGCCTTGTAGGCGCCGGCCGCGTCGCGCGGGTATTCGTAGTCGCGCGCGCCCAGGAACGTGAATTTGTCCGCCGCGAGCCAGCGCAGCAGCGCGATCGCCTCCTCCATCTCCTCCGGCGCCGCGAACGCCTTCACTGCTTCGAGTTCGGCCGCGCATGCGAGCATGCGCTCGCTCATGGGCTGGAAATCCCCGACGGCGGCGCGCACATCGTCCAACGCTTCGCGCACGCCGGTCAACAACGCTTCCTCGCGTTGCGTCGATAAAAGCGGCAGGTGAACCTGGATGAGCGAATCTCTACCCTTGCCGCTTAGCGTCGGCGCGATCGGATGAAACATGGCAAGCGCGCCGACGCCCTGGTCGGCTAGCTCGCCCATGATCGAGTCGACCAGAAACGGCATGTCGGGACCGGAAATCTCGAGGATGTCACGGCCGAGTTGGCGCGCGCCGGCGCCAATTCCGCGACGGATGCGCGCCTCGTGGCGCTCACCCTTACGCTCCCCGCGCCAGAGCCAGAAATCGTGCGCCAACGCCGCCAGATCCGCCGCCGACAGGTCGCCCAGTTCGTCGGCCGCAGCGTCTTCGTGAATGCCGCGCAGAAATGCCTCGGCGGCGACGTCGATCGCTCCGTTCACCCGGAAGCCGGGCCAAGGCCCTTGGGCTGCAGTTGCAATGAATTGATCGGCGGACCGATTGTGTTCCGCGCGCGCAGCAGCGTCCATGGGGGCGAATTCCTCTGGTCTCGGACGCGGCGGAAACTAATCCCTGCAACGCCAGGCGCAACAGGGAGAGTAATAAATTGTACCGAAAAAAAATCAAAGCGGCGCCGCCGGGCGGGGACAAACTGCCCGACGGCGCCTGCAGGCCTCACAGCAGGCTGGGTGGGGGACGCACGCGGAGGCCTGTTCTCTTTCGATAACCGGACCGCGCGATGAAGCCCCCCATTGAGCCCATGAATCGGTACAGCATCTCAAACTCGCCGAACGAGCGCCGGTGCTCACGGATGGATGGCGTTTTGCCGAAAACGCCCCAAGCCCCGGCGACGTCCTTCAAAGAAACGGAACATTTTTGAAGCCGATTCGCAACATTCAAATCGCCGATATTTCGGCGCCGGTTCGAACGGATTGCGGCGCCGCGCCGCGCGGCTTGAAAAGAGTGTGCATTATCAGCGTTTTCTGTCGGCGACCTCGCACCGTGGATAACTGATGAACTTCTTGTTATTTCGCACGGGACCGGGGCTGCTTGGCCGCGGCGACCCATTGCGGCAAGCTGGTGCGAAGCAGGAGTTAAGACATGGCGGATCGTATCGACATCGGCGCCTCGCCGGAAGGCATGCAATGCCTGGCGCTAAAGCGCGCCAACCGCCACGGCCTCATCGCCGGCGCCACCGGCACTGGAAAAACCGTAACGTTGCAAGCGCTTGCGGAGGCCTTTGCGCGCGAGGGCGTGAACGTATTCGCCGCCGACATCAAGGGCGACCTCTCCGGCATCGCCGCACCTGGCGAGCCGCCGCCTGCCTGGGCGATCAAGCGCGCGGAGGAAATCGGCGTCACTCTGACGCCAGAGGCGCCGCCAGTGGTGTTCTGGGATGTTTACGGAGAACTCGGCCACCCAGTGCGCACAACCGTAACCGAAATGGGCCCGGTGCTGATGGCGAGGATCCTTGAGGCGAGCGAAGCGCAGGAAGGCGCCGTCACCATCGCTTTCAAACTGGCTGACGATTGGCTCAAGGAAGGCAAGCGCGAGGGGCTTCTGCTGAATCTCGCCGACCTGCGCGCGCTGCTCACCTACATCTCCGAAAATTCCGAAGACATCGGCAAGAAATACGGCCTGGTGACGCCGCAATCCATCGCCGCGCTGCAACGGCGACTGCTGCAATTGGAAATGGACGGCGCAGAGCGTTTCTTTGGCGAACCGGCGCTGGAGCTGGACGATCTTCTGGCGCCCGGGCCCGACGGCAAAGGTGTCGTGCACCTGCTGGCTTCCGAGCGCCTTGTACAAAGCCCGAGACTCTATTCGGCGTTTCTGTTGTGGCTGATGAGCGAGCTGTGGGAGACGCTTCCGGAAGTGGGCGATCTCGATAGGCCGAAGCTCGTCTTCTTCTTCGACGAAGCGCATTTGTTGTTTCGCGACGCGCCCAAGGAATTGCTGACCCGCGTCGAACAAGTCGTGCGGCTGATCCGCTCCAAGGGCGTGGGGGTTTATTTCGTCACCCAATCACCCACGGACGTGCCTGACATGGTGCTCTCGCAATTGGGCAATCGCTTTCAGCACGCGTTACGCGCCTATACGCCGAGCGACCAGAAAGCCGTCCGCGCGGCGGCGCAGAGCTTTCGCGCCAACGCCAATATCGACGTGGCGAAGGAAATTCAGGAAATGGGAGTGGGCGAAGCCTTGGTGTCGACGCTCGACGAAAAAGGCGCGCCGACGGTGGTGGCGCGCACCAAGATTCGCCCGCCCAATTCCCAAGTCGGCCCTATGCTGCTCGCGGCGCGTGAAGCCGTGATCGCCAAGTCGAGCGTGCGCAAAAAGTACGAGAAGACCATCGATCGCGAGAGCGCGCATGAAGTGCTGACGAAGCGCTTGGAACAGGCCGCGCGCGAAGAAGAGCGCGGCAAGGAGGCCGCGAAATCCACCCGCTCCTCCGGAACCGCGCGCCGCTCAGGCGGCTCCCGCACCACCGCCGTCGAGCGCCAGACCGGGCGCGTCGCCACCGGCGTGTTCAGCACCATCGTGCGCGAATTGATGCGCGGCATCCTCGGCACGCCCTCGCGGCGGCGGCGCTAGCGGTATGAGCCGACGAAAATTGCTGCGCCTTCGTCGCGCGTCTGGTTGACCTGCGGCGGTGGAACCGCTTGTCTCTGTGGCGAATTTTAGGGGCTGGCGGATGCGGACCAATTGGCGCGCTCTTGTTTTGGGAATGGGTTTGGCCCTCGCTTGCACGGGCGCGGCGGCGCAGCCAACACCGGCGCCAATGCCGGCGGCGACGCCCGAACCGCGCGACCTCGCATACCCAGGGACCATCGCACTCGATGTCGATGTCTCGGACGTGACGCGCGGCATCTTCCGCGTGCGCGAGACCATCCCCGTCGCCGGCCCCGGCCCGCTCACTTTGCTTTACCCCGAATGGCTGCCCGGCAATCATGCGCCGCGCGGGCCAATCCATCAGCTTGCGGGCATCGAGATCAGCGCCAATGGCGCACGCATTCCCTGGCGTCGCGATGTCGTGAATGTCTACGCCTTCCATGTCGATGTGCCAGCTGGCGCAACCCAGATCGAGGCGCGCTTCCAGTTCCTATCGCCAACGGCAGGCAATCAGGGCCGCATCGTCGCAACGCCTGAGATGCTGAACCTGCAATGGAACACCGTCGTGCTCTATCCGGCCGGACATTACGCCGCGCGCATTCGCGTCGCGCCGAGCGTGCGGTTGCCGGAAGGCTGGAGCTTCGCCACAGCGCTCGACGACGCCGCCACGGAGGGCGCAACCACGCGTTTCGCGGAGACCACGCTGGAATCGCTGATCGACTCGCCGATGTTCGCCGGTCGCTACTCCCGGCGCATCGACCTCGATCCAGGCGCACGCACGCGTTTCACGCTCAACATCTTCGCCGATCGCGCCGACCAGATCGCGGCGAGCGAAGAACAAGTGCGACCTCACCTTGAACTGGTGCGCCAAGCCTATCGCCTATTCGGCGCACGCCATTTCGATCATTACGATTTCCTGTTCGCGCTCTCTGGCCGGTTGAGCGGCATCGGCCTTGAACACCACCGCTCCAGCGAAAACGCCGTGGGTGGGGGCTATTTTACCGATTGGGACAAGGCGCTCGACGACCGCGATCTCCTGCCGCACGAGCTCGTCCATTCCTGGAACGGCAAGTTTCGCCGGCCCGCCGATCTGCGGACGGCCGATTACAGCGTCCCGATGCGCAACAGCCTGCTCTGGGTCTATGAAGGCCAGACGCAATATTGGGGGCAGGTGCTGGCGGCGCGCTCGGGTCTCTGGAGCCGACAAGACGCGCTCGATTCGCTCGCGCACACGGCGGCGAGTTTCGAGACCCGCGTCGGTCGCGCTTGGCGGCCTTTGCAAGACACCACCAACGACCCGATCATCTCGCAGCGTCGCCCGCAACCTTGGCGGAGCTGGCAGCGCAGCGAGGATTATTACTCCGAGGGCCTGCTGATATGGCTCGACGCCGACACCTTGATCCGCGAGCGCACCAACAACCGCCGCTCGCTCGACGATTTCGCACGCGCCTTTTTCGGCGTGAGCGACGGATCGTGGACATCGGTGACCTACACGTTTGAGGATGTTGTTGCGGCGCTGAACGCTGTGACGCCGTATGATTGGGCGCACTTCCTGCGCGCCCGAATCGACGCCGCGGGCGGGCAAGCGCCGCTCGATGGAATCGCGCGCGGCGGATGGCGTCTCGGCTATAGTAGCGAACGCAGCAACTATTTCCGCCAATACGAAGCCAACAACGAAGTCGCCGATTTCCTGTTCTCGATCGGCGCCGTTTTCGACAAGAGCAACAATATCACGCAGGTGCAATGGGACGGTCCGGCCTTCAACGTTGGACTTACCGTTGGCGCGCAGGCGATCGCCGTTAATGGTCAGGCATTCAGCGCTGACGCGTTGCGGCGGGCCATTACTGCCGCCAAGGATAGCGCCGCGCCGATCGAACTGCTAATCAAGAACGGGGATCAATATCGCACGCTCGCCATCGATTATCATGACGGCCTGCGATATCCGCGTTTCGAGCGAGTGACGGGAACCGCGGATCGGTTGGGGGCGATCTTAAGTCCGCGCGCGAATTGATTCACCTCCGCGCGTTCAACGCCCAATCGTAGCTGTGCCCTGCTATTCGGGTAACGCGTTCCAGGCGTTGCGCCAATAGCGGCGACGCGTAGCGGCGCAGGTGCGCGATCACGTTTGCGTCGGCGGCGCCGAAATCGTCTCGAAACCAGCGGTAAAGACTTGAAACGCGCAATGCGCCATCAGCACCGATGCTGACCCCGCGCGAATGATTGACGTAGGCGCGCGCGGCGGCTTCGAGGTCGGTATTCAGGGTTTCCGCGCGCCAGGCGCGCGCCATGAGGTTGGGGCAGCCGAGCGAGGCGCAATTGATGGCGTAGTGGACGCGCGGATCGCGGAATGTCGGGCGCAAGATGGTGTTTTCGATGTCGTCGAGCGAAAGCCTGCGCCCCTCCACAATCACCCGCGGGGAACGCCACGGTCCGATCAGGCCGCGCAAGTCGAAGCCGGCCCCTTCGCTTCTGATGTCGCGGATCGAGCGCACCGGGTAGCGCTCCAGCACGATTTGCAGCGTCACCGCGTTGTAGAGATTGATCCAGTACGCGAAGGCGCGCTCGCGGGCGAAGCCGGACGGGCGCTGCGAGGCGAGTTCAGCGACATACCCATTCAACGCGGCGCGATCGGCCTCATTGCCGCGCCAGCGTGTGTAGTCCACACGATTGATCCCATCGGGGCTGACCGAAACATAGCGCGAAAGCAGCCCGTCATAGGCGGCTTCGTCAGCTGCGGCGGGGGTGACCGCCAAACACATTGCCGCCAGAGCCGCCGAGACAATCCGCATGTTCTTCCCTCTCGCGACGTTGAGCCCCAAGCGCTGTGCGGCCTTCGACAAGCTCAGGCTGACGCAGATTGGCGTTACGCTGATCTTGTCGAAGCGCGACGCAAGCGATCCGTAGCAGCGGGCCCCGTCGCTATAGCCTCATACGCCGGACACAAGACGAAGGTTGCAAGATTTGGCAGTATGTGAACTCTCGATCGCCATTGCCGGCGAGGACGCCCGCGGTGCATATTCGCCCCATGCCCATTCCCAATTCTCTCGATTCCTTCTGGATGCCATTCACGCCCAATCGGGCGTTCAAGGCTGACCCGCGCATGGTGGTGCGGGCCGAGGGCATGCATTATTATGCGCCGGACGGGCGCGCGATCCTGGACGGCACAGCCGGCCTCTGGTGCGTCGCCGCTGGACATGGGCGTCCGCGCATCGTGCAAGCGATCCAGCGCGCGGCGGCCGAACTCGATTACGCCGCCAATTTCAATCTCGGCCACCCCGCGGCGTTCGAATTCGCCAATCGCCTCGCAGGCATTTTGCCCGATGGTCTGGATCGCATCTTTTACACCAATTCGGGCAGCGAGAGCGTCGAGACGGCTTTGAAAATTGCGCTCGCCTACCAGAAGGCGCGCGGCAAGCCCGGCAAGTATCGTCTGATCGGGCGCGAGCGCGGCTATCACGGGACAAACTTTGGCGGCATCTCGGTCGGCGGCATCGTGCGCAACCGCATGACCTACGGACCGATGGTGGCGGGGGTCGATCATTTGCCCCACACCCACGACATCGCTCGCAACGCCTTCTCACGCGGCGAGCCGACGCATGGAGTGGAGTTCGCCGATGCGCTGGAGCGCATCGTGGCGCTGCACGACGCAAGCACCATCGCGGCAGTGATCGTGGAGCCGGTGGCGGGTTCGACCGGCGTGCTGATGCCGCCGAAGGGCTATTTGAAGCGCCTGCGCGAACTCTGCACCAAGCACGATATTTTGCTCATCTTCGACGAGGTGATCACCGGCTTTGGCCGCTTGGGTACGCCGTTCGCCGCACAATTTTTCGGCGTGCAACCCGACCTGATCACCATGGCGAAAGCCATCACCAACGCCGCCGTGCCAATGGGCGCGGTGGCGGCGTCTCGCGAGATTTACGACACGATCCTCGCCAATGCCGACACGCCGATCGAGTTGTTCCACGGCTACACCACCAGCGGCCATCCCCTCGCCTGCGCCGCGGGCATCGCCACGCTCGACACTTTCCGCGACGAGGGCCTGTTCGAACGTGCAGCCGAGCTCGCGCCCTATTGGGAAGCGGCGATGCACTCGCTACGCGACGCGCCTCACGTCATCGACATTCGCAATCTTGGCCTCATTGGCGGCATTGAACTCGAATCGCGCACGGGCGCCGCGACGCAACGCGCGCTGGAAGCGTTCAAGCATTGCTTCGACATGGGCGTGTTGATCCGGGTGACAGGGGACATCATGGCATTTTCCCCGCCGCTGATCATCGAGAAAAACCAGATCGATCAGATCGTGGACACGGTGCGGGGGGCGTTAAGGGAAATTGCTTAGTGCACAAACTTGAATGATGAGGAGCGCGCTCGTCACCGGACAACGCTTTGCGTTTCCGGGTTTGCTTGCATTGCCGATCCCGCGAAGGCGGGCCTGCCCGCCGAAGCTCGCATCGCGAGCGAAGGCGGGAGAGCGGGGCGCGCTTGGCGCGTGAGCTCAAAGTTAAAATGGGTGGTGCGCTTGGCGCGCCCCGCGCATCGTGTTTTCCAGCCGGCCAAAGCCTGA
>JBEBIU010000004.1:0-62449 GCA_040080225.1 Terricaulis sp.
AGCAAGCGCCGATGCCGGCGAGGGCGCCGGCGGTCCATGTTTACGGCGCGCGCCCTTGTGCAAGCCCGGACGTGGCGCTGGAGCATGCGGAGCATGAGCGCGGAGGAAATCAACTTCGACGGACTTGTCGGGCTGACGCACAATTATGCTGGACTTTCGGAAGGCAATCTTGCGTCGCTACGTAACGCCAACATGGTTGCGCGTCCACGCGAGGCCGCGCTGCAAGGGCTCGCCAAGATGCAACGCCTTCGTGCGCTCGGTTTGAGCCAAGGCGTGCTGCCCCCGCACGAGCGGCCGAGCATCGCCTGGCTACGCACGCTTGGGTTTGGCGGAACCGATGCGCAAGTGTGGGAGTGCGCCTGGCGCGACGAACAAACCATGGCTCGCGCGGCGCTGGCGTCGTCGGCGATGTGGGCGGCGAATGCAGCGACCATTTCGCCAAGCGCCGACTGCGACGATGGCAGGCTGCACGCCAGCGTCGCCAATCTGCAAACCATGCTGCATCGCATTCTGGAAGCTGAACAAACCGAGCGGGCGCTGCGTCGATTGATGCCCGACGATGCGCGCTTTGCGGTGCATCCGGCGCTCATGGCGCACGATGCATTGTCGGACGAGGGTGCGGCCAACCACATGCGTATGGCCGCGAGCGCGGGCGCTCTCGGGGTCGAGATTTTAGTTTATGGGCGCCAGGCGGGCGAGCCGCGTTCGGGCTTTCCCGCGCGCCAGACCTTGGAAGCATGCCGGGCGCTAGCGCGTCGCCATGGTTTGCAGCACGCTCGCACTGTGTACGTACGCCAATCCAGCACGGCGATCGACGCAGGCGCCTTCCACAACGACGTCGTGGCGGTGGCGCACGAACACGTGCTGTTCCACCATGAGGACGCCTTCGCCGACAAGGCCGCGCTCTATTCCGAGGTGCGCGCCGCCGCGAAGAGTTTGTTCGAGCCGGTATTCGTGGAGGTTCCGCGCGCGCGCGTTGGCCTGGAGGACGCGGTTTCGTCCTATCTGTTCAATGCGCAGCTGGTGCGTTTGCCGGGCGCGTCGTCGCTGACGTTAATCGCGCCGAGCGAAGTGCGGGAAAACAATCGCGTCGCCGATTTCGTGCGCGAGATGGCAACCGCGCCGGGGGCGGCCATCGGCGCGGTTGAGTACGTGGAAGTGCGTGAAAGCATGCGCAATGGCGGCGGCCCGGCGTGCTTGCGCTTGCGAATTGTCATGAACACGCAGGAGCGCGCAGCGGCGGCGGCAGGGTTTTTTCTAGACGATGCGCTCGCCGACAAACTCGAGGGCTGGATCAAAGCGCACTACCGCGAAGAATTGGCGCCTAGCGATCTTGCCGATCCCGCTCTGGTGGGCGAGACCCAGGCCGCCCTCGATGCACTGACCCGTATTCTGCCCCTGGGCGCTGATTTTTATCCGTTTCAGCGGAACTGACGCCGCGTGCGCGCATCCGCTCAGAAAGCGAGGCCAAGATGACACGAAAGCTGATGGCGCTGCTGGGACTTGCACTGTTGCTGGCAGGACCGGCGGCGGCTCAGAATTTGAGCTTGCGCGCGCCGCCGTGGGCGCAAGCTCTGTTGGCGGCCGACATCACGCCGACCACGGGCGGGCGCGCCATCCTAGGCGCACCCGGGATCGACGCTTCGGTGCGCGCCACCATCGCGCCGCCGCGCGGAGGTGTGGCGCGCGTCATCCGCTACGATCTGCGCGGTCAGGATGCGCGGCTCTCGGTGCGTCGCTTCACCGGGCATCCCAACATTGGCTGGTGGCTATGGGGCTCGGATGCGCCACGCGTCACCACGCTCACGCCTGCGCAGCGCGAAGAGGTCGCAAGCCTGGCGCGCTCAGCCTCGGGCGTCGCGGGCGCAGCGGCGGGCGTTGAGGAGATCTGCTCGGCGGGCGAGCAGGCTTATGTGGAGATCGTGGTCGGCGGCCGTTCGACCAGCCTCACGCGCGCTTGCCTTTCCGACGCGGACGCGATCGGGCGCCTGGTGTTGCGTTTGTCGGCGCTGGCGGGTTCGCGCACGGAAGAAGAATTGGCGGGCGCGGCGCTGAGCGAATTGCTGGACGCGGACCAAGCATTCGCCGCCAAGGCTGCCAGCGACGGCGTCCCGGCGGCGTTTCAGGCTTTCGCGGCCGAAGATGCGCTGATGCTCACGCGCGAGAATGTCGTCTCCGGGCGCGCGGGTGTGGCGCAGCGGTTCGCGGCCTGGCCGGCGGGCGCGCGGCTAGAATGGGGCCCGCAAGCGGGGCGGGTTTCCGCGCGTGGCGATATGGGCTGGACCTGGGGCGACTCTGTTTTCGTCGCGGCCGATGGCGCGCGTACGCCGGGGCGCTATGTTTCTGTGTGGACCCGCGATTTGGATGGCAATTGGCGGTTTGCGTTGGATGCAGGGGTGGAATGATCGCTTCAACACCTATCCCCGGATTCGCGAAGGGAATTCCGGGGCCGCCCGGATGTGTGCGGCCTTCGACAGCTCAGGCTGACGCAGACTTAGGCGTCACGTTGAGCCTGTCGAAGCGCGGCGCCCATAGCGGCCCGCTGCGGTTCTTAACCCGCAAACCCGCCCGCTGCGAGAAACGCTAATTCCTCCGCCGTGCTCGCTCGTCCCAACGCAGCGTTGCGGTGCGGGAAGCGGCCGAAGCGGGCGACGATGTCGCGGTGAAGCGCGGCGTACTTCAAGAATTCGGCGTCGCCTGTCGCCTCCATCAGCGCCACGCAACGCGCTTGTAGGGCAATGTTTTCCGCGTGCTCGAACGGCAGATAGAAGAAGATGCGCAACGGCATCGCGGTAGCGCGATCGAAGCCGGCATTCACCGCGCGGTCGGCGAGCGCCTGCGCCAGCGGATCGGTCGCGAACGCATGCGCTGAGTTGCGATAGATGTTGCGCGGGATCTGGTCGAGCAGCAGGATCAGCGCCAACGCGCTCTCGGCGCTCTGTTCCCAATCCGCACACTCGCCGCGTGCGGCGGCGTGGTGGGCGGCTTCGAAGCGGGTGCGTAGCTCGTCGTCAAAGGCGGCGTCCTTCTTGAACCAAGCGGCGGGACTGGCGACGGTCCAGAATTGCACGATTAGATCGGGAGTCATGTGTCAGCCTAACCGCTTGCGTGCGCCGTCGCAAAGCGCCCCTCACGCCAACCTGATCTCCCGCAAGCGCTCCAGCAAATAATCCTGCGCGCTGATCGGCTCGGGGTAGCGGTTTGGGTGCTCGCTATCGACGCACGAGGGCAGCGTTTCGATCGGAAAATCCGGCGCGAAATGCAGGAAGAACGGGATCGAGTAGCGCGGCAAGTGCGCGCGCGCGGGCGCGGGGTTGATGACACGGTGCGTGGTCGAGCGCAGCTTGTGATTGGTCAAGCGCTGCAACATGTCGCCGATGTTCACCACCAGCGCGCCTTCTGGCGGATCGATTTCGATCCAGCGCCCCTCGCGGGTCAGCAATTGCAAACCTGCCTCTTCCGCGCCGAGCAGCAGAGTGATGGCGTTGATGTCCTCATGCGCCTCCGCGCGCACGCCCTCGGGATTGGCGGGAAGCGGGGGATAGTGGAGCAGGCGCAGGATTGAATTTCCCTCGCGCACGGCGGCGTCGAAGAATTCCTCGCGCTGGCCGAGAAAGCGCGCGATCGAGCGCAGCAGATCAAGGCCAAGCGCATCGAGCGCCTGGTAGAGCGCATAAACTCCCGGGCGGAAATCGGGCAATTCCTCCGGCCACAAATTCGCGGGCATGGTCTGCGCATATTTGTGTCCGGGCGGCAATTCGCGGCCGACGTGCCAGAATTCCTTGAGGTCGACCTTCTCAGCGCCTTTGGCCGCTTCCACGCCGAAGGGAACATAGCCGCGTTGTCCGCCGCCGCCCGCGACGTGGTAGCGCCGCTTGGCCGCTTCCGGCAGCGCGAAAAACGCCTTCACCGCTTCATGCGCGTGCGCGATCATCGCGGCGTCCAAGCCATGGTCGGCGACGATTGCGAAGCCGTAACGCGCATAGCTCTCGCCCATGGCTTGCGCGAATCCCTCAGGGTCGGCGCGCCGTTGCGTGAGCGAAAGGGTGTGTAAACTCATGCCCCGGAAATTGCGCCCGGCGACGCGGACGCGCAACCTCGCAGGCGCGCGATTCTCGCTGGCCCGGAGCAAAACCCCGATGTTCTTGTTTGGCGCCCATACGTGGCGAGGCGAAAGCGGAACCCGATATCGGTTCAAGAGCGTGCTGACCAAAGGCGGGCTGCCGCCCGAAGGAATAGGCGGCATCTACATTTTCATACGACGACGCTGGGTGTTTTTTCTTGAACCGCTCTATGTGGGCAAGGCGCATGACCTGCGTTCGCGGTTGCTTGGGCACGAGAAATGGCCGCGGGCTTTTTGGTATTATGGCGCCACGGAGCGCCATATTTTCGAGCCGATACGGGATGAAATCGACCGTCGCCGGGTCGAGGAGGACCTCATCCACGGGCTCAAGCCCCGTATGAACGACGTGGAAATACCCAAGGCTGGACACGACGCCAAAGCCCATGGCGCACAATTGCGGCGCTGGTTCGGGCTGTCGATGGCGCAAAAGTCGCAAGCCTCAAGAACCACCAGCGCTTCGGCTTGACCCCAGCCTTTGCGCGGGCGATTGCCAAGGGGCATGACAAGCCCAGCCGACCCCAGCTCTCCGCCGCCCGGGCTTTGGGGGCAGGTCAGGGATTTCGCCAACAACATGGATTCCAGGGCCTGGCGGGCCCTGGCGATAACGCTCGCCATGGTGGTGGTGGCGGCGGTCGTGCTGGTGGTGGGGCGGCTCTATTACGGCGCCGAGGTTGAGGCCTTCATCGACGGTACGCTTGGCGAGGCGCGGCGCGCGCGTTGGGGCCTGCCGGCCACCATGCTCGTGTTCACGCTCACGGCCTATGTCGGCGCGCCGCAATTCCTGCTGATCACTGCCTGCGTGGTCGCGTTCGGGCCCGAGGTCGGCTTCTGGTATTCCTGGGCCGCCACGATCGTATCGGGGATCGTCACTTACCTAACCGGCCGCCTGGTTGGCCGAGAAACGCGCAAGCGGCTCGGCGGCGCCACCGGCGGGCGTTTCACCCGCTTCATGGGCAAGAACGCATTCCTGGCCAGCTTGGTCGTACGTAATTTGCCAACCGCGCCGTTCATAGTCGTGAACACCGCGTTCGGCGCCGCACGGGTGAATTTCTGGGCCTATATCGCTGGCCTCACGCTTGGCGTGCTGCCGAAGACGGCGATCATTGCGTTCGCTGGCGACGGCATCATGGACGCCATCGAAGGCAATATCGGCTCAGCCGCCTTGGCCGGGGCGGCGGCGATTGTAGTTTGGTTGCTGGTGACGCTGGTGGTCCGCCGCTGGGTGCGGCGGCCGGATGCGGCCAAGGATGCTGGTGCAGAATAATCGGCAGGGAAGCACTGTGACTTACGGAAACCCAAAGCCGTCATTCCGGGGCCGCCGGAGGCGGAACCCGGAACCCAGGGGATCGTAGAGTTGTACGTTTGCCCCTGGGTTCCGGGTCTTGCTTCGCAAGCCCGGAATGACGGGGTTCGAGGGAAATTTGGAGTTATGCGCGGCTGGCGTAATGCGATCTGCCACATCCGGATGGAATTGGAACGCACAATGAGAATCACACTTCTCGTCATCTCGTTCTTGCTCGCCGCGTGCGGGGGCAAGCCCGCTGCTGACCAGGGCTACGGCTCAAACCCGCAACTGCCATCCCCAAACGGCGGCTTGCTGCCTACCGTGAACACGGCAAAGGCCGTGGGTTGGCCGGCGAGCGCAGCGCCGCAAGCGCCCAGCGGACTGGTTGTTTCCCGCTATGCTGAAAATCTGCAGCATCCGCGCTGGATCTATGTATTGCCAAACCACGACGTGTTGGTGGCCGAGAGTTCCACGCTGCCGTCGCGTGGCGATGGCGTCGTCGGCTGGATTCGCAACAATGTGCAACGCGACGCCGGTGCGTTGGTGGAGAACGCCAACCGCATCACGCTGTTGCGCGATAGCGATCTCGATGGCGACGTCGATGAGCGCCATGTGTTTGCGGAGAATCTCAATCAGCCCTTCGGCATGGCGCTGATCGGCGACGCGCTGTACATCGCCAACACCGATTCCGTGCTGCGTTTTCGGTATGTATCAGGCGCACTGCGCATCGAAGGCGCGGGTGAAATGGTGTTGCGTTTGCCGTATCGCGAGGGCGACAACGGCCATTGGACGCGTAGCCTGATCGCCAACGCCGATGGCTCCAAGCTCTATGTGGCGGTCGGCTCGTCTTCCAATATCGCCGATAATGGCATGGAGGCCGAGGAGGGGCGCGCGGCGATCTGGGAGTTCAATCCCGATGGATCGGAGGCTCGCGTATTCGCCTCTGGTTTGCGAAATCCGGTCGGCATGGATTGGGCGCCGGGGAGCGGCGCGCTCTGGGTGGCGGTCAACGAGCGCGATATGCTGGGCGACAATCTGGTTCCCGATTACATGACCAGCGTGCGCGACGGCGGCTTCTACGGTTGGCCCTATTATTATTACGGCGAGAACCGCGACGGTCGGGTCGCCATCCCCCAAAACGTGCGCCTGCAACAACCGATCGCGCCCGACTATGCGCTCGGTTCGCACACGGCGTCGCTGGGTCTGCATTTTTATCGCGGCGCGGCGCTGCCTGAACGCTATCGCAGCGGCGTTTTTGTCGGCCAACACGGCTCTTGGAACCGAAGCGAGCCCGCCGGCTACAAGGTGATCTACGTGCCGTTCGCGGATGGCGTGCCGGCCGGGGCGCCGGCGGATTTCCTGACCGGCTTTCTCAACGAGCGCGGCGAAGCGCAGGGCCGCCCGGTGGGGGTCGCCGCGGACGCAACCGGGGCGCTGCTGGTTGCAGACGATGTCGGCGACGTCGTCTGGCGCGTTGCGCCGGGTCGTTAGAAGCGCTCGCCGCTTCAGCGCCGCGCTTCGCAGCGCCAGATCAGGCGCTGGCTCGGTTCGCCTTGGGCGAACGGGGTGATCGCCTCATTGCGGTGCGCAACCGCTTGGGGGTCGCCGTCGCAGCTGCGCCCCGCGCCGGACGCCGCGACTGCCTCGTTGGCTGCGGCGAAGGCGTCGTCGTCGAGCGGGTAGCGTTCGCGGCGGAACTCGCCGGTGGCGGTGTCGATGGTCAGCACGTCGAGCGCGCGGGCTTCGCCCAGTACGATGGCGCGGCGGAATTGCTTGCCCTCGCCAACGCGAGCGTAAAGCGTGCGTTCGTTGACGCAGAGTTCGCCTGAGGCGGTGAAGCTCATATCGGAAACGCCCTGTGCGCCGACGCTTCGTTCGCGGTCGAGCGTGCAGGCGATGGCGCCGGAGAAGGCCGATGCGGCCGGCGGCTGGGCGGCGTTTTGGCTGCGCCCGTTGAGCAGCAACACGCTCGCGCCGACCACCAGCGCGACAGCGGCGGCCGCTCCCCCGACGATGGCGATGACGCCGACGCGGCGTCGGCGCGAGTGCTCGACTTGCTGGGGATCTTGATGGGCTTGGCGTGAAGGCGGGTGAGCAGGGGCTTGGTGGTGCGCTGCATCATGGGCGTGCTGCTCGCCGTTCTGGCCGCGCCGGCGCGACATCACGATGGCGCCTAGCACGCACACCGCCACAAATAGCGCCAGCGTCCCACCGATCAAGATCACCAGCGCGATGCGGGTGAGCCGATCGGCGGCCTCCAGCTTGGCGGCCAGGCTTTGGTTTTGGGTTTGCAAGGCCTGGATGGTGGCGGTGCGGTCGGCCTCGACCCGCTCGGCGAAGGAGAGGCAGCGATCGTCGCTGAGCGTCGGGGTCACCCCGGCCTCGTCGAGAAATTGCAGTAGGGAAGCTGCGCGGGTGGAGACACCGCGGGTCTCGCGTGTGTCGGCGCCGGAGACATGCCAGGTATTGACGCCGATGACCCGCCCGCACTCGTCCAACAACGGACCGCCTGAGGAGCCAGAGGAAATCACCGCCTGGTGGTTGATGGTCGGGATCGGGTCGCGGGTCGGCGCGCGGTCGCGCAGCGAGGAAATCTGGCCCGACGTGCGCGAGGCAGGCGTCGGCCGCAACAGATCGGCGCCGGTGGCGCCTTGATAATCCACATCCGGATAGCCGAGCGCCACCACACCGTCGCCCGCTTTGGGCTCAACCGTTGATATGGTCAGCGCGGGTAGGTCGGGGCCGCGGAATTCCAGCAGCGCGAATTCTTGCGATGGGGAAAACCGGATGATCCGCGCCGGCACCAGGCCGTCGCCTTCTGGGGGGACGATGGCTAGCCCGAACTCGGCGCGTTGCCGTGCCGGTTGCACGACGTGCGCTGCCGTCACCACCAGGTTAGGGGCGACCACAAAACCGGATCCTGAACCGTAAAGCGACCGTCCTTCGGGCGTCTCCAGGATCACGACGACGCGCACGATTCCGCGTTCGGAATCGTCCACGGTTTGCGCCGCTGCGGAACCGGCCAGCGCTAGCGCCAGCAGGGCCGCGAGCCCTCTTAATACCCTAGCGATCAAGCAATTCCCCGTCATCCGGCCCATCAGTGGGGATAATCGGGCGCCGGCGCGCGCGGGGCAAGGGTGCAAACCCAGCGTTGCGACCGCAGCCAATCGGCTGCGGCCCAGGCCTTGCATCCCAAGCGCGCGCGCGGCAAGTCCTCTTCGGTCGGCGACGGGGGCGGTTGGCGGCATTGCGTCCGATCTGGCGCGCACGCCCCATCGCCTCATTGTCATGGCTGAGGATTAGTTAAGCTTGCCGCGGTAAGTCCGGCTAGCGGTCGCGATTCGACCAGCATTGTGAGGTTCTGCAGGGCATGTTCGGCAATATGTTCGGTCTGGTGGCGCCCGATTTGGCGATCGATTTGGGCACCGCGAACACGCTTATCCATGTGAAGGGTCGCGGCATCGTCCTGGATGAGCCCTCAGTGGTCGCCTACGTCAACGAGGGCGGGCGCAAGGTGGTCTACGCCGTTGGGGCTGAAGCCAAAACCATGCTCGGCAAGACCCACCGCAACATGGAAGTAATCCGCCCGTTGCGTGACGGCGTCATCGCCGATTTCGACGTCGCCGAGGAAATGATCAAACAATTCATACGCAAGGTGCTGCCGCGTCCCGCGTTGATTTCGCCGCAGATTGTGATTTGCGTGCCCACCGGCGCCACGCCTGTGGAGCGGCGCACCATCCTGGAAAGCGCCCAAGCCTCTGGCGCGCGCCGGGTCAAACTGATCGAGGAACCGGTGGCCGCCGCGCTCGGGGCCGGGCTGCAGATCGACGACCCGTCCGGGTGCATGGTCGTTGATATCGGTGGCGGAACGACAGAGATCGCGGTGCTCTCGCTCGGGGGCCTGGTCTGGTCGCGCAGCCTGCGCGAAGCGGGCGACAAGATGGACGAGGCGATCATCCAATATCTGCGCCGCCACGAAAATCTGATGATCGGCGATTCCACGGCGGAGCGGATCAAGAAGGAAATCGGCACCGCCAAGGCCCCCGACAGCGGTCAAGGCTTGGCCATGCCGATCAAGGGCCGCGACAATCTCTCGGGGGTGCCGAAGGAAATTACCGTCACCGAAGCCATGGTGGCGGAGGCGCTCTCCGAGCCGGTGACACGCATTGTCGATGCTGTTCGCCAAGCGTTCGAGCAGATGCCGCCGGAACTGGCAGCCGACATCTTCGATCATGGCCTGATGATGACCGGCGGCGGCGCGTTGTTGCGTAACCTCGATACGGTGTTGCAGGAGCGGATTTCGATCCGCGTGTCGGTAGCCGACGATCCGTTGCGTTGTGTGGTCAAGGGCTGCGGGATCGCGCTCGACACCATAAATTCCTCGGAAGCGCGCCGGCTGCTCTCCGAAGAGGTGTAGGCGCGCGCAGGATAGAAGGGCGTCGCAACGTGGCCAAACGCAGAAGCATTGTGCGGCGCGCCGGCGCGGGAAAGCGGTTCTCTCCGGGAATCATGCTCGCAGTGCTGCTTGGCGTCGGCGCGGTGGCGTTAGTGGTCGCCAATTCGGGCCGTGTCCCAGGCGTGGCGGGCGCTGGCGACGATGGCGCCGCCGTCGCCGGGCGCGTCGCCACTGGACCCGCGCGTGCGGGCGAGAGCTTTTTCCAGCGGCTGGCGACGATGTGGAGCGCGAGCGCGCGCGTGCAGGAGCTGGAGCGCGAGAACCGCGAACTGCAGACCTGGAGAGAACTCGCCGGCCGCTTGGCGGAACGCAACGCTCGATACGAAGCGCTGTTGCGCATGCCGGAGAATGCGTTCGGCGAGGGCGCGGATGTCGAAAGCGCGATCGCGGCGCAATTGGTGCTCGATTCCGGCGGTCCGTTCACCCGCACCCTGGTCGCCAATGCCGGCGCCGATCATGGCGTGCGCATCGGGTACATCGTGATGAACGAGAATGGCCTTGTCGGTCGGGTGGTCTCGGTGGGGCGCCGCTCGTCGCGTGTGCTGATGCTCGACGATTACACCTCGCGCATCCCGGTGATGGGGGAAGCGTCGCGGGTCCGCGCCGTGCTTGCCGGGCAGGCGACGCACGCGCCGGAGCTGATCACGCAACCCTATCAAGTGCAGCCGCCGCGGCTCGATTACATCGTAGGGGCGCAGAATCTGCGCGAGGGCGAGCGTGTGATCACGTCCGGCGAAGGCGGCTTGTTCCCCCGCGGCGTGCTGGTTGGGATTGCACGCGGCAGCGCCAATGGCGAGTGGCGGGTGTCGCTGTCGGCGGCGCAGCGGCCGATCGATTTCGTGCGTATCTTGCCCTTCATCGAGGTCGAGGCGCCGGAGGCGACTGAAGTGGCCGGACAAGGGCCGCCTTTGGCGTCGACATCGTCGGTGTCGGCGATTGGACGCGAAATTACGGCGGCGGCGCCGACCGAACCAAGCCCGCCTGTACAACAACGTCCAAGGCGCGCGGCGGAAACGACAACAGCGCCGCCCGCGCCGGCTCCGCCTCCGGCCGAAACCCCCGCGCCCACGGGGCCGCCGCAATGAACGAGCGACCGATCAGCGGCGCCATGCTGCGGGGATGGGGCTTCGTTGTCGCGCTCGCCAGCGTGACGTTGCCTGCTTTGCCGCTTGGACCTTTGTTTGCGCAGCCGCCGCTCCCGTTAGCGGCGCTGTGGGCCGCCTATGGTTGGGCGGCTGAGGACAAGAGCGGCTGGCAGGCGCCGGCATTGTTGGCTGGACTTGGGCTGTTGCACGACCAACTCGCGGGCGGGCCGTATGGATTGTTCGCCGCACTCTATCTTTCCGCTTACCTCGCTGGCCGTGTCGCGGCGATCGCGATGTCGGCGCCGAACTTGTTGCCGCTCTGGGGCGGGTTTGCGTTGACTGCGGCGGCGAGTGTCGGTGTCGCCTGGTTGTTAGCGCCGATCGCCATCGGCAGCAGGGCGTCGGTGCGCCTGTACGCCGAGGCCGCGGCCATAACGGCGCTGCTGTTTCCCTTGGTGCGGCCGCTTTACATGGGCGAGGCCTCGCGCTTTCGCGGCGGAGCGCGGCGATGAAGCGCGGTAAGAAAGTCGGCTCGACGCTGCCGAAGCGCGATGTGAACGTCACGTTCTCGCGCCGCTCCGCGTTGATGTCGTTCGTCGGCGTGGGCGCCATCGGCGCGGTGATCGCGCGCATGGCGCAATTGCAGGCGACCAACCTCTTCAGTCAGGAATACTCAAACGCCGCCGATGAAAATCGCTTCGATACCCGCATCGTCGCGCCGCCGCGCGGCGTGCTTTACGATCGTTTTGGAATCGTGCTGGCGCAGACAAGCAAGGATTACCAGGTCTCCATCGTGCGCGACGATGTGGAGGACCTCGAAGCGGCGATTGCGCGCGTCGGCCAGATTCTCGGGCTCACCCCGGAATGGGCGCGGCGTGCGAAGGTGAAGGTCGAGAGCGGACCGCGCGGCGAACCGATGCCGATCTGCGAAGGCTTGACCTGGGAAGAGTTCAACGCCGTCAATGTACGCTTGCCGGAGCTGCGCGGCGTCATCGCGGGCTCGGCCGATGTGCGCGCCTATCCATACGATATCGTCTACGCTCACCCGCTTGGTTACGTGGCGAAGCCCACGCAGCGCGACATCGACCGCGCGATGCAGACCGAGGGCGAGGGCGCGAGCCGGGCGATGTACTTACGCAATCCGCACGTCCGGGTTGGGAAGGCTGGGCTGGAATCCAAACTGGAAGAGACGCTCCACGGCCAGGCGGGCTGGCGCAAGGTGATCGTCAACGCGCGCGGCGTCGAAATGGGCGAGGACCCCAATGAGCGGCGCGATCCCGTACGCGGCTCGGGCGTCGTGCTCACGCTCGATCACGAATTGCAGCGCGTTGCGATGCAGAATTTCGCCGCCCAATCTGGCTCGGCGATCGTCATGGACATTCATACCGGTGACCTTCTGGTGATGGCCTCGGCGCCTGGGTTCGATCCGAACCATTTCGTCAACGGCGTCTCGCGCGGCGAATATGCACAGCTGACCAACGACGAAATGAAGCCGCTTTTCCACAAAGCGGTGACGGGAACCTACGCGCCAGGTTCGACGTTCAAGATGATGGTCGGCATAGCCGCCAAACAGGCAGGCGTGTCCGATGAATGGTCGGTTTCTTGTCCGGGTTATTTCCCTTATGGCGGACGCAACTTCCATTGCTGGCAGCGTGGCGGACACGGGCGCGTCAATTTGCACAACGCGATCAAGCACTCGTGCGATGTGTATTTCTATCAGGCCGCGCTGCAAGCGGGACCGGAGCGCATCGCGGCGGTGGCGCGCAAATTTGGCTTCGGTCAACATTTTGATGTCGGCGTCCCCAACATTCTCGACGGCCTGGTGCCCGACCCGACCTGGTGGCGCGAACATCGCCATGAAGGGTGGACTGGCGGGCTCACGTTGAATTACGGCATCGGTCAGGGCGCGTTGCAGGTCTCGCCGCTGCAATTGGCGGTGATGGCCGCACGTCTCGGCAACAACGGGCATGGTGTCGAGCCGCGCCTGGTGCGCGAGGGGCCGGGTGTACGCGAGCCGGCGACAGCGCCTTTGATCGAGGGGATCGAGCCGGAATTTCTCGCGCGCGTGCGCGACGGCATGTACGGCGTGTGCAACGAGCCCGGCGGCACTGCGATGCGCGCTGGAGCGTTGGAATTGGTGCGCGATCCAGTCAACGGCGCCGCCGTGCCGTTGACTGCGGAAAATCGCGGCTGGCAGCCGGTGCAGATCGCCGGCAAGACCGGCACCGCGCAAGTGCGCATCATCTCGGCGGCGGAGCGGGCGTCTGGCGTGCGCTCCAATGCTTCGCTCGATTGGCGCATGCGCGACAATGCGCTGTTCTGCTGTTTCGGACCTTGGCACGAGCCGCGTTACGCCTGTGCGGTCGTGGTCGAGCATGGCGGCGGCGGTTCGGCCGTCGCCGGTCCGATCGCGCGCGAAATCATGCGCGCGACTTTATTGCGCGACCCGTCGAGCCGCGCGCCCGCAAGCCTCGCTGCGCTCGAACCGCCGGCGCGGGGCCAAGCATGAGCCTCTCCGCCGCCATCGGCCCGCGGACGATTGCCGAGCGCGTGGCGCGGCTCAATTGGGGCATCATTACGCTAATGTGCGCGTTGGCTTTTGTGGGTGTGCTGATGCACTTTTCGGTGGCCAATTCCGGCGCACGCCTCGACATGCCGGTGACGCATGGCTTGCGGTTCGCGATATTGTTGGCGATCGCAGTGGTGGCGGCGATGTTCTTGGACACGCGTTTCTGGCTCGCCATTTCCTACCCGCTTTATTCCAGCGCTTTGATTTTGCTGCTGGCGGTCGAAGTCATCGGCGAAACCCGTATGGGCGCGACGCGTTGGCTTTCGATTGGTCCTGTCTCATTGCAGCCATCGGAATTCATGAAGGTCGGCATCATCTTGGCGCTGGCCAAGTACTACATGCAAATTGGCCCGCGCCGGGCGGGGGCGATCCTCTGGTCGGCGCCCGCTTTCCTCGCCATCCTCGCGCCAGTGGCGCTGGTGATGCACCAACCAGATTTGGGCACGGCGATGCTGATCATGTTTGCCGGCCTCGCCACCATGTTCCTGGCCGGGCTTTCCTGGTGGATCGTTGGCAGCGGCGTAATCCTCGGAGCGGCGGGCGCGTTGTTTGCCTACAATTACGTACTGCAAGATTACCAGCGCAATCGCGTAGATGTGTTCCTGGGACTCTCCAACGATCCGTTGGGCGCGGGCTACCACGTTTTGCAATCGAAAATCGCGATCGGCTCAGCGGGTTTGTTCGGGCGTGGTTATCTGCAAGGTTCGCAAGCGCAACTCGACTTCCTGCCAGAAAAGCACACCGATTTTATCTTCACGATGATCGTCGAGGAATTCGGCTTGATTGGCGGCGCGGTCGTGCTGGTGTTGTTTGGCGCGCTCATGGCGCTGGCCATGCAGGTGGCTCTGCGCGCGCGCACGATGTTTAGCAAACTCGCAGCTGCGAGTGTTGCAGCGATGCTGGCGAGCTATGTTCTGATCAACACCGCGATGGTGATCGGGCTGGTGCCGGTGGTCGGCATCCCGCTTCCGATGATCTCCTTCGGCGGCACGGCGATGATGACCTTGATGGTCGGTTTTTGCATCGTGCTGTCGATCGACCTGCACAAGGACGCGCATGGTTCGCGCGGCTGGCTATGGTAGAATTACCAGTTCGCGTCGTGCAGCATCGCGTCGGTTGAGCGGACCAGCGAATCGACGATGCCTGGCTCCAGGCTTGAGTGTCCGGCGTCATGGACGATATCCAATTCAGCCTCTGGCCAGCGCTGCTTGAGCGCCCAGGCCGAGGCCATCGGCGTGCACATGTCGTAGCGCCCGTGCGCGATGCGGGTCGGAATGTGGCGAAGCCTTGCGGCCTGATCGAGCAGCCAGCCGTCGGTTTCGAAAAAGCCGTTGTGGACAAAATAATGGTTCTCGATGCGGGCGAAAGCCTCGACGAATTTATCGTCGTTGAAGCGCGCCGGCAGCGCGCTCGGGCCTGCTATGGAAATGGTCTCGCCCTCCCAGCGCGCCCAGGCCCGCGCCGCTTGCATGCGCTCGTCCTTGTTCGAAGAAACCAATCGCCGTCGAAAGGCGGCGAGCAGATCGCCCCGCTCCGCCGCTGGGACCGCCGAGGCGTAACGTTCGAACGCGTCAGGATAGATGTTGCAGGCGCCGTATTGGTAGAACCAATCGATCTCCGATTTGGTCAGCAGAAAAATGCCGCGCAGCACTAGGCCAGCAACACGTTCTGGGTGCTTGGCCGCATAGGCGAGCGCAAGCGTCGAGCCCCAGGAGCCGCCGAACACCAGCCATTTGTCGATCCCATAGCGTTCGCGCACGCGTTCGATATCGGCGACAAGATCCCAAGTGGTGTTTTCCTCGATCTCCGCGTGGGGTGTCGAACGCCCGCACCCGCGCTGATCCAACATGGTGACGCAATACTTCCTTGGATCGAAGAAGCGCCGCATTTCCGCTGACAATCCCCCGCCGGGTCCGCCGTGCAGCGCCAGCGCGGGCTTGCCGTCGGGCGCGCCGCAACGCTCGACATAGAGCGTGTGCAGGCGCGACACCGCCAGCATCTCACTCGCGAACGGCTCGATAGCAGGGTAGAGATCTCGGCGCGGTTGCAGTTTGTGTGCGTTCATAGGCCAGGTTTAGCGGGCGCGCCGGATACGGCAAGGGCGTTTTGGCTCGGTTTGGCGAAGCAGCGTGGGAATGCTAGGCGCTGTGGGGCGATTCAAACCCTCGGCGCTTCCGCGGCAAAGTGCGTTGGCGTCGCGTTTCGACAGGCTCAACGTGACGCCAATCCGCGTCAGCCTGAGCCTGTCGAAGGCCGCAAGATGCCGGCGAGCCGCGACGCGGTAGAAGTTGGACGCTGGTGTTTGTGAGAATGGCGTGACGTGAGCGAAAACAGCGAACCCTCGACCCCAGCATCCGACGCGTCGCGCTTGACCCTGGTGATGGCGTTTCTGTTCAGCGCGTCGGGCATGCTCATGGTGTTCCTGCCGCGCTGGCTGGCGGGCGAGCATGGCCTCAATGGGGGGCAGATCGGCGCTGTGCTCTCGCTGGCGCAACTGACGCGCATCCTCACGGGCCCCCTGATCGCCGCTTGGGCCGACGCCACACCCGATCGCAACGCGCCGCTGCGGCTTGTTTCCGCGGCCACGATAGCGGCTTTCGCGGCGTTCTTTTTTCTCGCTCACGGTTTTTGGTCACTGTTGCTCTTGGGGCTTGTGGCGCTCTCGCTGATGCAGGCGATGACGCCGCTGGTTGAGGCCGGAGTTCTGCGCGCCACCGCACACGGCAAACTCAGCTACGGCGTGGCGCGCGGCGTCGGGTCGATAAGCTTCATCGTGGCGACGACCGCTGGCGGGGCTTTGGTTTCTCGCTTCGGTCCAGGTGCGGTAGTCGTCTGGACGCTCGCAGCGTTTTCAATGGCAGCTGCTTCTGCGTGGCTTGGGTTGAGGCGGGAGGCTCATATTTCGGTCGTACGGACGCCGGGCGAGGGGATGAACGCGTTCGCCGCGTTGTTGCGACAGCGTGGCTTCCTCCTGCTGATCGTGTCTTGCGGGCTGATCCAGAGCGCGCATGCTTTCTATTACGGGTTCTCCACCTTGGTGTGGCAGGCGCAAGGATTGGACGACGCGACGGCAGGAATGTTGTGGGGTTTCGGCGTGGCGGTTGAAGTTGTGTTCTTGCTCTGCCTGTCGCCCATCGAGCGCCACGTTTCGCCGCAAACCTTGATACTGGCTGGGGCGGCGGGCGGCGTCGCGCGCTGGTTAATTATGGGTTTCGGGCCGGTCGGGCTTGTGCTGTGGCCGCTGCAGGCGCTGCACATGCTTTCTTTCGCCGCCGCCCATGTTGGGGCCATGCGGTTGTTGTACCGCGCCGCCCCGGAACGCGCGGCAATGGCGCAAACCTTGTACGCGGGGCTCTCTGGCGGCTTGTTCATGGGTGCGTCGAGCCAATTCTCAGGCATCCTGTACGATTTGCATGGCGCGCGCGGCTATTGGTTGATGGCCGCGCTCGCCGCTCTCGGGGGAGCGTTGGCGCTACGGATCGCGCCGCCTAAAACCGCAACCTCCGCTTAACCAAAGTTCCCCTGTCGGGCGAACACGCGGCGGGAGCCAGCGGCATCTTTGCCCAATCTTTTCTGTTAGGGGCTATAAGTTTAAGGCGGGACCGCTCTGTGCGGATCGCGTTAAGGAGCGATTGACGCTATGGCCCGTTCGACGGCCTTCGATCTGACCCAAGACGGCCGCACCCCGGTGCTGGCGTTAGCGGGCGATTGGACCATCGACACCATAGCCGACTTAGAGCCCGCGCTGCGTTCGCTTTCGCCGACGCAGGGTACAGAGATCGATGTCAGCGCGCTTGGCCGTTTCGACGTGGCCGGCGCATATTTAGTTGTACGAACGCTGGGCGAGCCCCGCGGGGCGTCGCCGATCAGAGTACGCGGTGAGCACGCCAACGCAACGCGTCTGCTGGAAGTGGTCGTTGGCGCCGCCACAGCGCCGGCAATGGCGCCGGAGCATCCGCAGGGTCTGAGCGGGTTTTTGCAGCAGACCGGCCGCGCGGTCGCCGATATCAGCCAAGAAGTAATCGAGACGGCGTCGTTTTTGGGCGAAGCGCTCGCGACCTTGGTCCGGCTTCTAATCCGGCCGCGGCGACTGCGTTGGGTGTCCATCGTGCATGTCATGGAGCAAGCCGGCCTGAACGCGCTGCCAATCGTGACGTTGTTATCGTTCTTCATTGGGCTCGTGGTGGCATATCTAGGCGCGCGGGTTCTAGGCGATTTCGGCGCTTCGGTTTTCACCGTCGAATTGGTCGCTTTCTCGATGTTGCGGGAATTCGCAGTGGTGATCACTGCTGTTCTATTGGCAGGACGCACCAACAGCGCGTTCACCGCAGAGATTGGCGCCATGAAAATGCGCCAGGAAGTCGATGCGATGCGGGTGATGGGCATAGCGCCGATGGAGGCGCTGGTGGTTCCGCGCGTCCTTGCCATGCTGGTGATGACCCCGCTGCTCACGCTTGCGGCGATGCTCGCTGGTCTTGCTGGCGGGCTTCTGGTGACCTGGGCCAATCTCGGCGTCAGCCCCACCATGTTCTTCACCCGCATCTCCGACGCCGTGCCCGAGCAACATTTCTGGGTGGGTATGGTGAAGGCGCCGGTGTTTGCGCTGACGCTAGCGATCATCGGCTGCAAGCAAGGCTTGTCGGTCGGAGACGACGTGGGTTCGCTCGGGCGACGGGTGACGTCTTCGGTGGTGCAGTCGATCTTCATGGTTATTTTGCTCGACGCGCTGTTCGCGCTTTGGTTCCTGGAGATGGATTGGTGAGCGCCGAGATCGCCATTCGCGTGCGTGGGCTCGCCACACGCTTCGGCGTGCAAGTTGTGCATGAAGGGCTCGACCTCGACGCTGTGCGCGGCGAGATCCTGGGCGTCGTTGGCCCCTCCGGGAGCGGCAAGTCGGTTCTGTTGCGCGAGATCGTCGGCCTGGACCGCCCGAGCAGCGGGATCATCGATTTCCCCTCGTTCAGTGGACGAGCGCCGCGTATGGGGGTGATGTTCCAGGATGGCGCGTTGTTCTCCAATCTCACGGTGCTTGAAAATGTTGAAGCGCCGTTGCGCGAACACACGCACTTGACGCCGGCGTTGCGGGCCGAGATCGCGGCGCTCAAACTATCAATGGCCGGCCTGGGACCGGAGGCGCACCATAAAAAACCGGCGCAGATTTCCGGCGGCATGCGCAAGCGAGCCGCCGTGGCGCGTGCGATCGCGCTTGATCCCGAACTGCTGTTCCTGGACGAACCGACTGCTGGCCTCGATCCGATCGCGGCCGAGCAGTTCGACCGCATGGTGCGCGAATTGGCGAAAGCGCTGGGCCTGACGGTGTTCCTGGTCACGCACGACCTCGACACCTTGTATGCGGTATGCGACCGCGTGGCCGTGTTGTACGGCGGCGAGGTTGCGGCGCTGGGCGCAGTGGAGAAGGTGGCCGCCAACGCCAGCGGCTGGGTGAAGGAATATTTCTGCGGGCCCCGCGGGCGGGCTGCGCAAATGAACGCCGCTCCGGGGATGGGTCATGGAAACTAAAGCGAATTATGTTCTCATTGGCGTTGCGACCTTGGTCGGCGCGGCGGCGTTCATGCTGTTTGCGATGTGGTTGGCCAATTCCGACTATCGTGGCGGATTCAACGAATACGAGGTGGTGTTCGACGATCCCGTGCGCGGGCTTACCGATGGCGGCGAGGTGCGCTTTAACGGCATCAAGGTCGGCGAGGTGCGCGCGCTGCGCATCGACGCTGAGAATACCCGCCGCGTCATCGCCCGCATCCGAGTCTCATCGGTGGTGCCGGTAAAACAAGACAGCGAAGCGCGCTTGGAGCCGGTCGGCCTTACTGGGGTGTCGCTAATCCAGCTCACGCCAGGTTCTGAGGGCGCGTCTGCGGCGCGTTCGGAAGTATTCGGTCAGCCGCCGCGCATCGCCGGGCACGGCAGCCAGATCGACATTCTATTCGACCAGAGCGAGGACATCGTCATGGAAGCGAGCCGGGCGCTCGCTGCCGTGCAACGTCTGCTGACGGAGGAGAACGTTACCCGGGTCAGCGGCATCCTCGACAATCTCGAGACCATCAGCGCGCGCTTGGCGGATAGAGATTCCGTCATCTCTCGCTCAGCCGAGACGGCCACGGCGTTGAGCAGCGCAGCCGCCGACGTGAGCACGCTCGCGCGTCAAACTCAGCAAGATCTCGCGGAGCTCGATCTGATCATGCGCGACATGCGCACCGCCGCCGCCGTCGCCAACAGCGAAACCTTGCCAAACATTGGCGCCGCTGCGGAGGAAGTTCGTCGCGCCGCTGTGGCCATTGGGCGCTTTGCTAACAATCTCGAGGAAAACCCCTCCGTGCTCACCCCGCGCTCGCCGCGGCCTATTTTGGAGCTGCCGCAATGAAATCCGCCGTCGCTTTCGCTCCGCTGTTGCTGCTCGGGGGATGCATATCGTTGCTGCCGCCGCCGCCGCCGCCGCCCGCGATCTACGTGCTTGAAGCCGAGGATGCTGTATCGCAGCCGGGCGCGATGGTGAACGCGGTGATCGGCGTCGCTGCGCCTTCAGGCGAGCGCACTTTGCTCGGCTCGGACCTAATCTGGCGCGATGGCGTCCGCTTGTCGTTCCTCGGGCAAGCGCAATGGTCAAGCCGCGCCGATGCGGCGTTGCAATCCATGCTGATCGAAACGCTGACGGGGCAGCGGCGCTTCCGCGCCGTCGTGCGTTCGGGGGAAGCGCATGGCGATTACGAATTACGCTGGGAAGTGCGTGATTTTGAGGTGCGCGACCTAAACATGACGGCGATCTTCCGCGCCGATGTCATGCTCGTCGCGCTGCCCGAGCGTACTGTCGTGGCGCAAGAGATTATCAATGGCGATGAACCGGTGAGCGCGCGCACCGCGAGCGCGGCGGCGCAAGCGCTTGCGCGCGCCGCTCGTGAAGGCAGCGCGCGCATTGGTGAGTTTGCAGCCCGCAGCGCGGCTCAGGACAACGCGGCGTCAATCAACAGATAAGCGCGTACTAACTCGGAGCTTTCGCCTTTGCGCTCGCTTTTGGCTAGGTCGGGACGGGCGCGGAATTGGGTCGCCAGACGCTGGGCGTCGCCATTGCGTTTGACATGGCGCGCGACGCGGCTGACTGCTCCTGGCGCTGCGTCAACGACCGCGCGGCGGCGAGCGGCGGCGCCATGGCGCGAGCTTTGCGCGATGCGCTCAAGATCTCGCGCGATGAGCACGGCGTCGAGATCGACGCCAGCGTCCGCCACAAGATCGATGGCTTCGTTCTTCAACATCGTGTCGGGATCGACGGCGTCGAACTCGACCAGATTGAATGCTTCGCTCTCATTGGCTGGTTTCGGCGCGCCGCGCGTGGGCGCGAGCGGCAGGAAATTATTCCAACTCGTGAAGCCTTTGAAGAGACGGCTGGATTCGGTCTCGCCGCCGCTGGCTTGGCTGGCGCGCGGTTGCGACCAGCGCGAAGCCGCCGAGTTCGCGGCTGCTTGAAGATCTCCCACGCCTTCGAGGGTCGTTTCGTTGGCGACGACGCTCTGTTCGGCGGGACGCTCTGCCTTTTGCGACGGGGCAGCCTTCTTCACCGCGGCAGTCGCCGCCAGCGCCGACAAGCGCTTTTCGATCGAGGTGGCGTGGCGGTCAGCGGCGGCTTGGCTCTGTTCGGACGCATCTCGTGCAGCGTTCGCGGCCGCCGAGAGCTTGGCTAATGTTTCGCCGGCTACATCCTGGAGCGCGATGGTTTCCTCGCGCACCAATTGGGCGGCGCGTTTGGCTTCGGTGACCGCTGTGCGTGTGGATTCGCGGACGGCGTGCGCGGTTTCGGCCGCGGCGGCGACGGCTTGTTCGGCTGACTGGCGCGCAGCGTCAGTCAAGCGCGTGGCTTCGCTGAGGCCATCGAGCATGCCCGCGACCTTGCCATTAAGAGCGGCGGCGGCGGCATTTGCGTCGCCGGCGGCATGCTTGAAGGCGCTGGTGTTGGAGCTAAGCGTGGTCGCCGATGCGGCGAACGCGGCCAAGTGGCGCTCCAGCGCATTTTCCGCCGCGCCCATCTCCGTGTTCACCAGCTTGGAGGCCTCGCGCATCAGCCGCACTTGACGTCCCACCGAGTGCGCGATCACTTCGGTTTCGTTGCGCAGCTCGCCATTGAGTTCGCGCATGGAATCGCGTTCCCGCAGCATCGTTTGCGCGAGTTCTTCACCGCCTTCACGCGAGGCGGCCACGGCTTCGTTGAACAATGCGGCGTTACGCTGCGCGCTGTGCTCGAGCTCGGCGAGCCGGGCGAGTGCCGTGGCCACGGCATCGTTCAGTGACTCGATCTCTGACTTAACCGTCTCAGAGAGCCGGCGCGCGCCCGCTTCGCCAGCTTCGGTCGCCAGAGTAGGCGTCTGTGCAAGCCGGGTCAGTTCCGTGGCAAGCCGGCGCGCCTTCAGCGCTTCGCCCGCTGCGGAAGCCGACACCCAAAACAGCAGCGCGGGCCCGCAGGCGAGCGCCACCAATCCCGCTTGCACGGCCGGATCCATGGAGAGGACGGCCTCGATGCCGAAATAGGACAATGGCACGCCCACGGCCGCGCCAATCCAGGTGAACGCCGCCAGGCCCCCAGCGAAGGCCGCCCAAGAGAAGCCGCTCTTTACGGGCGCAGGCGCTGGCGCGACAGGGCGTGGCCTCTCTTCTTCCACACACTCTTGGACATCTTTCGCTGCCTGCGTTTCCAACTCGCCGAACATCTCGAATGAATCGCGCGTGTCGCGCTCTTCTTCATCCAATTGATAATACATTGCGCAGAACTCCCGTCGCCGCGGGCATGGGTTGGGCGGCGTTAACAGAACCGGCTGCAACGCTCGTGCCAGAAAAGGGAAAAGTCGCACTTCCGTTCGCCGAATGGCGACGCTTTCGCGGTTAATGCGCGGGCGTGAGCGGCTTGGCCATCACGACAAACGAAAGATCGCGAGTCTTGGGCAGCCCGAAACGGGGATCGTCGAGTGGGAAGGGTTCTTCGCGGCCTGTGAGCGCATAATCACGGCGCAGATACCAAGCGATGAGTTCAACCCGGCGTTTGATCACCGTAATTTCCATGATTTCAGCGCCAAATTCGCGCGCGAGCCGCTCAGCTTCGTTAACCAGAACGCCGCCGATGCCGCCGGCTTGCAAATCGGGATCGACCGCCAGCAGACCAAGATAACCGATCCGGCGGTCCTCGCGCATTCCTTTGTTTGCGAGCATGACGCACCCGCACAGGGCGCCGCCTCGCTCAGCCAGGATCAAACGCTCGTCCGGATTCTCAATGATAGCCGTCAACGCCTGCGCGTCAGTGCGCTGCCCTCCCAGCAAGTCGGCCTCGTGGGTCCATCCGCGCGAGGCGCTTTCGCCGCGAAACGCCTTTTCGATCAGAGCCAGCGCGGCGGGGATGTCGGTGGCGGCGGCGGTTCTGAAATTCAGCACAATCACGGCGTCGTCGTCGTCGGCGGCGGCTGCGGCGCGACCGGGTCCGGGTCTTGTTGTACATCGTCGTGCGAGGGCGGCTCGCCCAGCACGGGCTCTCCCTCCTGTGCAGCGTTTTCGACCTCGCCGCTGGCAGGCTCGCTCTGCGGTTCGGGTTGCTGTTGCGCAGCTGTCGCACGCTGTAATTCGGCGAGCCGCTTGCGCGCGGCGGCGGCGTGCTGACTCTGTGGAAAGCCACTCAGGAACGCTTCCAGCTCGGCGATGTCGGCGTCGCTGGCGGCTTCGAAGCTGCGTTCCTCCAGGTCGTTCAGAGCCTGCTGAGCGCGTTCGGCCAATTCGCCCGAACCGCCATTGATAAGCGCGCGCAGCGATTCCACATCGTTGGGGTCGAGTTCATCGAGCGGCGAGGCGGTCTCTTCGGGCGCTCGCGATTGGTTCCAGAAATAATACCCCCCGCCGGCGCCGCCGAGGGCTGCAATCGCTAGCGCTGCTAGCATCAGCCCTGAGCCACGCTTCGGGACTTCAGCGCGCTCAGGGTCGGCTGCTCGCGGTGAGGCTGCGTCGCGCCCGCGCACCGGGTTTGGCGCGCCCGCAGCGGCGGCGACCCGTCCGGGCGTGAAAAACCCGGAGTCAGGTTGCGGCTCGGGCGGGGGAGGCGGCGCAACGCCCGCGGCCTCGGCGACGAACTTGGCCAATTGGCGCCAGGCGGGGAAATCCTCTTCACCTCGCCAGCCGGTAAGGTTGACGCCGCGATCCTGGTGAAACTGGGAGGGCGCCGCAGCGTTCTGCATAACCGCGTGCAGGACCCGGCCCTTTTCGCGCGCATAGGCCACATCCTCTATAAGGCCCGCTTGGCCCACCGATTTCGGCGACCAAAGTGCAATCGCAAGCACGGCGGTTTCGAGCGCGCCGCGTGTTTCTTCGCCGGCGAGTTTCTCCAACTCCACGACCAGTTCGGCGCGGCGGAGTTTTTCGGCCAGCGCCCGGGCTGGCAGGGTGTCCTCCAAAGCATGGACGATCACCACCTGAGCCATGAAATTTCCCCACTGAACTCAACGACAAGGCGCCGGCCCCGAGACTGTCGGGTCGCGCTTGCGGGAATCCGCCCGCGCCCGCATGTTGCCCCGGTTCGCGCCCGCTTGGAAAGGCCGTGACCCAGCCGACCTTCGCCCGCGCGGGGAAATGCGGCCACGGTATGCACGCGCCCGGCGCTCTGCTAGGGGAGGCCCCCAATGCAGATGCTCCAGACCCGCCTCAACGAAATCGCCGAACGCGTCAACACCGCCCTCGACGCCTTGCTGCCCAAGCCGCAGGGGCCGGAATCCGAATTGATGCAAGCCATGCGCTATAGCGCGCTTGGCGGAGGCAAACGACTGCGACCGTTTTTCACCATCGAATCAGGGCGCCTATTCGACGCCGACGAGGGCGCGCTGCTGCGGGCGGCCTGCGCCATCGAGTGCGTCCACACCTATTCGCTCATCCATGATGACCTGCCGTGCATGGACGACGATGAATTGCGTCGCGGCCGCCCAACATTGCACCGCGCGTTCGATGAAGCGACGGCGCTGTTGGCGGGCGATGCGCTGCTCACCTTTGCGTTTGAGCTCATGTCCGAGCCGGAAACCCACCGCGATCCGCAGATGCGGTGCCTGCTCACGACAGGGCTCGCGCGCGCGGCGGGGGCGTCCGGCATGGTGGCGGGTCAAGCCGCGGATATGGCAGGCGGGGAAATTGAATCCGATCTCATCGCCGTCACCCGGATGAACCGCTTGAAGACAGGCGCTTTGATCAATTTCTCGGTGGAAGCGGGTGCGATGATCGGTTGCGCCTCCGAGGCCGAACGCACCGCGCTTTCGCGTTACGCTCACGATGTCGGCCTCGCCTTCCAGATGCGCGACGATATCCTGGACGCCGAGGGCCTCGTGCGAGACACCGGCAAAGCAGTCGGCAAAGACAAGGATCGCGGCAAAGTCAATTTCGTCACCGTAATGGGGGCCGAGGCGACGCGTGAGCGAGTGACGATGCTGGCCGCACAAGCCAAGCAGCATCTGGCGCAATTGGGGCCGCGCGCGCGTATCCTGCTGAGCGCGGTCGATTTCGTGGTCGAGCGGCGCTACTAGGCGCATCGCCAGTGTTCGTGGGTTGGACCGGGGCGCGCAAACGATCCGGCGCCTGTTGCAAAAATGACCAATCCAATCAGCGCCCACTCGGCAAGTAAGCGTTTTTTAAGCGCACCGGTGCAGCACAATCCGCCATGAGACTCCAGCATCTGAGCGCCATCATTGCCGACGACCAGCGATCGTCGCGGGAGATCGCGGCGGAAATTCTGAAGATCGCTGGGATGCGCGACATCCGCCACGCTGGGGACGGCGGTGAAGCCTTCGGGTTGGTGTGCGAACGCGCGCCGGATTTTCTGATCCTGAACCTCGAGATGCCGTACGACGGCGTCAAGGCGTTGCGTCAAATACGAACAGCCGCGATCAGCCCAAATCGGCGACTCCCGGTGATCATGATGACGGCTTACGCGACGCCGGCCCGGATCGTGGCGATGCGCGATGCTGGCGCGACCGAAGTCGTGTCCAAACCGCTCACCGCCGCCAATCTACTCGCCCGCATCCAAGCGGCGCTGCTGCACCCCCGCCCATTCATAGACGAGGCGACTTACGTCGGACCCGACCGGCGACGCGGACGTCATGGCGTCTATGCGGGGCCGCTGCGACGCACCACGGACGGCGCGGGCGACGTGTTTGAAATCGATGTGGCCTGATGCCGGCGGCGCAGCTCCCCAGTAACGAAACCAGCCGCCTCGACGCGCTGCTGAACGCCGCCATCCTCGACACCGAGGTTGAGCAATTCTTCGAAGACATAGTCGATTCTGTTCAGCAAGTTGTCGATGCGCCGATTGTGCTAGTCTCATTGATTGACGAGCGGCGGCAATGGTTCAAGGCGCGGCGCGGATTGGATGCGAGCGAAACCCCTCGCGATCACGCCATGTGCGCGCACGCAATTCTCAACCCCGCCACTTTTGTCGTCGCGGATGCACGCCTCGATGCGCGCTTTCGGGACAATCCGCTGGTGACTGGCGCGCCCAATGTCGTCGCTTACGCGGGCGCGCCGATAGCGCTCGATTGCGGCGTCCGGATTGGCACGGTTTGCGCCATAGATCAGCGGCCGCGGCTTTGGAGCGGAGTGGAAATCCTGCACCTGGAGCGCAACGCCCGTTTGGTTGCGCGCCACATTGACGCGAGGCGCGCCCATATTGAACGCGATCGCCTTCGCTTTCTGGAAATGGCGCTGGCGCGCTCGGAGACGCGTTACAAATCGGTGATTGAGTCGATTTCCGAGGGTTTGGTGGTGCTTGGACCGAGCGGGGCCATTATCGACTCCAACCCCGCCGCGTCGGCGATCCTAGGCTTGAGCGAAGACGAAATGTTCGGCCGCGTGTCCCGCGATCCGCGTTGGCGCGCGCTTAAGGCAAACGGCGAAGACTTCCCCGCCGACGAGCACCCCGTCACGATCACGCTCCGCACCGGCGAGGCGCTGTACGGCGTGGTGATGGGCATTGAGACGCCAGCGGGCGAGCGGCGCTGGATCGTCGTCAATAGCTATCCAATCCGCCGCTCCGGAGACGGCCGGGTGGAGCAGGTGGTCGCGGCGTTTCGGATCGTGCAAAACGACCTCGCTTTTGAGCCCGCAAACTGATCGGCGACGGGTAGAGCGGCCCCGTTATTTATTCTACAATGGCCCATGCCCATCGCCCGTGACATCGCCCGCGCCCGCTACGCCGCCGCCCAGGGAGCGCGTGTGGCCTGGTACATGGGCCAGTACATGCTGGCGCGGCGCGTCTCCGGTCCGTTCGAGCGCCCTGGAGAACCGAGATTTGAGCCACAGAAACCGCAAGGCGATCCCAAACGCATTCGCGCCGCGTTCCTAGAATTGTTTGCCAAGGACCGCGCCAATATCGAAGCGGGGCTTTACCCCGCGCCCGTCGATATCCGGCTGGCGAAGGCTCTCTCTGCGTTGCGTAATTCGGCGAAGTTTTTCCGTGATTTGCCGAATGTGGATCGCCGCCGCTTGCAACGCGCCGGCTTCGAAATCCGGGAAACGGCCGAGCAGGGGCGTTATCCTGCTTATTATCTACAGAACTTCCATTATCAGAGCGGCGGCTGGCTCTCGCCCGAGAGCGCCAAGATGTACGACACCCAGGTCGAGATCTTGTTCGGCGGCGCCGCTGATGCGATGCGGCGTATCGCGCTGGGTTCTCTGGCGCGCGCCATTAAGGGCGTCGATCAGCGGCGGGTGCGCTTGCTCGATCTCGCTTGCGGCAATGGTAGGTTTTTATCTCAGATACTGGCGGCCTTTCCGCGCATGCCGGCGACGGGGTTGGACCTCTCGCCGGCTTATTGCGCCGAAGCGCGCGCGCGGCTTGCGCCTTGGCCGCAAGTTGAACTGGTCACTGGCGCAGCCGAGCAGGCGCCGTTCGAGGACGCGAGCTTCGATGCAATTACTTGCGTCTACCTCTTCCACGAATTGCCCCCGCGCGTGCGGCGAGACGTCGTTCGCGAGATTGCGCGCCTGCTGAAACCTGGCGGCGTGCTGGTAGTGGCCGACTCAATCCAGACTGGCGACGCACCCGATCTCGACCGTATGCTGGAATATTTCCCGGTAGGCTTTCACGAGCCTTATTTCGGCAGCTACATCGAGGAGGACTTGGCCGCTGTGTTTACCGAGGGCGGTCTACGCCATGAACAAACCGAACTGGCCTTTCTCACCAAAGTGATGCGCTTCAGGCGTAGCTAGAACGGGACTGTTTTCACCGCTTCAACGATCGACGGCGCCTCTTGCTTGACCGGAGCGTCTGGGGTTGGCGCAGTCTCCACTTCAAGCGCATCCTCAGCGTCCGCGAGCGCCTCTTCCTCGTCAGCGATCGGCCCGCCCAGCAATTGTTCCGCTGCTGGCGAATAGGAAACGGCCACAACGCGTGCGTTGTCGGGCGGGGTGGCAATATAGGCGGCTGGCGGCTGGTACGTGATTTCAGGCAGCGCGGCCAAGGCCACAAAGCGCCGAGCCGGTTGAGCGGCGACCGCGTTGGCGCCAAATTCAAGCCCGCCGCCAAGCAGAGCATCCACGCTTATGGCCGCAAAGAGCGCGATCGCCACAAAGCTTCCCGCCGCCGTCACCCGATCCTGCACCTGGTTGCTACGAATCTTGGCGGCGCTCGCCCCAACCTGGATTGCGCGGGCGGAGAACCAGCTACCGAAATTACTAGCGGCGCTTTCGGCGTCGATGCGAAGGCGGCTTGTGTGTGCGGCAGCTTTCGCCAAGAGCGTCTTCCCGCCGGTCAAAGCAAGAGCGATCAGCGCGCGACCCGTTAGCATCCAGCCCTCCGTCGGCTGGGGCGCTTATACTCCACCCCTATGAGGGGAACAAGAAATAACGGATTCGTCATACGGGCTTGCGCGCTGGTGTGCCGGCTTGCTTTGGGCGGGGCGGGCTTGCTTAGTTTCGAACGAGGGAGAGGTTCGAATGGCTGGGGACAAGATCGCGATCGTTACGGTTCACGGCACCGGTGACACCGCCGACAGCGCGGACGGCCAGAAATGGTTCCAGCGCGGTGGCGCGTTTGGCGAGCGCTTGCGCCAGAGACTTGCCCAACAGGGGTTGGAAGCCGACATCGTCCCGGTGCTTTGGTCAGGCGCCAACAGCGCCGCCGAGCGCGAGAAGGGCGCCGAGAAACTAGCGGGCGAGCTGCGCAAGTGCGCACGCCGTTACGCCAGCGTGCACGTCGTCGGGCACTCCCATGGCGGCAATGTCGCCAATGAAGCGGCAGTACGTCTGCGCTGGGGACGCAAGCGGCGCTCGAACGAGCCGATTGCGAGCCTCACTACCGTCGGTACGCCGTTCCTCAATCTACGCACCGGGTTGTTTCAGCGCCTGGCCGGCGCGCTGTTCTTCTTGTTGACCTGGGGCAGCATCGTCATCTTTCCACTGTTGGCGGCGGCGATGTGGTTTGCCGAAAACCGGCTGGGGACCCCGGTGTTGCTGACCATGTTCGGACTGGTCGGCGCGTGTCTGTTGTTCATGTACGGCATCTCGCAGCGGGGTGCGCGGCGCATCTTTCGCCCACGCCGATCCGACAGCGAAGCGCACCAAGTGTACGCAATCTGGCACGAGAACGACGAGGCGATCAGTTTCCTGCGTCGGGTAGAGGATATTCCGATTGAGCCGTTTCCGAAAGGATCGCTGTTTCGCGGGTCGAGCGCCGCCGCGATCAGCTGGGGCGTGTTGGCGGTCCTGGCGTTCGGCCTCGGCGTGCCACTGAATTACATGCTGGGGGGCCCGGACATCATGAATTTTGGCGGCGGTGAGGCCGATCGCTCGGCAAACATCTTTACCGCAACCATTATCGCGTTCTCGTTCGCTCCTGCGATCTTTGTGCTCACCTACGGGCTTTACCGATTTCTGATCGGCGGCGCGGCGGAAATCGGCGCGCGCAAGCCGCTGAACGGGTTTGTCTCCGGCGTACTGCGTGGCGTCGCGCTCGGCCGCGACGGCGACCAGGTGATCTGCAATGTGTCGACCGATTCTCACACCCACGCGACGAAGGGCATGAAGCTCGAAGGTGAGTGCGCACAGCGCATGCAATCGGCCGCTGGCGCCGCGGCGGACAAATTGATTGAGAAATATCGCTGGTCGCTGTTCACCGTCGGCGCCGACACTAACGCGCCTTTAAGCAATCTCGCCACCGACGCGATGACCTGGGACAGCCTGATCCACACCACGTATTTCGATCAGCCCGAAGTGGTGGAGCTGGTAGCGGCGCACATCGTGGCCCGGGCAAGAGGGGGCTAAACTCGCGATCGAGTTCCAGCGATGGGAGTGGTATCCGCCAATGGGCGGCTGTCCTGCAGATAAGCTGGCGTGAGCGCGGAATAATCGGCCTTCCGATGCGTAGTATCAACACTTGCGACGACATTGGCCGGTAGGCGCGTTCGGAGTCTGCCGGCTCTTCTTTGCGTGGCAAAATTGTAACTTGGAGCAACTACCTTAACACTGCGGATGCGCATCCCGCCGAAGTCTGGTAGGTTGTATTGGAGCCGTTATGATCGCAGGCGAGCGCATGTTCGAGGCGTCGGCATTTTCCCAAAGTTCGCTTGGCGGTTCGCGCAAGACTTGGTTGGAGCGACTTGCACGCGCCAAGAAGTCGTTTGCGTGCCGCCGCGCCACGTTTGATCGTGTGCACGATGTGTCCAATACGGTAAGGCCATGCGCAGGCGATCTCCTGCTGGCGACCGTGACCGAGATCGGCCACCACGCCCGGTTGGAAACGCCTGAAGGTCGCCGCGCCCAGCTTTATGTCGGCGACGAAATCGTCGTTGCGTTCGGTGCGCGCTACGCTCCCGATCAGTTCGAGGCTCTGGTTCCGGAGGATTTGGGGGACTGCGATCTGGTTGCGGGGGGAGGCATCGCCGCACGCGCGGTCGCCCGCCATGCTCGTGCGCGCAAGCCAACGGCTATCAAGCCAATCGGCATTCTGACCGACGCCGGCGGCAGCGCCGTTAACGTAGCGCAGTTTGCGCTCCAACCCCGCGAATTGCGTCCGCGCGCGCGCAATTTGGTGGCGGTCGTCGGAACCTCGATGAACGCGGGGAAGACCACAGCCGCGGCCAACCTCATTCGCGGCCTGTCCAAGGGCGGTTTGCGGGTGGGCGCCTGCAAGGTGACCGGAACTGGCTCAGGCGGCGATATCTGGTCGATGCGGGACGCTGGCGCGATCACCGTGCTTGACTTCACCGACGTCGGTTTCGCCACTACGGCCGGCGCCGATATCGACGCTATAGATCGTGGCGCATTGGCGCTAGTGGCAGAATTGGAGGCCGAGGACATCGACATTGTCGTCGCCGAGATCGCGGATGGTTTGCTACAGCAGGAAACTGCGGCCCTGCTCACCGCGCCGCGGGGTTTTGCCTCCCGCATCGACACATTGCTGCTGGCGGCAGCCGATTCCATGGGTGCGGTTGCGGGCGCGGAATGGTTGCGCGCCAAGAATTTGCCCCTGCGCGCGGTGACCGGACTGGTGACCGCCTCGCCGCTTGGCATGCGCGAGGCGCAATCCCAGTTGCCGGTGGAGGTCGTTAGCTCGAGGTCGCTCGCGGAGGCGGAAGTTGCGGCGCGCATGAGCTTGCTGGCGGTGCGTGCTTCCTTGATCGTGGTGTCATGACCATTCCGATCGCGCGCGGGAGGCGTCTGCTCCTGGGCGCGCTGATCGGCGCCAGCGTTACGCAAGCGGCGTTGGCGGCGGTGGCGGCTTTTTGCGTCCAGATGGTGTTCGACGGGCTTCTCGCACAAGACGGCGTTTTGGGCGATCGCGAGATCGCTTTGGTCGCCATCGCTTTCGCAGCGAGCGCGCTGACAATTGCGGCTCTGGAGACCTACCGCTCCTGGGCAGGCGAGCGACTCGGCCTTGGCTATGTCCAGGAGATGCGCGGGGAGCTGTTCAGCAAAATCATGCGCGCTTCGCGCTCCGCGATCAGCAGCAAGCGCCAGGGCGGCTTGCTGTTGCCGTTTGTAGGCGATCTCACTGCGATCAAGAAATGGGTCAGCGACGGTTTGGTGCGGTTGATTTCGGCCGGCGCGACGACGCTGCTTCTGCTTGGAGTGCTGGCGTCGCAGAATTGGCGCCTCGCTTTGGCGGCGGGCGTAGTAATGGCGTTGGCGGCGCTGGCGGTGCTGCAGCTGAGCGGACCCTTGAACGCAGCCATTCGCGAGACCCGGGCGCGGCGCGGCGCTGTTGCGAACTTCGTTTCCAGCAGCTTTCGCGCGGCGCAGACGGTGCAGGCCTTCAATCGTTTCGGACGCGAGCTACAACGACTTCAACGGCGCAGCCAAGCTCTGATGAAGGCTGGTTTGCGGCTCGCCATGGTGTCCGGGCTGATGACGTCGATCGTGCATCTGGCGTCGGCGATGCTAGTGGCGTCGATTTTGGTGGTGGGCGTGTTTGAAGTGCGCAGCGGTGCAATGAGCATCGGTCTCGTGGCCGCGGCGATTTCGATCGCCGGCCTGCTGTCGGGCGCTGTGCGCGATCTTGGCATTGCGTTTGAGCTATGGCGTCGAGCCAAGGTTTCGTTCGCCAAGGTGGCCGCGGCCCTCGCGATCGAGGCTTCGGTGGAAGACATGGATGGCGGACGCCGCATTGCGCGGGGCGCGACAAGCGTCAGTTTCGAGGCAGTTTCCGTGAAGGGCGTTTTCCGAGGCGTTTCGGTTGAAGCTGGGCCAGGAGCGATCGTCAATGTGGTCGGCGACAGCGGCGCTGGCAAATCGATGCTGCTGGCATTGGTTGCGCGCATGCGCGACCCCGACGGCGGACGCGTACGGATCAATGGAAGGAATTTGCGCCGCGCCGCGCTGGCATCGGTGCGCCGCCACGTAGGCGTGGCCAGCGCGTCCATGCCGCTGCTGCGCGGAACCATAGCGATGAACCTGCGCTATCGCTCGCCAGGAGCCACCGAGGCAGAGATCGCGCGGGTGTCCGAGATCTGTAATCTCGGCCCCATCATCGAAAAGACCCCCGAAGGCGCGCTGGCGCGGCTGGGCGAGGACGCGCAAGAATTGTCGCGCGGCGAGATCCAACGATTACTGATTGCGCGCGCCATGGTCGATTCGCCGCCCATTCTCATTCTCGACGATGTCGATAGCCACCTTGACGCAGAAACCGCCGCTCGCGTTGCTTCGGCGCTTCGCGACTATGAGGGCGTGGTGCTGATGGCGGCGACAGCCCCGGCTTGGCGGCGCGCCGCCAACCTGGTTTGGCGGATCGCGGACGGGCGGGTGCGGGCGGAATGCGAACCGAGCTCTCCGGTCGAGATCGTTCAAGTCAAGCTCGAGGGGGGCGATTTGCAGAGGGTTGATGCGCCGTGATTGTGTCGAAATCGCTGACATTTTCCGGAGCTGCGCCCACACGCAAGATTGCCTTCTATGAAGCTCCGGGGCCAGTGCTGCGCGAGTTTTTTTTGTATCGCCCCAGCATCGAGCGTGCCGGAGCGCCTTTGGTCGTGTCGGTGCACGGAATCGCGCGTAACGCCCCCGCGCACACCTATCGGCTGATTGAGGAGGCGGAACGCTACGGACTCACCGTTGCGGCGCCGCTATTCGCCAAGGAGAAATACGGCCAGTACCAACAATTGCAGGATCCCAGGTCTGGGGTGAGAAGCGACCTCGCTTTGCTGGACATCATTGCCGCCGCCTCGCGTCTCTCGCAGGCGAGCGCGCAGGAGGTGCTGCTTTTTGGATTCTCTGGCGGGGCGCAATTTGCGCATCGGTTTGTGCTCGCGCATCCGCGAAGGGTGCGCAGTGCGGTTTTGGTGGCGGCGGGTTGGTACACATTTCCGGACCACGCGCAGCGCTACCCTTTCGGGTTGGATCTGAGCGAGGCCGAATTGGACATCGGGATCGACTTGCGCGGCGCGCTCGACGTGCCCCAGCACGTCATCGTCGGCGAACTCGACATCGAGCGCGACAATTCGCTCAGGCAGTCGCGTCGGCTTGACCGGGTGCAAGGGCATACGCGGCTCGAGCGCGCCTATCGCTGGGTCGAGGCCATGGGCGAATTCCACCGGGCGGGGAATGGAGCTGCGCCGACCTTCCTTACGCTCCCAGATGTAGGGCACAGTTTTACTGCGGCGGTGGAAAGGGCGTGTTTACCAAGGCATGTCTTCGATCGCTTCGCACGGGACGCCGGCTTGAAGCCGTTGGATCAGGGATGAGGAGAAGCACCATGACTAAAGGTTTGCAGGGCGTTCTAGGCGCTTTGGCGGTTTGTTGCGCGCTCGGAACGGGGGTAGCCGCAGCGGAGGAGGGACTTGACGTCGGCCGCGAAGGGCTGCGCTACCGCACAGACAGTCTCGACGTCAATCTCGGCGGACGCTTGCACCTAGACGCCGCTCAGGTCGATGATACTGGCGTCAGCGTCGATGACGAGGAAGTCCGCCGCGCGCGGTTGGAACTGAGCGTGCGTTTTTTCGACGATTGGCGCTTCCGACTGGATCGTGAATTCACCAATGGCGGCGGCTGGCGAAACGTTTGGCTTAGCTACGATGTCAACGACGACTTCACTATCAAGGCTGGCAATTTCATAGCGCCGTTCAGCATGGAAGATGTTGGCAGCTCCAATGACACCATGTTCATGGAGCGCTCGCTGGCGCAGGCGTTGGCGCCGGGCTTCGGCGTCGGCGTGGGAGGCTCGTATGAGGGGCGCCATTTCGCGTTGTCGGGCGGCTATTTTGACGACGCTATCGACGCCGAGGACAATATCCAAGCCGAGAAGGGTCACGGGATCGCGATGCGCGGCTCGTGGAGCCCGCTGGAGCGGCGCGACAACACGCTGCATTTTGGCGTTGGGCTGGATCGGCGCGAGTTCGACAGCGGCAGCTCGCGCTTGATCAGCTCCGGGCCGGAAGCGTCTCTCGCGCCGACTGTGGTGACGACGGGGACGCTCGCCAATATCGACACCTCCATGAGCTACAATGTCGAGGCCGCGTATTCGATGGGCCCGGTGCTGTTGCAGGGGCAGTTCATTTCTAGCTCGCTCGAACCGAGCGTCGGCGCCGACCTTACGCTCGACGGCTATTACGCACAGGTCGGTTGGATCGTGACCGGCGAACGCTACAATTACGGCGACGCAGCGGGCGTTTTCCGCGGGCCAAATCCGCGCGGCGACTGGGGTGCGCTCGAATTGGCGGCGCGGCTGAGTTCGCTGGACTTGAGCGAAGCTGGCGCCGGCGCCAGTGGCGTGGCCGACAACTATACATTCGGCGCCAATTGGTACATTGGCCGCAATTTCCGCCTGATGGGGAATTTCGTGCACTCGGAGGTCGACGCCGTGAACCCGCTGCTCGACCGCGATGTGGATGTGGTCGAAGCGCGCGCGCAGCTGGACTTCTAAAACGCCGGACGCGCATTTTGTGTAAATATGGACCGCTGGCGTTTGCCGGCGGTCCATATCGTATTTGGGTTAGGGCGCTTCTCTACGCCATCGCTTTCCGTAGATTCGCGTCCACGGCGTCGAGGAAGCCCTCAGTAGTGAGCCATTTCTGCTCGTCGCCGACGAGCAGGGCCAGATCCTTTGTCATCTGCCCGGCCTCCACGGTATCGACCGTGATTTTCTCGAGCAGCAGCGCGTAATCGATCAGCTTTTGATTGCCGTCGAGCTTGCCGCGATGGGCGAGGCCCCGGCTCCAGGCGAAGATCGAGGCGACCGAATTGGTGCTCGTGGGCTCACCTCTCTGATGCTGGCGATAATGGCGCGTCACCGTGCCGTGTGCGGCTTCCGCTTCCATGGTTTTGCCGTCGGGGGTGAGCAGCACCGACGTCATCAACCCAAGCGAGCCGAACCCTTGCGCGACCGTGTCTGACTGCACGTCGCCGTCATAATTCTTGCACGCCCAGACGAACGCGCCGGACCATTTCAGCGCCGAAGCGACCATGTCGTCGATGAGGCGATGTTCGTAAGTCATTTTCTTGGCGGCGAATTGATCTTTGAACTCGACGTCGAACACCTCTTGGAAGATGTCCTTGAAGCGGCCGTCATAGGCTTTGAGGATGGTGTTCTTGGTCGAGAGATAGAGCGGCCATCCTTTGAGCAGTGAGTAGTTCATCGAGGAGCGCGCGAACTCGCGGATGCTTTCATCGAGATTGTACATCGCCATGGCGACGCCCGCCCCCGGCGCGTCGAATACTTCGTGTTCGATGGTTTTGCCGTCCTCGCCGACGAACTTGATGGTCAGCTTGCCCTTGCCTGGAAATTTAAAATCGGTGGCGCGGTATTGATCGCCGAATGCATGGCGGCCGACCACGATCGGCTGGGTCCAGCCCGGCACTAAGCGCGGCACGTTCTCGCAAATGATCGGCTCGCGGAAAATGACGCCGCCCAGGATGTTGCGGATGGTGCCGTTGGGGGACTTCCACATTTTCTTGAGCTTGAATTCCTGCACCCGCGCTTCATCGGGCGTGATGGTGGCGCATTTGACGCCGACGCCGTGCCGCTTGATTGCATTTGCGGCATCGACCGTGACCTTGTCGTCGGTGGCGTCGCGGTGCTCGATGCCGAGGTCGTAATATTCGAGATTGAGGTCCAGATAGGGGTGGATCAGCCGCTCCTTGATCAGCGCCCAGATGATGCGCGTCATCTCATCGCCGTCGAGTTCCACGACCGGATTGTCCACTTTGATCTTGGTCATTACGCGCACCTCGTTGTCGGGGAATCCTCCGGGGTGTTAGCAGCTTGACGTGACCGTGCAAGCTTGCGCGAGCGCGACGTTTTGGAGCAAACCCATAAGTCATGACCCGCGCTCCCAACATGCCGGCGCCGATAGAGGAGCCATGGCCGGCCCTCTGCTTGGTGCGCCCGCAGATGGGGGAGAATATTGGCGCGGTGGCGCGCGTGATGCTAAATTTTGGGTTGACCGGTTTGCGTCTGGTCGCGCCACGGGATCCTTGGCCGAACCCGAAGGCCCAGAACGTCGCCGTTGGCGCCGACCGCGTGCTTGACGCGGCTCAGGTTGAATGGCGCCTCGAAGACGCGCTGGCGGACGCGACCTTGGTGGTGGCGGCCACGGCGCGGCCGCGCGGTATGGAAAAGCCGGTCTGGGGTCCACGCCAGGCGGCGGAAAATATCCGCGTTGCAATTGGCGCCGGCGAGCGGCCGGTCGTCATGTTCGGTGCTGAGGCGGCCGGGCTGGAGAGCGATGAAGTCGCGCGCGCTGGCGCAATTCTAACGCTGCCGGTCAATCCAGCTTTCGCCTCGCTGAATCTTGCAAACGCGGTCGCCGCGTTCGCCTTCGCCTACGCCGAGGCGCGCCAGGACGAGAATACGCCGTCATGGTTCCGCGAACCTGACAGTCCGCCCGCGACGCAAGACGAACTGGAAAAAATGTTCGCGCATCTGGAAGCCGAACTCGAACAAGGCCGCTTCTTTCATCCCGAAGACAAGGCGCCGCTGATGAAGCGAAACCTACGCGCACTCTTCCTGCGCGCACGGCTGACGCAACAGGAATCGCAAACGCTGCGCGGGGTGATTAAGGCGCTGACGATTGGACGCGGCGGGCGAAAGAGGGGCGAGGAATGAGCGCGCCGGTACTCTCGTACGCATGATCCGCAACGCTGAGGGCGTGGTTCTCTTTACGCACGCTTCTCGACGGAAAGCGGCATTCCCGATTTTCGCAAGATGTCGATGCACGAGGGCGTTGAACCCCCTTCCCCTACCGGGAGCGAGGGTTTTCTGTTGCGCCGCCGCCCTATTCCTTGCCCGCGTCGTCGCGTTCCTCGGCCGTGAAGTCGCCTGCCGCCATGCTGCCTGTCCGGACGTAACGCGCCTGCGAGGCAGAGGCGTGTTGCATGGATTGGCGCAGCTTGCCTTTCTTCAAGTGCAGATACTTGCCGCCCTGAATGCCGATCGCTTGCGCTTCGGCGAAGGCGTCGACGTCCGCGCCGAGGAAGGTGACCAGCCAGCCCTTGTTGTCCTGGCGGTCGGTGAGCAGCTTCTTGATCGTGTCCTTGGTGTGCTCCTTGCTGGCGTTTTCGAAGCCGTCAGTGAGGATAACGAGCGCGACTTTTTCGTCGGGGCGCGGCGCGACCTTGTCGATCTCTGCGACGACATGGCCGATGGCGTCCAGAAGCGGCGTCGATGCGCGCGGCACGTAATTGGCGCGCGAGAGCTCCAGGAAGGTTTTCGCCGGTTCGACGTGCTGGAGCAGATCGATGCTCTGGGAATCGAAGATGGTCAACGAAAGGCGCGCATCGACCTCGTCGGAGCGGCGCAGGCCCATGACATATTCGTTGAAGGCGTCGATGGCGGTGTCGCGGCAATCTTCCATGGACCCGGAGCGGTCGAGCAGAATGTGGGCGTAAAGCGGGGATTTGTTCATGACGGCCCTTTGCAAAAGCTCACGCGCCGTGCGCACGCGAGGGTTGGGCACATGGGTAAGCAGGGAACGGCGCACAAGCGCCGTCGCGCATGAATTTCTGCTGTGTGGACGGAATTTATGTAACCCCGCTTACGCGTTGCCCATCGAGCCCATCAGCTGGCTCGGGTCGAGGCCGAGCGTTTTGATCGCGCGCGCCCATTTGTCGTCGTGCTCGTCGCCATAGACGATCGCCTCGTCGGCTTCGACAACGAGCCAGGCGTTCTGTTTTAATTCTTCTTCCAGTTGTCCTGCCCTCCATCCCGAATACCCAAGCGCCAACACAAAGCGCTCCGGCGCGCTTTGTTTGGCGACAGCTTCGAGCACGTCGCGCGTTGAGGTGAGGCTGATGCCTGGCGCTATGCGCTGGGTGGCGCCGCTGGCGATGAAATCGTCGGAGTGCAGCACGAAGCCGCGTTCGCGTCGCACCGGTCCGCCATCGAGCACCTTGCGCTCGGCTACTTCGGATTCCGCATCGAGCCCCAAATGCCCGAGCACGTCGTTCAGGGTCAGTTCGGTTTTCGGCTTGTTGATCACCACCCCCATGGCGTGCTTTGAATCGTGGGCGCACATCATGATAACGGTACGGCTGAAGCGGGGATCGCCGATCCCCGGCATGGCCACCAAGAGCTTGCCCGCGAGCCTGTCAGACATGGGGCCGATGCTCGCGCTTTGCCCGCCGCCGCGCAAGAGGGCGCTCGCACTTGGGCGCGCGAGCGCCTACATAGAGGCTCGATCCAACAGGAGCCCCTATGATCAAAACCGGCGACCGCCTTCCCGACGTTCAGTTCAGCATTCCGGGCCCCGAAGGGACCACGCAGGCGCGTACCACCGAGGTCTTCGCCGGCAAAACAATCGCCTTGTTCGCGGTGCCGGGCGCGTTCACGCCCACCTGCTCGGCCAAGCACCTGCCGAGCTTTAAGGAGAAAGCCGGCGAATTGAGAGCCAAGGGCGTCGACGCCATCGCCTGCACCTCGGTTAACGATCTCTACGTCATGCGCGCCTGGGCCAAGGACCAGGACGTCGGGCAGGACATAATCATGCTCGCGGACGGCTCGGGCGAATTCGCCAAGGCGATCGGCCTCGATGCGGACTTCTCCAAGTTCGGCATGGGCCTGCGCTCGAAGCGCTATTCAATGATCGTCAAGGACGGCGTGGTAGACCAGCTGAACGTTGAAGAACCTGGTGAATACAAAGTATCCAGCGCCGAGCACATGCTTGGGCAATTGTGAAACGGTTTGGATAATAGGGAATAGTACAACACTTCCGTCATCCCGGGCTTGCGAAGCAAGACCCGGGACCCAGGGGCTAACACTCAGCTCGACGATCCCCTGGGTTCCGGATCGCCCCAAAATCGCGCTTGCGCGATTTTGGCATGGTGGATTCGCCGAGCGCGAAGCGCTCGGTGGGCGCGCCCGGAGTGACGGTTTCCAAAGGGGACGCGAATCCCACGGAGAACAGAATGTTCGGATTGAGCGAAGCCGCCATCATCTTTGTGATTATGGCCCTGGTGCTGGCGTTCAGCGCCATCAAGGTCGTGCCGCAGGGGCGGCAATGCACAGTGGAGCGGTTCGGGCGCTATGTGCGCACGCTCAAGCCTGGCATTTCGTTTCTGCTTCCGTTCATCGACCGGATCGGTCGGCGCTTGTCGATGATGGAGACGGTGCTCGACGTGCCGCGTCAGGAGGTGATCACCAAGGACAACGCCATCGTCACTTGTGACGCGGTGGTGTTCATCCAAGTGATCGATGCGGCTAAGGCCGCCTACGAAGTGGAAAATCTAAACGTCGCCATCCTCAATCTGGCCATGACCAATCTGCGCACGGTGGTTGGCTCGATGGAGCTCGACGAGACGCTCTCGCAACGCGATGCGATCAATGCGCGCTTGCTCGGCGTGATCGACGCGGCTACCCATCCGTGGGGCGTCAAGGTCACCCGCATCGAGATCAAGGATCTAACGCCCCCTGGCGACATCAACGAAGCCATGGCCCGGCAGATGAAAGCCGAGCGTGTCAAGCGCGCTGAAATCCTCACCGCCGAAGGCGACCGGGCCGCCGCGATCCTGCGCGCGGAAGGGGCCAAGCAATCGGCGATCCTCGAAGCCGAAGGCCGCAAAGAGGCCGCGTTCCGCGACGCCGAGGCGCGCGAACGCTCCGCCGAAGCCGAGGCCAAAGCCACCGACGTCGTCTCCGCCGCCATCGCCAAGGGCGACGTCAACGCCATCCGCTACTTTCTAGGCCTGAAATACGTCGAAGCCTTCGGCCAGCTCGCCAATTCCAACCAGCAACGCACCGTGATCGTGCCCGCGGACCTCTCCGGTCTCGCCGGCCTGGTCGAAGGCCTGCGTGCGCTCAACGCGCAGGGCGAAGCAACGGGCCTGGGCATGCCGAAGGCTTGAGTGGGAATCGCAAGCGCGCCCCGCTCCCCCTCGATGGGGGAGCTGTCACGCGGCACGCGTGACTGAGGGGGTGAGGCCCGCGACCTTCGCCGGATGAGTCTCCGGAGGCGTCTCCTTCATCGTCAGCGCGCGCACCCCCTCCGTCAGCGCGCGCTGCGCGCTGACACCTCCCCCATCGAGGGGGAGGTGGTGTTCGCGCTCTGGTCGAATCCCTGCGAGAATCCCATGCGGAACTTGGTGGCTCGGCGCCACTGGAAGCCAGAAGCCCTCGTTGTTACATTGGACCGATGCACCAAATTCTGCTTCTTCTCGCCGCCATCGAGCCGCAACATTGGTTGATCCTAGGCCTTGCGCTTTTGATCGCCGAGATGGCGAGCGGCACCACGTATTTGTTGTGGCCGGCGGTGGCGGCGTTGCTCACTGCTTTGCTCGCCTGGGCGCTGCCGATGGCGTGGGGCGTTGAACTTGGCGTGTTCGCCGCCCTGGTGATCGGGCTCACCGCGTTTGGGCGCCCGCTGGTGCAACGCTGGCGTGGCGAAGGCGAAGCCAACGGGCTCAACGAACGCGGCGCAGCGCTCGTCGGCGCGCGCGCGGTGCTCACGGAATTCGCTGACGGCATTGGCGCGGTGAAGATCGGCGATACGGTATGGCGCGCGGCAAGTGAGGAAGCGCTCGCGCCCGGCGACAGCGTACAAATCGCTGGCGTTGACGGAACCACGCTTAGGGTGAAGCGCGCGGGGTAGGGCTGCGCACCTGATTCCGGCGAGGGCGCCGGTGGTTCATGTTAGCGCCGCCACTCCACGCACGTCCCGTTCTCTTCATACGCCGCGCCCAACATCCTAACGATCGCTGGCGCCACTTCTTCTGGCGTCGGCAGAGTTGCTGGGTCTTCGCCGGGATAGGCTTTGGCGCGCATCGCTGTGCGTGTGGGGCCGGGGTTGAACAGATTGACGCGAATGGGCGTGACGGCGCACTCGGCGGCGTAGCTTGTCACCAGCGCATCCAAGGCGGCCTTGCTGGCGGCGTAAGCACCCCAATAGGCTTTCGGATTGCGTGTGGCGCTAGAGGTGACGAACGCGGCTCGCCCGGAATCCGATGCCCGCAACAAGGGATGCATGGCGCGGATCAGGCGCCAATTGGCGGTGAAGTTCACCGCCATGACTTCCTCCATCAAGGCGGGGCTCGCCTGATGCGCGGGAGTCAGCGAACCGAGGATTCCGGCGCACGCAGCCAGGCCGTCGAGTTTGCCGAAGCGTTCGTACAGCGCCCCGCCCAGGCGATCGATGCCGTCAAGATCGCGCAGGTCGAGCGGAACCAAAGTCGCTTCCCCGCCCTGCGCCTTGATCTCGTCGTCCAGCTTCTCCAGCGCCTTCTGCGCTCGCGCCGTGGCCACAACGCGCCAATTCTGGCGCGCAAGTTCAAGCGCGACAGCGCGGCCAATGCCGCGCGAGGCGCCGGTAACCAGGGCGATGCGTTGCTTGGAGTTTGTCATGCTGTTTTGCCAACCGAAGCGGGTTGCTCACTCCGCCGCGTTTTCCGCCAGCAGCGAGAGCTGAAAATCCTTTGCGGCCTTGTCCGAGGAATGATCGGTGAGCCGCGTCGGATATTCGCCAGTGAAGGCGTGGTCTGTGAACTGCGGGGAGGTGTTGTTGCGCGCGCTCTCGCCCATTGCCCAATACAGCCCGTCGATGGAGAGGAAGCCCAAAGTATCGACTTCCAAGCTCTTGCGCATCTCCGAGAGCGTCATTTGCGCGGCCATCAGCTGATCGAGGTTGGGCATGTCGATGCCGTAGAAATCGGGATGTTTGATTGGCGGCGACGCGCTGCGGAAGTGAACCTCTTTGGCGCCGGCTTCACGCACCATCTGCACGATCTTGCGCGAGGTGGTGCCGCGGACGATGGAATCGTCCACCAGCACGACGCGCTTGCCCTTGAGCACGCCCCGATTGGCTGCGTGTTTGAGGCGCACCCCGAGGGCGCGTATTTCCTGCTTCGGCTGAATGAAGGTGCGCCCGACATAATGGTTGCGGATGATCCCGAGTTCGTAAGGCGCGCTGCTCTCGGCGGCGTAGCCCATGGCCGCGGGGACCCCTGAATCCGGCACCGGCACGATGACGTCGGCCTCGATTCCGGCTTCCTGCGCCAAGCGGACGCCCATGCGTTTGCGAATGTCGTAGACCGAGCGACCATCGATCACGGAATCCGGCCGGGCGAAATACACGAACTCGAAAATGCACGGCCGCGCCTTGCGTCGCGGAAACGGGAAGTGGCTGGCGATCTCCGTCCTGCCGTCCGCGCCGCGTGAGATGACCACCACTTCGCCCGGCTCGATCGCGCGAACGAATTTTGCGCCGATCATGTCAAGCGCGCAGGTTTCGGAGGCGAGGATTGGAGCGCCCGCCCGCTCGCCGAGTACGAGCGGTCGGATTCCAACCGGATCGCGCGCGCCGATCAGTTTTGATTTGGTGAGGCAGACCAGCGCGTACGCGCCTTCGATTTGGTGCAGCGCTTCAACGAAGCGATCGACCACCTTGGCGCGTCGCGATCGGGCGATCAGATGCAGGATGCACTCGGTGTCGGAGGTGGACTGGAAGATGGCGCCATCGTCCACCAATCGCTCGCGCAGATCGCGGGAATTGGTGAGGTGGCCGTTGTGGCCGATGGCGAAACCGCCGAGCGCGAGGTCGGCGAACAAGGGCTGAGTGTTGCGAAGGATGGTTCCGCCCTGGGTGGCGTAGCGGGTGTGGCCGATGGCGGCGTCGCCAGGTAGGCGCTTGGGGACGTCGGCGCCGGAAAAGTGCTCGCCCACCAGGCCGAGATAGCGTTCGTGGTGGAAGCGGCCGTCGAAGCTGACGATGCCACAACCTTCCTGACCGCGATGCTGCAGTCCATGTAGGCCGAGCGCGGTCAGTACCGACGCATCCTCTATCCCGAAGACGCCGAACACGCCGCATTCCTCGCGCGGCTTGTCGTCGTCGGCCCATTTGTCAGCAGTGGGCGCCGCGGGCGCCGGCTCGAATTGGAGAAGGGATCGCTCCGCGGTCATCGAGCCTCAATTTTGTTTCGCCGGCAGGTTCTCCGGCTCTGGAGCGTTGGTTTCGGAAGCGGACGGAATCGGCGCCAACTGGCCACGCTGCTTTTCATACGCATCGGTGATGCGCGAGCCAATGTCTGGGAGAATTGTTCCGAGTACTGAGGCAGTGCCGCCATAGATGAAATAGGTGCGCGCGCAGAAGATCGGTGCACGCAATTCGTCGAACGCGGCTTGGCAGGCGGCGGAGCTGGCGGGTGGAGGAAGGTGCTCCTTCGGCTCCTGCCGTTGTAGCAACAGCACCGGAAGCGCAACGACGAGCACGCCGCGGACAATTCCAAACGCTAGTCCAGCAGCGCGATCGAAGCTGCCGATTTCCGTCGATTGATGCGCGGTTTTGGCGATGGTGGAGGTAACCAAGGTGATGGCGATGAACACCACCAGAAAGATCAGCAGACCTGCCGCCAGCGGCGCAAGCACGCTCGAGAGCGGGGTATATTGCTCGACATAGGGGCTGAGCACGCGCGCGAACGCGATTGCGGTGATCCCAGCCGCGATAAAGGCGATGATCGAGAATACCTCGCGGATCAGGCCGCGCGCGAACGCCATTACGCCCGAAAGTCCCAATATCGCGAGAGCCGCGAAGTCGAACCAGGTAAATCCGAGATCCATCAGCGTTCTCCCCTTGGCGCCGGGCGTCCCCGATTGCGGCAGTCGGCGCCGCTTCTGGATAGACGTCCAGGCGCGGGAAGGAAAGGGTGGGGCCTGCGTTAGCGGGCGGGCGCGGCCTTCTTAGACTGCTTTGGCGGCTTGCATTTGGGGCAGGCGCACACCCCCTTCAGGTACTCGTCGAAATAGTTCTTGCCGTAATTGTAACTCAGCTCTTCGCCGGTCCTGATGCGGCGGCGGGCGTGGATGAACACCCGGCCCTTGTGGATGTTGGGCTCGCAATTGGGGCGGCAGGAATGGTTGATGTAGCGCGCCGTGTTCCAACGCGGGGTGCCATCGATGGTTTTGCGGGCGCTGACCTCAAACAGATATTTGGACCGGCTCTTGGTCTCTTCCTCGGCCGAGATTTGCGGCCCGACATATTCGATAATGCAGGCGCCCCTGGCGATATCGCTTTCGGCGAACAGGCCGAGCCCGGTGCGCGACCGCCCGACCCTCAGGGTGAAGTCGCCGGGTTTGTAGCTCATTCTGGGCATGGATGATCCGGATGGCGTGAGGCGGGGCTTTGAGCAAGAAGCGCGCCGTTCTGACAAGAGCGTTCTCGCCGGAGGTGTGCGATTCTTGGCGGGCGGGACGCAGCGCGAGCGTAGCACGTTCAAGACCAGAACCGTTTGACCGGCCCTCCTTCGCCAAGGCTCCGGAAGGCAACCTACCCTCGCTGCGCGAGCGTAGGTTGGCTGGGGTGCTAGGGATCGAACCTAGGAATGGCGGTACCAAAAACCGCTGCCTTACCGCTTGGCTACACCCCAAAACCGACGAAGCGCGCTAATTAAGGGTGGTCGGCCTCCGATGCAATGGCGCTTCGGCGCCCATCCACGGCGGCGTTGCCTGTTCGGACGGCCCAGTCTATAAGCCCGGCCCTTCGGAGTATAGCTCAGCCTGGTAGAGCACCACGTTCGGGACGTGGGGGTCGTAAGTTCGAATCTTGCTACTCCGACCATTTTAGCACCGATAGCGGAAGGCGGTCTCCGCCCTGGCGTCAGGCGGCCGGCGTGGTTTCGGGCTTGGACGCCGCGGCGGCCCGTTGCGGCGTCAACACCTTGAAGCGCGTAAATCCCAGATCCTGAAGCCGGCCGAGGTCAAACTCCACCACGCCGCGCAGCTGGCGATGCTTGAGCGTCTGCGAACACATCAATTGCGCATTGCCGTCCTTGTTGAACTTCGAGATCGAAGTGTAGCAGATGTGCGAGGGGCAGGTGAGCGCGCAGCCAGCATTGGCGAATAGAGTAATGCGCTTCTTGTCGGGAAGCGGAGCCAGGAATTTTTCGTCCTCGCTGAGTTCCATGGGCAACACCGCGGTGTCGTAGAGATCGAGTGCGGCGGCGATGCGATCGTAGGTTTTCAGGTTTTTGATGACGCTGGCTTCGACCCGGTACTTTGGGAAATCGCGCCGAATCCACCCGGCGAGCGCATCATTGGTAACGATGACGGAATTTCCCGACCGATGATATTGCTGCAGCAGCGGCGCGCTTTCCTCGTATTCGCGCGGTTCGGCGAAATGATTGGTCAAGGGCAGCCGCACGCCGATCCCTACCTCATAGAGACAGGCGACATCGCGTGGCGTCAGTTCGGCGCCCTCGAAAATGCGCCCGCCATAGAGAGGGGTGCGTTCGACAAAGCCGAAGACGCTATCGATCAAGGCGATCGGAATGCCGGAATAGGCCTTGGCCAGAAACGTCAGAATGTGGACGTCATTGGTCTTGGCTCGCCCCGAAACCGTGAATTGCACTCTCTTTTCCAAGCTGGCGTCCAGTCGCGAAGAGGGTTCAAGCGAGGTATTCACGCCAAGCAGCGGCCCCCGGTTTGATCGAGGTCAACCCGGGCGCCGAAGAGAGACCAAATCCCGGCCGCGAACTCCGCGCCTTGACAAAAGCGCCGACCCCGTGCGCTACCCCGGCCTTCTGTCTGGAGCCCGAAAATGCACGCCTATCGCACCCACACCTGTGGGCAACTTCGCCCCGCTGACGCCGGCTCTTCCGTGCGCCTGTCCGGCTGGGTGCATAGGAAGCGCGACCTGGGCGGGGTGCTGTTCGTCGATCTGCGCGACCATTACGGCATCGTCCAATTGGTCGCGAACCCGGACTCGCCGGCGTTCCCCTTGTTCGAACGGCTGCGCGCCGAGAGCGTGGTGCGCGTCGATGGGCGCGTGGTCGAGCGTTCCAAGGAAACCGTGAACGCCGAATTGGCGACCGGCGGCATCGAGGTGCGTGTCGATGCCGCCGAGGTGCTCGGCGCGGCGGAGGAATTGCCGCTGCCAGTGTTCGGTGAGCCGGATTATCCCGAAGACATCCGCTTGAAGTATCGGTTTCTGGATCTGCGCCGCGAGAAGTTGCACAAATCCATTCTGCTGCGCAGCCAAGTCATCGCAAGCTTGCGCCGGCGCATGATCGAGCAGGGTTTCACCGAGTTCCAGACCCCGATCCTGACTGCGTCTTCCCCCGAGGGCGCGCGCGACTTTCTGGTGCCGTCGCGCCTGCACCCCGGGAAGTTCTACGCGCTGCCCCAGGCGCCGCAGCAATTCAAGCAATTGCTGATGGTCGCGGGCTTCGACAAATACTTCCAGATCGCGCCATGCTTCCGCGACGAGGACGCCCGCGCCGATCGTTCGCCTGGCGAATTCTATCAGCTCGATTTCGAGATGAGCTTCGTCACGCAAGAGGACGTTTTCAACGCCATCGAACCGGTGCTCGCGGGCGTGTTCGAGGAATTGGGCGCGGGCAAGCGCGTGACCAAGGCGGGAAGCTTCCCGCGCATTCCGTATGCCGAGAGCATCGCCAAATATGGCTCCGACAAGCCCGACCTGCGCAACCCGCTCGTGCTCGCTGACGTCAGCGAACACTTCCGCGGCGGCGGCTTTGGCCTGTTCGCGAAAATTCTGGAAAAGCAGGGCAACGCAGTGTGGGCCGTGCCCGCGCCGAGTGGCGGCAGCCGCGCGTTCTGCGACAAGATGAATGCCTGGGCGCAGAGCGAAGGACAACCAGGTTTGGGCTACATCTTCTGGCGCGAGGGCGAAGAGGGCGGGGCAGGGCCCATCGCCAAGAATATCGGTGTAGAAAAAGCAAACGCGCTGCGCGATCAGCTTGGTCTGAAGGTCGGCGACGCAGCGTTCTTCGTCGCTGGCGATCCGTCCGTGTTCTACAAATTCGCCGGCCTTGCGCGCAACAAGGTCGCCGACGAACTGAACCTCGCCGACAAGGATCAGTTCGCGTTCTGCTGGATCGTTGATTTCCCGATGTACGAGTGGAGCGAGGAGGAGAAGCGTATCGACTTCTCGCACAACCCGTTCTCGATGCCGAATGTCGACCACGAGGCGTTCTTGAAGCTCGATGCGGGCGATCGCGCGACCATCGAGAAGATCACCGCCTTCCAGTACGACATCGTCTGCAACGGTGTTGAGCTAAGCTCCGGCGCGATCCGCAACCACAAGCCCGAAATCATGATCAAGGCGTTCGAGATCGCGGGTTATGGCAAGGAAGTGGTGGAGGAAAAATTCGGCGGCATGCTCAACGCCTTCCGCTATGGCGCGCCACCGCACGGGGGCTCGGCGCCGGGCGTAGACCGTATCGTCATGCTGCTCGCGGGCGTAGACAACATCCGCGAAGTGATCGTGTTTCCGTTCAATCAACAGGCGCAAGATTTGATGATGAACGCGCCGGGGGAGGTGACGGCAAAGCAGCTGAAGGAGCTCCATATCAGGGTGGTGGAATAGCATAATATGGACCGCCGGCGCCCTCGCCGGCCTCGGTGTTGCAAACACACCGCGCCTGCGAATGTGCTTGAGTTGCACGCCATCCTGACGCACCTTCGGTTTGCGCCATGGAGGTTCGTCATGCGAGCGTTGTTTGTCGCTTTCTTGTTTGCGTTTTACCCTTCGTCGGCCATGGCTCAGGGCAATTCCGTAGTCGAGCACTTCCGAGCCTACAGCGCCGCGCTCGACCGCGGCGATCTGGCGACGGCGGAGGCGGAGGCGGAGACTGCGCTCGCTTTATCGGAGACGCGCGACGGCGATGGCGGGCACACGGCCGTGTTGGCGCTGAACTTGGCGACGACGCGCCTGATGAAAAATGAGTTCGCCGATGCGCGCGAGCCTGCGCAACGCGCGTTGGTGTTGGCTCGCCGCGGTGCGGTCGGCGTCAATCCGTTTTTTGCAGATGTGGTTCTTAACCGGGCGCAATTGCGAACCGGCGACGCGGACGCTGCGACCCGCTTGGCGGGATTGTTGGCTAACGAGGCGTCGGCGCAACTGGGACCACAGGAAATTTTCGTCGCCGCCTCCGAACTCGGCAATTGGGCGCTCGCGAACAACAACTTTGCACTCGCAACCAGCGCCTGGGAGCGCGCGGTCGCGAATAGTGCGGGCTCGCCCATGGGACAGGCGTTTGGGTTAGGCCGCGCCAAAACGGCGTTAGCTCTGGCCATAATTCGTGAGGAACTCGGTCCTCGCGGTCGTCGCGGAATTGCGGAGGATGAGGCCAACGAAGCGCATCGGCTGCTGGGCGAGGCAGTGCAGATCCTGTGGCCGCTCGCTGAGACGGAGCGGCCGGATCTGGAACTGACCGTGGCCCAACAAGCCTACGCGGAAGCCCGCGTTTTGCTCATGGGCTTGCGCGCAAAGATGCACGCCGATCGCCGGCCGCTATTGGACCTCCCCGAAGAGGCCCAGGGTGACGCCGACGGTTTGCAGGAGATCGGCGTCGTTGACCCTACGCGGCCCCGTTGCTTGATGCGCGTTGTCGTTGAGCCCAGGCCGATCTACCCCCTGCAGCAGGCGCGGAGCGGCGAAGTTGCTGGAGTGATGGTGTACTTACGCACCGACGAGACCGGTGCGGTTGCTTCGCACCAGATTGCCGCCCGCGCGGGGGGTGAAGAATTCGCTGAGGCTGCGGCGATAGTAGCCGACAGGTGGCGTACGGAGCGCCTTGAAGGGTCTGCGCCAAACTGTCGAATGGAGGCGGGACTATTGTACGGGTTAATGTTCAGGTTCGCTGACTGATCCTATCTTGCAAACACCGGCGCTCCACCCTCACCCCAACCCTCTCCCTCCCAAGGGAGGAGAGAGGGAGTTCGAGCGGCGTTTGCTTCATGGAAAGCGCTATTTCCCCGAGCGCGCTTCCGCCTGCCTTCGCCCGTCGATCAGCAGCGGGGGATGGTCATCCCCGCGGGCAGCGTCGTGTTTGCATCGCCGCATGCCGTGTTAAGTTGCGCTTGGGTCAAGCCCGTTGCGTTGGCTAGTTCCGCACCGGAAAAATTCATTCCGTCGATGCGAGCGTTGTCGAAGCGAGCGCCGCCGAAATAGCCGCCGACGCCGATGCTGTGACTCAAATTCGCCTCGGTGAAATCCGCGCGCGAAAACCGTCCGCCGAACATGTTGGCGAGCGACAGGTTGGCGGCGCGGAAGCGGGCGTGGTCGGCGGTGACCAGCGACAATTCGGCTTGGCGCAAGCGCGAGCCGGAAAAATCCCGCCCGCTTATGTCGTGATAGGCGAGTTCAGCTTGAAACAAGTCGCAGCCCGCACAAGCGGCGCCGTCGCGCACGCGCGCAGCGATGGCGTCACGCTCGCTTTGGGACACGATCGGGCCGCCAGTTTCGCCAGGCGGTTGAGCCAAGGCGGGCGCGCATAGCGCGAGAAGGCATGCGAACAGCGCAGCGCGTGTCATGTTGGCGCAACTCCAAAGGAATGCGCTCAGAAACGCAGTTTACGCGCCATTAACCGCCGCTGGCTTCGCCCTTGGCGCCACACGCGGCGCATATCCCTGTATCGCCCACTGTGAAATGCCCGCAGGCGCCGCACGGCTCGGCGCGATAGCGCGGCCCGTTGGCGGAGCGCGCCTGCGTTAGCGGCTCGCGGCGGTCGCGGAGATTGGTGACCGCCGGAGTGGGGCGCAGCATAACCAAATTGTCGGTTGCCGCGCCGCGCGCGAACCCGCGCGAGATGAGGCGCACCGCGCTTTCGGCGTCTTGGGATTTTTTCGAGAGGCCGTCGCTGCGCGCATCGAATGGATCGATTTGGGCCAGGTCGCCGCGGCCAAGATAGCTCACGGCTAGCTCGCGGAAAATGTAGTCCAATATTGAGGTGGCGTGGCGGATGGTGTCGTTGCCTTTTACTTCGCCGGCCGGTTCGAAACGCGTGAACAGGAAGGCGTCGCAATATTCTTCCAACGGCACGCCATATTGTAGGCCGATCGAAATCGAGATGGCGAAATTGTTCATCAGCGAGCGGAACGCCGCGCCTTCCTTGTGCAGGTCGATGAAAATTTCGCCGAGCGCGCCATCGTCGTACTCGCCGGTGTGCAGATAGACTTTGTGGCCGCCGACGGTGGATTTCTGGATATAGCCTTTGCGTCGCTCCGGCAGACGTCGGCGCTCCACCTGCGCGGGTGCTGCCTGCACCGGCGCAGTTTCCGTGGGCTCGGGCGCATGGGCCTCAGGCGTGTCGTCAAACAGGAGCGGCGCAAGCGGCGGGAGTTCCGTGCGTAGGCGCAGCAAGCTGACACCGGCGCGGCGTGCCGTTTCGCCTAGGGCGGTGCGGCTGCTTGGATCAGTAATGGCGATATCGAGCGCGGTGCGGGCAAAGGGCGACACGGCGTGCGCCATGGCGACGCGCGCTTCCGCGGAAATCTCCCGTTCGCCATGGAACACGCTTTGATGCTCGTCGGCGAGACCGGGTGCATGGGCGAGGCTGGTGGAGCCCATGCAATGAGCTTCGGCCGCATTGATCTCCGCTTCGCTGAAGCCAAGCGTCAGCAGCAGGTCGCCGCGTTTGCCGGCGGCGACGTCGGCGGGGAGTTTCAATACTTGCTCGCAAAACTCGGCGCTGATCACCAAGGGGTGCACTGCGGCGCGCAGATTAAATGCGTCGAGCGCGGCTTCCTCGATAGCGACAAGCGCGGTCTCGGTGAAGCCGAGTTTCGCCAGCTGATCGAGGTTGACGCCGGGCGCGGTCTTTAGCGTGCGGCGTCCCGAAATGTGGGCGCGCAGGCGGGCGATGTCGTCGGCGTCGTAGCCGAGCGCGATCAGGCCAATCTCGGCGTCCTCGCTAAGCAGACGCCCAAAGCCGCCATCCTCGCGCACGCCGTAAATGGCGGCGCCGGGCGCGGGTGCAAGGCCGGCTGCGTCATGGCCGAGACGTCGCGCACTCGCTATATCGTTGGCGAAGGCGACGATCCCGGTCGTCGCCGACCGCGCGCTTGCAGCGATGCTCGCGGCGCGCGCGCGGCCCGCGTCGCTGTCGTATGCAAGACCGAGGCGCACCAACAATCCCGCCAGTCCCTCCAGCCGTAGAACGACATGGCTGTTCGCGCCGCCCGCGCTTGCGAGCGCATTGTCCAAGAGGCTGACAAGAGTAACGAAGTTCGGTTCGTCGAATCCGGTCTCGTTTTGAAAACGGCGCAAGTCGATGCTGGCTGCTACCGCGGAGGATTCCTCTTCCGCGGCGCCGAAAGCGCCAGTGGGGTCGCAAGCACCATCTGAAAACGCCGTCAAGACATGGGCGCCTGCTTCTGGGGCAGCAATGATGATGCGCGCGCGTGTGGGGTCGGCGCCGGCGTCGAGCGCAGCCGCATAGGCGCTGCGCGAGACTGCGCCGGCGAGCGCCGCAGCGATGTCGGCGTCCGGCGCTCCGGCCAAGCGCGCCGCCGCCATCTTGCGCTGAACACCGCCATTAGCGGTGTCCATTCCATTGCGCACGGCCTCGATCGCAAGTTCCGCTATCGCTGCATCGAGCGTGCGTGCCCCCGCAACCAACGCTGCGCCGGCGCGGCCACGAGCGGTTTCTTCCGCGATCAATGTGCGCGCGGCCTCCGCAGACGGACGCACGAGAATCGCAGGGCCATCAATGCCGACTGGGTCGGCGAGGCGCGTGGCGGCGTTGAGCGCGTCAAGCGCCGCCTGCGACGGCGCCCCCGCGATGCCGATGCGCGCGCCGGCGGCTAACCATTCCTGCGCGCGCGCGATGGCCCTGAGTTCGTCCCGGCGGTCCTCAGGCCAGTGCATGATCATGATGGATGCGGCTGCCTCCCGCCTCCCTGTCAGGGTCGCCTGCATCAACGGCGGGTCCAGCGCGACCGCGCCACTACGTAGCGCCGCCTGCAGCGGGGATTTCAGTGTCTTGTCGCCCGCCCACTCGGCAAGCCGGGTCGCTACCCGGCGTAGTGAGGTTGATATGTCGGGTCCGAGGCCGGCGTCGAGCGCGGCCTGAACCATGGATTCGGTCCAGGTCTCGGGAGCGCTGGCGCGATCGCGTAGGTTCGGGTCGAAATCATGGGCCATCACACGCCTCCAACAAGAGCCACGAATGTGCATTGATTGGGACTCGAAATCAACATCTGGTGTATAAAGCGCCGGCGATATCCCAAGATATTGTTGCGGTGGCGCACTGGACGAGAGCTTGGGGCTTGGTCATAGTGCGCCGGACCGACGCTGGCCGCCTCGAATCCGACGTCGCGGAGACAAAAACCCGCCCATGCTCAAGCGCATCTTTACCTGGTGGAACGGCGCGACCCTTGGGGCGCTGTTCGACATCAATCGACGGGGAGCGTTCGTGGGCGAGGACGAGCAAGGCAATCGCTATTACGAAGAACGGCGACCTAGTCTGGAAGGGCGCAAGCGTCGCTACGTGATCTACAAAGGGCTCGCGGAGGGCTCCCGGGTGCCGTCTGACTGGCACGGCTGGATGCACCACACCGTCGATGATCCGCCGACGGCTTCGCCGTTGAAGCGCCATTCGTGGGAGCGGCCCCACCAGCCGAATATGACCGGAACAGTGCGCGCCTACCGCCCGAAAGGTTCGCTGGCGCGGGGCGGGGCGCGCGCCGCAGCCACCAGCGATTACCAAGCCTGGACGCCGGGCGAAAAGGAGTGAACGAGGCCATGAAACGAGTTTTGCTGGCTGCGGCCATGTTCGTAGCGGCGGCGGCGCCGGCTGCGGCGCAGCGCGCGGTGATCAGGGGGCTGGACAAGGCCACCGGGCACGCCAGCGACTACACCCTTCCGCTAAACCGCAGCACCCGCATCGGCTCGCTCGACGTGATCGCGCGCGCTTGCGACAAGGCGCCGCCCGAGGAAACGCCCGAGGTGCGGATTTACGTTGAAGTATTCGATCATCCCGCCGCGCGCGAAGGCGAGGAAAGCGAACGGCGCGAAATATTCCATGGCTGGATGTTCGCTTCGAGCCCGAGCCTCAACGCGGTGGACCACCCGAACTACGATATCTGGGCCATCGACTGCCGCTGATCTTGTTGCGGTGGCGAACTTATCGCGCGAACGCGTTTGCATGCCGAGACTCAGAGTAGCAGGGTTTCCGATCAGGCGCGCTAAGCCGAAGGCGGGGAGGAAATCATGCGCATCATGGGCCATAACGCGCTCGCGATCATCGTCGCGGCGTTGGCGATCTATCTCATTGAATTCGTCATCTTCGGCGTGCTCATTCCCGGCGAGCAATACATGGCGATGACGGGGCTGACGCCGGAGCAGAGCGAAGCCGGCATGAGTCGCATGCCGTTCGGCATCGTCATGCCGCTGCTGACCGCGATCGGCCTCTCGCTGGTGATCAAATGGCGTAATGCGCCCGGACTGATGGGCGGCGTGACGACGGCGCTGTTCATGGCGGTGTTGTTCGGGTTTTCGGTCAGCCTCTACGATTATGTTTACGGCGCCGATAGCGAAACCTATCTGCCGATCAATCTCGGCCACTTCCTGGTGTGCTGGGGTGCGGCGGGAGCGGTTCTGGGAGCGTGGAAGTAGATACACGCCGCCCCAATTTCAGAAACACCAACTCCGGACGGCAAGAGCAGTTTGTAAGTAACGCTCCCAATACGCTTGGCCATCGGCGTGCAGCCACGCTAGAAACCATGCATGCGAAGTCCATGCATCAACGTTGACCGGCCATGAACGACCGCCTCATGCGTTTCGTGTTGGAGATGCGCCAAGCTGGCGTCACCGACGCGCGCGTGCTCTCGGCGATCGAAACGACGCCGCGAGAGAATTTCGCGCCGGAGCATCTGCGAGATCTGGCCCATGACGATACCGCCCTGCCTTTGCCGGGCGGGCAGACGATGTCGCGGCCATCTTTGGTCGGGCAGGTGGTCAGCGCTCTGGCGCCGCGCAATGACGACATCGTGCTCGAGATCGGCACAGGCTCTGGCTATCAGGCTGGAGTGCTGGCGGCGCTGAGTTTCAAGCTGGTCACGATCGACCGCGTGCGCAGCTTGGTCGGCGAGGCGCGAGCCGGCTTCGCGCGCTGTGGCCTTATCAACGCGTTCGCTCATTGCGGCGACGGTTACGATGGCTGGCCCTACGATGCGCCCTACGATCGTATTGTTCTCAACGTCGCCGTGACGGAGGTTCCCCCGCCCGTGCTCGCGCAGCTCAAGCCAGGCGGCGTGTTGCTGGCGCCGATCCATGACCAGCAGGGGCAACGTCTGATGCGGTTTCGAAACAACACGCGCGACGATCTCGGCCCAGCGAATTTTCCAAACATCGAGCGTGGCGTCGAAGCGGTTGCGGAAGACGCGCCGGAATAGGACCTGCCATCGCTGATGTGAGACCTGTGAACACCCATCCCCGGATTGACGCGAAGCGGCAAGTCCGGGGATGGAGGTGAGAGTCTCCTCTGTTTAGATGGCGGGGTTGCCTCCACGCCAGATTCGCCGCCACAGCTTGGCGATGGCGCGTTTTTGTTTGATCGCAGCACTGGTGTTTGTCGCCGCTTGCGCGAATGCGCCGCCCGCGCCTGTCGCCTATGGCGGCGCGCGCGAGGCGCCCGCATCGCCTAGTGCCGTCGCGCCGCGCGTCATCGCGGAAGACACGCCGCTTGCCGCGTATGGTCTACGTCCTGAAGACGCACATCCCGTCGACCCGGCACGGACGCCGCGAACCCACCACGTCGGCGCGGATGAAACCTTGTACGACATCGCCACGCGCTATCAGATCCCCATGCTGGCCTTGATTGGGCAAAACGGGCTTGAGCCTCCTTACGCACTTATTCCTGGACGCGAGATCGAATTGCCGCCGCCGCGCTTTCATGTGGCGCAGGCAGGCGAGAACTTCGTCGCCATCGCTGAGCGCTACAGCGTCGATCCGCGTTCGCTGGCTTTGCTCAACCGCGTTAGCCTTCCCCACAATCCTCGCCCCGGCGAGCGGATTGTCCTGCCGGCGATGGCCTCCGATCGCGCGGCGCCGCCAACGCCTGCACCAGAGACCCGTGCGCATGCGCCGCCCCAGGTTCGCGGAACTCGCTTCCGCTGGCCGCTGCGCGGAAACCTGGCGGCGCGCTTCGGCGCTCAGGCGGGCGGAGGTAGGCTCGACGGCATAGAGATCGCGGGCCGCGAGGGGGCGGCGATCGCGGCGGCGGCCGAGGGCGACGTCGTCTATGCGGGCGCGGACCTTTCAGCCTACGGAACCCTGGTCCTGGTCCGCCATGCCGATAATTACGTCACCGCCTATGGCTATGCCCGCCGGGCGTTGGTTCGAGAGGGTCAACATGTGCGTGCCGGCCAGGCGCTGGCTGAGCTTGGCGTTCGTCACGGCGGGGCGAGGCTCCTATTTCAAGTGCGCCGAGGCCGCGAGGCGCTCGACCCCCTGCCGCTAATGGAGGCGCCGTGACGCAGCGCTGACCCTAAGGGCCGATTGAATTGGCGGGGGCCGCCAGTATAGTCCGCGCCTTCGCGAGGGGGCCCCTCGTCTCAAATCACCCAGCGGCGTGCGCCGCCTTCTAAGCGAGGATCGATGTTTATTTCAGACGCTTTTGCTGCGGGTGAGGCTGGCGGCGACCCAGGCAGTGCGGCGCTCCTTGGTCTGGTTCCCTATCTGCTGATCTTTGTGGTCTTCTACTTCATGCTGATCCGGCCTCAGCAACAGGCGCGCAAACGCCATTTGGAGATGGTGGCCGCGCTGAAGAAGGGCGACGTAGTGGTCACGTCCGGCGGCCTGATCGGGAAAGTGAGGTCGGTGCAGGAAGACGAAGTTCGCGTGGAGCTTGCGCCCAATGTCGATGTACGGGTGCGCCGCGGCGCGATCGCGGAGGTGGTCAACAAGACCGAACCCGCGCCCGCCAACGATTCTAAGCCCTCGGAATAATCCATGCTCACTGTCTCGCGCTGGCGCGTAATCCTGGTTGCGGTGGTGACCGTGCTCGGCACGCTATTCACAATGCCAAATTTGTTGCCGGAGCAATTCCGCGCGCAGATCCCGGCATTCCTCCCGAGCAAGGCCCTCAATCTCGGCCTCGATTTGCAGGGGGGCTCGCAAATCCTCTTCGAGGTCGATCTTGAAAAGCTGCGCGATCAGCAGCTCAACGGCGTTGGCGATCAGATGCGCGAAGCGCTACGCCAGGCGGAGCCGCGCATCGTGCACACGAGACTCCCTGTCGATAGCGCTGCGGCGAGGGTGCGGCTTGGGAATCCCGCGGACATGGAGCGCGCTTTACGGGTGTTGGCGCCGCTGAAGCGATCGTCCACGAGCGTAGACGATATTCTTGCAATCGCCGACGCTGGCGGCGGCGTGATCGAAGCGCGCATTACGCCGATCTACTTAACCCAGCTCGGGCGGGAAGCTGCGCAACAATCGATTGAGGTGATCCGTCGCCGTATCGACCCTAATGGCACCAGCGAAGTGTCCATCGCCCGGCAGGGGGATCAACGCATCGTGGTGCAGGCGCCGGGAGTGGATGATCCTCAGGAGTTGAAGGACCGCATCGGACAGACCGCGCTGATGACCTTTCACATGGTCGCGACGGCCCGGACTGTTGGCCCTACCATGACGGTTGGACCCTATCCAGGTGTTGGCAACGAAGAACAGACAATTGTGGAAGAGCAGGTGCGTCTAACCGGCGAAAATCTTCGCCGCGCCAATCCGCAAACCGATCAGTACGGCGTCTGGGGATTGAGTTTCGACCTCGACGACCGCGGCGGAAGAACATTCTGCCGCATTACTCGGGAGTTCACCGGGGAGCGTTTCGCGATTCTGTTGGACAACAAGGTGCTCACTGCGCCGGTGATCCGCGAGCCGATTTGCGGCGGGGGCGGGCGCATCGACGGTAGCTTCGACGTGAAGTCCGCCAACGATTTGGCGCTCATGCTCAATGCCGGCGCGTTGCCGGCGCCGCTCAAGGAGATCGAACAACGCAGCGTTGGAGCGGAATTGGGTCAGGATTCCATTAGCGCCGGCAGCCGCGCCACGCTGGTCGCGTCGATCGCGGTGGTGGCCTTTATGGTGCTGTTCTATGGCCTGTTTGGTCTTTTGGCGTGTCTAGCCCTGGTCGTGAACATGGCGATGATCATTGGCTCGATGACCCTTGGCGGGGCGACGCTGACCTTACCTGGCATCGCCGGCCTGGTGTTGACCATAGGCATGGCGGTGGATGCGAACGTGCTCATCTACGAACGGATGCGTGAGGAAAAAGCCAATGGGCGCGGGCCGGCGATGGCAATCGACGCCGGTTTCCACCGCGCCATGGTGACCATTCTCGACTCCCACATCACCCAATTCGGCGCGGCGATCATCCTTTTCGGCTTCGGCGCCGGGCCGGTGAAGGGTTTCGCGTGGACCTTGTCCATCGGGTGTATAACGTCGGTGATTACCGCGGTGTTTGTCACTCAATTGCTGATCGCCTTTTGGTTCCGCATCGTGCGACCCAAGGATTTGCCGATCTAATTCTTCGAGGATGCCAAAATGGCTTGGCCATTGATCAAATTGCTGCCCAAAAAGACGAACCTGAAGTTCGTGCGGTTTGCCTTCCTTGCTGGATTTGTATCGCTAGGGCTGGTGATCGCGTCGTTCGCATCTATGTTCACGGCGGGGTTCCGTGAAAACCCTGTTGAGATTTGGCAGTCGGCGGCCGGTGGCCCGATGGATCGGGTAGGCGCGATCCTGATGCGCGGATTCAACCTGGGTATCGATTTTCGAGGCGGCGCCGTGCTGGAGCTCACCGCCGAACAGCCCATCGATCTCGAAACTGTTCGCAGCGGACTGGGGGCGCTCGACCTGGGCGACGTCCAAGTGCAATCGTTCAACGACCCTACCCACGCCATGGTGCGCTACCAGATTGCGGGTGGTGAGCCGAGTGCGATCACTCAGCGTGTGCAGGCGCAATTGCAGTCGCTGGTTCCGGGGGTCACTTTTTCCCGGGTCGAAGTGGTTGGCCCCAAAGTGTCGCGGGAATTGTTTGAGGGCGGTTTGCAAGCCCTCGGCTATGCAATCGTGCTGATGTTGATTTACATCTGGTTTCGCTTCGAATTGCAGTTCGGCTTTGGGGCGGTGTTGGCGTTGTTTCACGACACCATTCTAACGCTGGGCCTGTTCTCGGTCTTCAGGATTGAATTCACCCTCACGATTATTGCGGCGTTGCTCACCATTATTGGCTACTCGATGAACGATACCGTCGTGGTGTTCGACCGTTTGCGCGAGAATTATCGCAAATACAAGCGCATGCCCCGCCCCGAAGTGATCGATCTGTCCACCAACGAGACGCTGTCGCGAACAATGATGACGAGCGTCACTGCGCTGTTGGCTGCGCTGGCGCTGTGGGTCTATGGCGGCGACACGCTGCGGGGATTCGCTATCGCCATGACGTTCGGGATATTTATCGGCACCTATTCGTCAATCTATGTAGCCGCGCCCGCGACCCTGCTTTGGGCAAAGGATCGCGGCGCACGCAGCGCGGCGGCGCCCGCGCCACAGGACGCGCAATGAAGCGTCGGGTATGGAATCGAGGGAGTGAGCATGGCTTGGTTTCTGACTAATCTGCGCTACGTCGCATGGACCGCGTTGGCGGTGGGCTTCTTGTTTTTGGTCTGGTACGCGCTAGGCGAACGCGGCGTGTCGCTCGATAACGAGACCGACCGGCGCTTGCTCTGGGGCGTGGTGTTCCGATGGCTGCATGTGCTCTCTGGCATCATGTGGATTGGGCACCTCTATTATTTCAATTTCACCCAGATTCCGAACATGCCCAAGATACCCGACGAGCAAAAACCGGCGATCGGCAAAGTCATCGCACCCGCGGCGTTGTTCTGGTTTCGCTGGGGCGCCGCCGCCACCTTGGTCACCGGCCTGCTGCTCGCACAGAATCCAGGTTACGAGGAGAGCTTCCTCACTCAGGCGTTGACCTTGGGCGCGGTCGAAAATGAGGGCATTGCGCCGTTCTCTGTCTCGAAACACATCTTCATCGGCATCGGCATGTGGCTGGCCATTGTCATGTTCGTCAATGTCTGGTTCGTGATCTGGCCTAACCAGCAGCGCGCTCTGAACATCAACAATAAGCATCCGAACCTCGACGCGGCGGCGCGTGCGGCCGCGGGCAAGACCGCGATGCTGTTTTCACGCACCAACACATTCCTCTCCGTGCCGATGCTCGTCGCCATGACTGGCGCGCAGACGCTTGGATGAGGGTGTGGAATGGCGTACCTGGACCGCCGGCGTCCCCGTCGGCATACGGTGTTGCAAACGCAGCCGGCGCCTGAGCGGTAGTAACGAGATGCCGGCGAGGGCGCCGGCGGTCCAGGCCAAGCTTACCGCGCCTCGCGCCGCTCGCGTGTTTCTTGCGCCGCGCTGCGAAGGCGCGCTTCCAGCGTTTCGCGGTGGAAGCCAGGAATTGTCTCACCGTTGATGACAAAGCCGGGCGTTCCATTGAATTGGTACTCGATCGCTTGCGCGCGGATTTGTTCGAGCTGACGGGTGATGCTCTCGTCCTCCATGTCGCGGCGCATCCGCGAAACATCGATGCCGGAACGCTGCGCCAGCCGATTGATCGCCTCCGGGCTGAGATCGCCCTGATAGGTGATCAGCGCGCGGTGAAACTCCCAATAGCGCCCTTGCGGCATCGCCGCCAACGAGGCGCGAGCGGCCTCCATCGAGTCCGGGCCAAGCACGGGCAGTTCCTTGAGCACAAGCCGAATGTCAGGCCGCCGACGGGTCAAATCGGTGATCCAATCATAGGCTGCATGGCAATAGGTGCAGCGATAATCGAAAAACTCCACGACAGTAATCGGCGCGTCAGCTGGGCCCCGTGCAAAATCGCGCGGATCGCTTTTGACCTCACGCCAGCGTTCGCTGGACGCGCGGCTCTCCAACGCGTCCAGCGCTTCGCGCAGAACGTCGGGATTGTTCACCAGATACTCGCGCACCAAAGCGCGGATCTCCGATTGCTGTTGCTGGTTGAACGTCTGGGCGAAAGCCGGTAGCGCGGCAGCCAGCGCCAGAGAAAATATGAACACAAAGCGGGCCATGGGCGCTCCAAATTCTCGGCGCTCTCTCATGGCGGCTTTCGAACAGTCGGGCAAGTTGTCAGCGCCCGGGTCTTTGCGGGCCGCGTCCTCGGTCGCGCGCGGCGTTTCCGACCACGGTTATGATATCGACCGCGCGCTGGTAATCGGTGGTATTGCGCGGCAGTTGGCGGCGCGCTCGCTCGGCGAAGCTCAACGCCATGCCATAATCGCCGAGCGCAAAATTCTGTTCCGCCGACGCAAGCTCCGCCAGCGCTACTTCGCCGCGCTCGTTGCGTGCGAGCGCCAATTCGCGCCACGCGAATGCGTTGTCGGGCTCGCGCGCAGTGACAGTGCGCAGGAGGTCGATGGACTCATCTACGCCGCTTCGCCCGCGCGCTTCACGCAATGCGCGCGCCAGATTGATCTGGAGCAGGGGCTGGCTCGGAGCGAGTTCAACCGAACGGCGATGATAGGCCACCGATTCTTCGGCGCGCCCGTTCTCGAACAAAATCTGACCCATCAATTCCTGATAATATGGATTTGCAGGCTCCTCGCGGATCAGCGCCTCGAGTTCCGCTCGCGCGTGCGCCATGTCCGACACCCGGTAGTAGGCGACTGCGCGCGCGTAGCGGGCCGGTTGGGAGGTGTCCGACAGCGGGTAACGCGAAAGCGTTTGCGGCTCGGTGCGGATGAAGCCGATGAGTTTTGCCTGCATGAACAGAAAGCGGCGCATGACTTCTGGCGTCTCTACCGCCTCGCGGTGTGGGCTGGCCTCAACGCCGCGCCGCAACGCCTCGACCCGGTCGGACGCGAAGGGGTGGGTCATCATGTAAGGCGGCATACGCCGGCTCATGAATTCGTATGGGCGGATTTGTTGATTGAAGAAGCTGATCAACCCGCGTCCCGATTGTCCCGTGGCTTCAAGGTAAGACAAACCCGCCTGGTCGGCGCTTGATTCCTGCGCCTGGGTGTATTGAACGAAGCTCGACATCGCGAATTGCTGCGAGCCCGAGATTAGGGCGGCGCCCGCCGCGGGTTCTCCGCCGGCGATCGCCAGGACCCCCAGCGCGAGAGAAATCAGCATGGGGCCCATCGCCTGGTTTGACGCAAACTGCGAGCGTCGCGCGCCGTGCCCGCCAGCGATGTGGCCAGTCTCGTGTGCAAGCACGCCGATGATTTCGTTGGGAGTCCGCGCCGCCATGATTAGACCGGTGTGCACGAAGACGTTCTGTCCGCCGGCGACGAACGCGTTCACCGACGGGTCTTGTACAATGTAAAGGTCGATATCGGCTGGATCCAGTCCCGCGGCCACCCAAAGCGGCTCGCCATAAGCGCGCAGTGTCTGCTCGATCTCGGCGTCGCGGATAAGACCTTGCGCCGCCGCGCGACCGGGCGCCGCCAGCGTCAGCACTAGCGCTGACGCAACCACCAAAATTCGCGCAAGCCTTGGGCTGGCCTTCGCGCACTTGGGTCTGGCCATCGTTCCTGCTCCTCGCTGCGGGTCCGGATTCAAGACCGTTTTTGAGGCGGCAACAAGGCCTTAGCCGCCCTTCTTCCAGCGCGCGAAACGTGAAAGGAAGCGATCGCGCCGTTCCTGGTCTGGCTCGTACGAGGGCTCAGGCTCGGCCTCCGGAAGTTCCGGCGGGGTCGCAGCATGCTCCGGAATTTCATCCCGTTGCGGCGCGGGGGTAAGCCGTTGGTCTTGCATCGGCTCAGCGACTTCAAGCGCGGGGTGGGCAATGACCTCTGCCTCCTTCCGCGCCTGGATCGTATCCTCCGAGGCCGAGGTAGCAGCGGGGGGCTCCCCACGTCGACGGAAATCGGGCCGCGGCGATAATTGCCGCAGATCGGCGCTAACAAAATCGAGCCACTCGCCGCCGTCCACCTCATAGGTGCGCTTAGCGCGGCCGCGGCCGCGACCCCGCCGGCGCCGGTTGCCGCGCCCGCCTTCCTCACGCTGGGCGGCGGGGCGGGGCGCTTCGGCGCGTTCAGCGGGTGGGGGCGAAGTTTCCGTCTGTGTGCCTTCCTCGCGACGACGGCGCCCGCCGCGGCGACCGCGCCTGCCTCTGCGCTTGCCCGCGTCGTTCTCGACATGCTCAGCGGCTTCGCTTTCGCTTTCTTCTTCATCGCCATCCTCGATGGCCTCGTGGACGTCTTCGTCCTCCTCTTCCCGCGTTACCGTCGGCGCGC
>JBEBIU010000173.1:0-3355 GCA_040080225.1 Terricaulis sp.
TCGGAATAGCGCCCGCCGACACGCGCCAGATCCGGTCCCGTGCGCTTTGAGCCCCATTGGAACGGGTGATCGTACATGCTCTCGGCGGCGAGCGAGTAATGACCGTAGCGCTCCACTTCGTCGCGCAGCGGACGGATCATCTGCGAATGGCAGGTGTAGCAGCCCTCGCGGATGTAAATTTGCCGGCCGGCGAGTTCGAGCGGGGTGTAGGGCCGCACGCCCTCGACGCGCTCGATGGTGCTCTCGATGAAAAACAACGGCGTGATCTGCACCAGACCGCCAATCGACACCACAACCAGGATGCCGATGAGCAGGATCAGGGAATGCCGCTCGAACCATTTATGGAAGGACCACATCGGCGCGCCTCCTATTCCGCCGCAACTGCGGCTGGCTGCGCGGGCGCATCGGAGGGGCGTTCGTGCGCGGGCGCGCTTCCGCTTGCGGTTCGCCACAAATTGTACGCCATGATCAGCGCTCCCACGAGAAACAGCCCGCCCCCGAGGGCGCGGATGACATTCAGCAGATGCTTGGCGTCAATCGTTTCCGCGAATGCGTATTGTAGGAAGCCGAACTCGTTATACGCGCGCCACATCAGCCCTTCCATGACGCCCGAGAACCACATCGAGGTGATGTAGAGAACGATGCCGATGGTGGCGAGCCAGAAGTGCCATTCCACCAACGCATTCGAGTAGAGGCGCTCCCGCTTCCACAGCCACGGCACGAGGCAATAGAGCGCGCCGAACGAGACAAACCCTACCCACCCCAGCGCGCCGGAATGCACGTGGCCGATGGTCCAATCGGTGTAGTGCGAGAGCGAGTTGACGGCGCGGATGGCCATCACCGGACCTTCGAACGTGCTCATGCCGTAGAACGCGACCGACACAACGAGCATACGCAAAACCGGATCGGTGCGCAGCTTGTCCCACGCGCCCGAGAGCGTCATCAGGCCGTTGATCATGCCGCCCCAGCTTGGCATCCACAGCATGATCGAGAACGTGGCGCCCAAGGTCTGCGCCCATTGCGGCAGCGCTGTGTAGTGCAGATGGTGGGGGCCGGCCCAGATGTAGAGAAAGATCAGCGCCCAGAAATGGATGATGCTCAAGCGGTAGGAATAGACCGGGCGATCGGCGCGCTTGGGAATGAAATAGTACATGATCCCGAGGAAGCCAGCGGTGAGGAAAAAGCCCACCGCGTTGTGCCCGTACCACCATTGCGTCAGTGCGTCCTGCACGCCCGAGAACAGCGAATAGCTGAACCAGCCAGAAAGGCTCACCGGAATGGCGATGTTGTTGACGATGTGCAGCAGCGCCACCGTGACAATGAAGGCTAGGTAGAACCAGTTGGCGACGTAGATGTGTTTTTCCTGGCGTTTCCAGATCGTGCCCAGAAAAACCAGGAGATAGACCACCCACACCAAAGTGAGCCACAGATCCGCATACCAGGGCGGTTCGGCGTATTCGCGTCCGGCGGTGATGCCCAGCAAATAGCCGGTCCCGGCGAGGACAATGAAGAAATTGTAGCCCCAGAACACGAACCAGGGCCAAAGCCCCCCCGCCAGCCGCGCTCGGCAAGTGCGTTGCACCACGTAGAAGCTGGTGGCGATCAGCACATTGCCGCCAAACGCGAAGATCACCGCCGAGGTGTGTAGCGGACGTAAGCGGCCGAAATTGGTCCAGCCGAAGTCTGGAAAATAGAAGATGCTCGGAAACGCCAGTTGCAGCGCTATCACCAGGCCGACGAGAAATCCCGCCACGCCCCAGAACATCGACGCGACCACTCCAGCCTGTACAACGCCGTCCTGGTAGCGCGCGACCTTCCCGGCCACAACGCCTCGACCCAGGCGATGCGTCAGCAGCACGCCCCCCACGAGGAACGCCGTCAGCGCGGTCCACATCTGGATCGCAAACGCTCGGTCGGTGGCGTTCGCCGCTCCCCACAAGGCGAAGAAGGCCCCCAGGACGATGATCGCGGCGATCGCGAAAGCGTCCGCGTGTCCTTCCCGTGAATCGACTGCGGTCGCCATTCCGCCCTCCGCCTCGCACCAATGCGCCGTCAATCGAACGCAAGGCGGGGGCTAACCAGGGCGGGCGCGGCGAACTTTGATCCAGCGCAAATTTGCGGGCGCGGATGTGGTATAGGGACGTTTCGTCGCGGAGCTTTCGATGCCAAACCGGTACGTGATTTCGCTTGCCTTGGCGCTCGCCGCCCTTGCCTGGCCGAGCCTTTATGTATTCGCGTCCGCGCTCGCCGCCTCGCCGCTGGAGCGGGCGCTCAATCTGGCCCGTTGCGGCGAACTGCATGGATCGGCTTTTATAGGCCATTGCCTGACGTGCTGGAGCGGCGCGGCGGTTTTGCTAGCCGCCAGCGGGCTCGTTCTGAAGGGTAAAAAGGGGCTCCTAGCCCAAGCCTGACGCCGCCTACCCTCGCCACACAAGAATCCGCTAGAAGTGGCGGATGACAGACATTCTCCCCATCCGCCGCGCGCTCATTTCGGTTTCGGATAAAGCCGGCCTCATTGATCACGCCAGTGCGCTGGCCAACCTGGGCGTCGCGCTCGTTTCCACCGGCGGCACACGCGCCGCCATCGCCGATGCCGGCCTGTCCGTGCAAGACGTGTCGAGCCTCACCGGGTTTCCCGAAATGATGGATGGGCGCGTGAAGACGCTGCACCCGAAGGTGCACGGCGGCTTGTTGGCGTTGCGCGACAATCCAGAGCACGCCGCGGCGATGAGAGAACACGGTATCGAGGGCTTCGATGTGCTTTACGTAAACCTCTATCCGTTCGAGGCGACCGTCGCACGCGGCGCCGATTTCGAAACCTGTATAGAAAATATCGACATCGGCGGCCCGGCAATGATCCGCGCCGCGGCCAAGAATTACGGCTTCATTGCAGTCGCCACCGATGCGGAGGATATGGAGGCGATCCTGGCGGAAGCGCACACGCATGGCGGCACGACGCTGGAGCTGCGCAAACGCCTCTCGGCCAAAGCGTTCGCACGCACCGGCGCCTACGATGCGGCAATTTCGACTTGGTACGCAGAACAGCTCGGCGATGCCACGCCAACCTATCGCGCGCTCGGCGGCACGCTTAAGCAAGGATTGCGCTACGGCGAAAACCCGCACCAGAGCGCGGCATTCTATGTCACAGGCGAACAGCGTCATGGCGTCGCCACGGCGCGGCAGCTGCAAGGCAAGGAGCTCAGCTACAACAATCTCAACGATACCGACGCGGCGTTTGAACTGGTCGCCGAATTCGATCCGGCGGCAAGCGCGGCCGTCGCCATCATCAAGCACGCCAACCCCTGTGGCGTGGCGCTGGGCGGTTCGCTGGTGGAAGCCTACCGACGCGCGCTCG
>JBEBIU010000076.1:0-14984 GCA_040080225.1 Terricaulis sp.
GATATGCTCCGGCGTTGTACCACAACAGCCGCCAGCAATGTTAAGCAGCCCCGCGCGCGCCCATTCGGCATAGTGTGCTTCCATCGAGTGGGCGGTCTCGTCATACCCACCCATGGCGTTCGGCAAGCCTGCGTTCGGATAGGCGCTCACCGGACACTCCGCGACGCGAGCTAGATCGGCGAGGAAAGCGCGCATCTCGTGCGGGCCGAGCGCGCAATTCAAGCCAACCGCCCAGGGATTGGCGTGACGTACCGAATTGTAGAACGCTTCCACGGTTTGGCCCGACAAAGTGCGCCCTGAGCGATCGGTGATGGTGCCGGAAATCCACAGCGGGAGCTCTACGCCAGTTTTGTCGAACGCCTCCCACGCCCCCCAGAGCGCGGCTTTCGCGTTCAATGTGTCAGTGATCGTCTCGATCAGTAGCAAATCCGCGCCGCCTTCGATCAGCCCGAGAGCCTGCTCTTCATAGCCCTTGGCCATTGTATCGAAATCGACATCGCGACGGCCGGGATCGCCCACTTCCGGTGACATGGACAGCAATTTCGTCGTCGGCCCCATCGCGCCCGCAACCGCGCGCGGGCGGCCGTCGAGCGTTTCGAAATCGTCGCCTTGCGCGCGCGCGATCCGTGCGGCTTCGACATTGATCTCGAACACTACGTCTTCGAGCGCATAATCGGCCTGGCTGACGCGGGTGGCGTTGAAGGTGTTGGTGGAGACAATGTCGGCGCCGGCGGCGAGATACGCCTGATGCACTTGGGCGACAAGGTCGGGTCGGGTCAGGCACAACAGATCGTTGTCGCCCTTGAGCGAGCTTGGGTGTTCAGTGAAGCGTTCGCCGTGGAAGTCGTTGCTGGTGAGCCCGAACCCTTGCAGATACGCGCCCATCGAGCCGTCGAGCAGCAGGATGCGGCAGGCCAGTTCGGCGTTGAGCGCGGCGAGACGTTGAGTACGGTTCACGACACTCCCTCCTTCGCCACGCGCACGCCGACGATGCGGCAGATCGCCAGCGTCAGATCGGCGCGGTTAAGCGTGTAAAAATGAAAGTCCTCGACGCCCTCTGCGGCGAGCCGCGCGCACAGTTCAGCCGTGGTCGCGGCCGCCACCAGACGGCGCGTTTCCGGGTCGTCATCCAAGCCCTCAAACAGGCGCGCAAACCACTCCGGCACGCTCGCGCCGCTGGAAGCGGCCATCTTGTGCAGGCCCTTGAAGTTCGTCACTGGCATGATGCCCGGTACGATCGGCGCTGCGATTCCCGCATTCGCGAGGCGATCGCGAAAACGCAGAAATACATCGGCGTCGAAAAAAAATTGCGACACCCCGCGCGCAGCGCCGGCGGCGAGTTTGCGTTTGAAATTGTCGATCTCGGCATTCCAGTCGGGGCTCGCGGGGTGCTTTTCTGGATGCACCGCCACCGAAATCTCGAACTCCGCGACGCGCTTGGCGCCAGCGACCAGATCGGCCGCACCGCGATAGCCGTCAGGATGAGGAGCGAACGCAGCGCCCACGCCGCCTGGAGGATCGCCGCGCAGCGCCACGATGTGGCGCACGCCGGCCTCCCAATACGCGCGCAACACGCCGTCGATCTCGTCGCGGCTCGCGCCCACGCAAGTCAGATGCGCCGCCGGCTTCATGCTGGTTTCCGCGACGATGCGCGCCACCGTGCGGTGCGTGCGTTCGCGCGTGGTGCCGCCAGCGCCATAGGTCACCGATACAAACGCCGGCGAAAGCCGCTCGAGTTTGCGGATCGCCTCCCAGAGTTGAACTTCGAGCGCCTCCGTCTTCGGTGGAAAGAACTCGAACGATACGCGCGGCGCGCCTAGCCGCTCCGCCGCCTCGGCGATGAGGTTCTGCACGCGCTGGCTCATTGTTTATCTCCCGCCCATATCTTGACGGTGAGCGCGTCTTGGTTTTGTGCGGCCAGCGTCGTGGTCCGCAATCGGCCAATTCCCGCAGCCTTGCACCAGGCAGCGATGTCAGCGTCCGCAAAACCGAGCCGACGATGCGCATGCTGCTCGCGCAGAAATTCCAATTCATGCGGCGCGAAATCAACGATCAGCAATCGTCCTCCGCGCCGCAGCAGGCGCGCGGATTCCAGCACCGCGCGTGCAGGATCGCCAAGGAAATGCAGCACTTGATGGATCGTGGCCAGGTCGAACGATTCCGGCTCGAGCGGGGGGGCGTAAGCGTCGCCGAAACGCACCGCCGCCTTCGTCTTTAATTCATCAAGCGCGGCACGTGCGATCGCCAGCATCTGGCGCGAGGTGTCAAAGCCCTCCGCGCATCCTACGCGATCCGCAAAAAGCTGGATCATGCGCCCCTGCCCGACGCCGACATCGGCCATGCGCTCAAACGGTCCCGGCCCCGCCGCCGCAAGGATGGCGCTGTCGATGTCGGCTTCCGGCAGGTGCAACGCGCGCAGGCGCTCCCAATCGGCGGCATTGCGCTCGAAATAGGTGCGCGCGGCCTCCTCGCGTGCAGCCCGGATCGCCTGCAGCCGCTCGCTGTCGCGCGCGAGCAAGGGATCGCCGGGGTCGAGCATCGCCAGCGCGCTTTGTGCGAAACGGCGTTCGGGCGTGTCCGCGCCGGGCAAGCGATAAAACACCCATGCGCCCTCAGGCGCCCGCTCCACCAGGCCGGAATCCGCCATCAATTTAAGGTGCCGGCTCACCCGAGGCTGGCTCTGCCCCAGCGCCTGCGCCAGCTCGCCCACCGCCAGTTCGCCCTGCCCCAACAGCGCGAGCGCCCGTAACCGCGTCTGCTCCCCCGCCGCCCGCAAAGCGCCAACCACCCAATCCGCGTCCCGGCGTGACGTTTGGTGAATCGGAGATATAAACATATATTTATATGACATGTATTTTTGGGGAAGGGAAGCCCGCCAGGGCAGCGTCTCATTTTGACCGGCACGCAGCGCCCTGGCTCTTGCTAAGTGCGTGACGTTTTTGGGGGCCGGGGTTGGCCCGAGAGGGTCGTTCGCTGGACCGTCCGGAATATCTTGGTGGGGCTTCCTGTCGCCCACAATGGGCGTTAACGGTTTGTGCGTCTCGTGATCATGAGGTCGGGTATGATTGATTTCCACGATCCGCTGTTTGCGACCTACGCCATCGCCGCTGCGCTTATGATTCTCAAAACGGTAAGCATGTCTTGGCTGACTGTAGCTCGCATGCTGCAAGCCAACGGCGGCTTTCGTTCGCCAGAAGATCTGAAGAAAACCCCCCTCAATCCAAAACCAAACCCCAAGCAGCTAGAGCCCGAAGAGAGCGTGGAGCGGATCAGGCGCATCCACCTAAATGACCTAGAGAATATTCCGTTCTTTCTGGTTGCCGGCCTTCTCTTTGTTTTGACCGAGCCGCCACTGCTGCTCGCACAAGGGTTGCTGTACGGATACGTCGTCTCTCGCCTCTTGCACTTTTCGGCATACTTCACCGGCCAAATTCATGATCTGCGCGCCACGCTTTGGACCGTGGGCTCATTGATTTTGATCTTCATGACCGTGTGGTCACTGGTGAGCGCGCTAGGATGGATGCCGGGCGCGTAGCGGTGCGACAGCCGCGTTCTGGCTAGACTGAAAGCCCGACATCGCCTTCGACGATCTCGCGCCGCATCGCTGGCCGCTCGCCCGGCGCCCAGCGGGGCACGCGGTGGATGACGCGGTAGCGCAGCGGGCCTCCATCTTCGGTTTCGCTGCGCTCTAGCGGCGGCGGGATACAGACGAACTCGGTTTCCAACTCGTCGGGTGACGCCCGCACTGTGGAATAGCCGTACCCGCCGAAGTCGATGAACTTGAGGTGTGGCGCATTATCCGGATTGCTTGCCGCGCGCGCCGCGGCGGGATCGTCAGTATCGCTGAGTGCGAGTGCGGCGCGCACGCCATGAAGCAACGTTGTGTTAAGCGCGCATTGCGTCGTGCCGTCGGGCCGATCATGGACGTAGAACGGCCGCAGCGGATTGTCGCGCGGGAAAGTGAGCGCCTGCACTTCCGCCGCTCCCGCCTGCGAGATTGAGCCAGTGACAAATTCGACGCCCACCGGTTCGAACGGGCGCGGCGGCAACGTCTCACTCAGATAGCCTGCCCAGAACGAGTGCTTGTCGCCGACCACGGTAGTCAGCCCGGTGATGCCTTCCTCACGCACCATGCCGAATATTTCGGCGTGCTCGACCACATAGGAGCGGTTGTAGTCCCCATATTCGGTGCTTGGCCACATGGCCGCGAACTCGGGCGGCAGATTTTGCGGATCGCTTCGCCAGGTGAGCGTGCCAAACGAATGACCCCAGATTTTCCAGGGCGCTTCCGCGGCGCGCAGACGCTGCTTGAGCCAAGCCATTTGCTCGATGCCGAGATAAGCCTGCGGCGGCTCATTCCTTTGTGGGTTGGGAATCTCGGTTTCGCCAATGCGAAGAGTGGCCGGCGCGCCGCCTGGATAATCACGGCCGGCCTCGAGAATATCGTTGGCCGTATCCGGAAAGAAGCCGAACTCCAACGAAGGTATATTTGAGCCGTCGATCGGCGCCGACATGAACGAACGATTGTCGGTCAAGATCATGTCGATGTTCTTGCCGAACCGGAAAGCACGTTCGATCCGCAATGCACGAATAGCGGTGAGATTGTTGGGCTCTTGGGCGACGCCGCGCGCGTCGAAATCCGTGAGCGGCGTGTTTGCGACAGGCGGCGCCTCGAACAGATCGCCTGCGCCAGGCTTGGTGACGCGCGCCGGTTGGTATTCGTACCAGGCTTGACTTGCTGCGATCTTCAAAGCCTGCGCCGGTTGGGCCTGGTTGAAGATTTGCTCTTGGCTTTGGTAGCCCTGCCACGAGAATTCGTGATTGTCCCACACCGGCACGAATGGCCAACGCGCGCGCGCATCCTGCAGATCGGGATCGGTAAGGAAGCCGCGATAGACGGCGCGATAATCGTCGAGATCGACAGGGAAATGGAAGTTGCGCACCTTCTTGCCGGTCGGGTAGCGCACGTTGCCGCGCAATCGCCGACCGCGATCAAGACCGTTTGGCGCGTCTTCGGGATATTTGATAATTTCGTAGATAAAGTCGCCGAGATGCAGAACGAAGCTGAGCTGCTCCGCGCGCGGGCGGCGCACATCCTCGTAGATCATGCGCCGATACGCATTGAGCGCGCTATTGGTGGGATCCTGGCAACTGGCGAACGCGAAGCGCACGGGCCGATCGTCGCTTGGAGCGGGCGCCGTGAGCGTGCGGCCGACGCGGCTGGTGTTTCCCGCCTCATCCACGAAGCGGTACCAGTATTCGCGCGCAGGTCTCAGACCCGCGGCAAGGAAGCGGCACGTCCAGTCGGTGGCCGCGCTCACCTCGGCGTCGCCGCGTGCGACGATGCGCGCGAACGCCTCGTCGCGAGCAACTTCCACCATCAGCCGGTGCGCGCTTGCGCCGGCATCCGGCGCGCGCCGCGTCCATAAGATTACGCTGTCCAGCGCGGGATCGCCGGAGGCCACGCCGTGCGGGTACAGGTCGCGTCTCTCCGTGCGCGGCCCAGAGGGCGCATGCGCACAACTCTGACCGAAGGCGAGAGCAGCGCCTAGGGCAGCAGCTTGGCCCAGCAGCGACCGGCGCGTCGTTTGTTCGCTCATAGATTTCACTCCGCCTGATTAGAGGCCCGCGTCGTGCGCTGGACCCAGGACGAGTTGCAACATTTCCGGGCAAGGCGTGCCGGAGCAAATGGAGTTCGATAGAGCGCAAGAAAACAGGACGGATGGAAAAGAACGCTGGGATCCCTCGGCGAAGTTAGAGCCAGGTTTGTCTAGCCCCGCGCCTCAACGCCCACCGCTTCGGCCACACTGTCGAAACCGTCCGCCGCTAACAGCCCGTCGAGTTCGTCGAGGATGCGCGCCACGAGCCCGGGGCCGGCGTAGACCATCGCCGAATAGAGCTGCACCGCGCTCGCGCCGGCTTTGATCTTCACGTAGGCGGTCAAGCCGCTTTCAACCCCGCCAGCCCCGATCAATGGCAACCGCCCTCCCAGTGCTTGCGCAAACAAGCGCAGCGCGCGCGTCGAGACCTGAAACAGCGGTTGTCCCGACAATCCCCCTGCCTCCACGCGGCCATCGGATGTCAAGTGCGGCGGGCGCTGCAACGTCGTGTTCGAGACGATTAGCGCATCGAGGCCGTAGCGCAACGCAAGCTCGGCGATGTCGGCCACCGCATTCTCATCGAGATCGGGCGCGAGCTTGAGAAACAGCGGCCGCTTGCCGTGCACGGCCTGCAGCGCCGCGCGCGCCTCGTGCAAGCGCCCGAGCAGATCTTCGAGCGCGCCCTTGTCCTGAAGGCCCCGCAGGCCCGGCGTGTTCGGCGAGGAGATATTGGCGGTGACGTAGGCTGCATCGCGCCAGACCCTGCCCATGCCGCGCACATAATCGGCGGCGCGGTCGGCACTATCCTTGTTGGCGCCGACATTGGCGCCGACGATTCCCGGCCGATGCGCTCGCGCGGCGAGGCGATCGGCAAATGCATCCAGCCCTTCATTGTTGAAGCCGAGCCGGTTGACGATGGCGCGGTCCTCGCTCAGCCGGAACAGGCGCGGGCGCTCATTGCCCGATTGCGGCAGCGGCGTGACCGTGCCGCACTCGACGAAACCGAATCCCGCGCGCAGCAGCGCATCGGGGACTTTGCAATTTTTGTCGAACCCGGCCGCCATGCCGATCGGATTGGGCAGCTCCAAACCGCACAGCATGGTGCGCAGGCGGGGAAACTTGTCGGCGCGCGCGCGCGGCCCAAGGCCAAACCGCAGCGCCGCCGCCGCCGCCTCGTGCGCGGTTTCAGGATCGACCAGGCGCAAAGCGCTGGTTGCAACGGCGTGCAGGATGCTCACTGAGTGCGTGTGCCGGATTCGGCGCGCCCGCGCACGGCTTGGAATGTCTATTTCCAGGACTCGACAAAACAACGCCATCGGGCGAGAAGCGAATTTCACCTACTCCTGGTTGTTGTTTCCGGTGGATACAACTGGGAATATCTTCCTAGTGATGGGTTGAAAGTCCTGTCACGTGGGCCTAGAAAGGGCTCATGCAGTACTCCGAGATCTGGCGTGCGCTCGACGCATTGGCGTCGCGCAAGGGCTTGTCGCCCTCCGCGCTCGCGCGCGCTGCCGGTCTCGATCCGACCACGTTCAACAAATCCAAGCGCCAGACCCCTGACGGCAAGCCGCGTTGGCCCTCAACCGAAAGCGTCGCGCGCGCGCTCGATGCGGTGGAGACGAATTGGGACGAGTTCGCCGCCCTGCTCTCCGGCCGGCCGAGCGGGACGGGCCACGCAGTGCCGATCGTAGGCATGGCGCGCGCAGGCGCAGACGGGTTTTTCGACGAACAGGGCTTTCCCGCGAGCGCGGATGAAACCGTGCGCTTTCCCGATCTCGGCGAAGACCGCGTCTACGCGCTCGAGATTGCCGGCGATTCCATGGAGCCGACCTATCGCGCCGGGGACATAGTTATCGTCCAGCCCGGCGCCGACGTGCGCCGCGGCGACCGCGTCGTCGTGCGCACGCGCGCCGGCGAAGTGATGGCCAAGGTGCTGGGGCGAAGGAACGAGCAGATGATCGAACTCATCTCGCTCAACCCCGCCCACGCTACGCGCGAATTACCGGCGGCCGAGGTCGATTGGGTGGCGCGGATTTTGTGGGCGAGCCAGTAGGGGGATAAGCAGCGCTAGCGAGGCGCTAGTGTTTTAGCTCCGCGGCGGCGGATGACGCGCAAGCAAGCGCGAGCCGGCTTCGCGCAGGGCCGGCAGGTCGCGCAGAATAGTCGCCCAAATGACAGCGGGCTCGATGTCTTCGTAGCCGTGCGCGATCCGGTTGCGCAAGCCGACGATTTTTGCCCATTCAATGGCCGGCTCTTGCGAAAGAACAGCGACGTCTATCCGACGCACCGCCTCCCCGACCACGAGCAGATTCATCAGCACCGCGTCGTAGGCGATCATGCTTGCGGCGAACGTCGCTTCGTCCATGCCGCGAACATACAAGTCGACGCGACCGATCGCTTCAAGCATTTCCGTGAGATCGCCGGCCGGCCCGCGATCAGGCATAGACCAGATCGCGTTCGACCGAAGCGCGCACCACTTTGTTCATGCGGGCAAGCCCGGCGATGCGCGCCGGACGACCGAGCAGAGCGCTCAATTCCGCTTCCAGGTCGAAGAATGCCAGCCCCGGCGCCTCGCCAGGCGCGAATTCCGCCACCAGATCGACATCGCTTTCGGGCGCAGCTTCGCCACGTGCCACCGAGCCGAAAAGTCCGAGCCGCACGACGCCATAGCGTCGCCGCAGATCGGGAAGGGCCTCGTGGAGGCGTGCGAGGGTCTGGTCGCGGGTCACGGCGCAATTCTACCACAGAGCTGGGCCCGAGGAAGCCGCTTCCCCCTCATGGGCATGCCTGATCGCGTCGGCATGGTCCTAATTCACAACATCGGCCGGAGTTGTGTTGTCCCGAGGAGCTGGAGCGAATCCCTCGCCAACAGCGAACTCAAAGTCGCGACTTGCGTTGCCACCTGCCGGAACGCTGACGCGCTGAATGGTGCGGAAGTTAGTGAAATCGTTGGCAATGACAGGCAAATTATCTGGGTGAAACACCACAACGAACACCTGTGCATTCCCGTCGGATCGCACCTGCTCGACAGCATCGGGCGCGACCTCCGGCCACAGGTGTAGCGGCATGTCGAAGTCGTCCTCAATCCACTGACGCTTCAGTTCGTCATATATGTCTCGATCATCGACCAATACCGCAATGAACCTAGACTCCACGGACCGAGATCGCGTCGTGATGACTTCAACTGCCGGGCCCACAGCACTAGCGAACCCTGGATCAAAGTGCCGAACGCCTCTTACGACTTCAGGGCACACTTCAAGCGTATATCGGTCGAAGTCGAGTCGGTCCGTTGTACCATCCGAATTGTTCTGGGTTATTTGCCCCTCTGTCAGGACCAGCAACGCAGGCCTTCCCTCCTCCGAGTGCGCAAGCGCGCTGCGCGATGAGTATGAGCGCGATGAGTATGAGATAGGAATGCTTGGTCGGTGGTCCTCTATTGTCACATCCCGAAGTTCACCATCAATCAAGAGCTGCGCACGCAGCGTTACTAAGTCTCCGCAGTTACGAACTACTGTCGCAGTCTGCAACCGTTCTCCCTCGCCCCGGAGCAGACCTGTGGCGCTAACGACCAGGAACAGCACGAACACCACCGCACCAATGGCGACCCAGCCAACCAAACCCGGCGCCATTGTGCGGCTCTGACGTCCCTGCACGCGCTCCTGCAGCGCGCGCTCAGCTTCGCGGACCCGAGCTTCCTCTTGTTCGCACCTGCGCTCCACTTCCCGCAGCGCACGCGCTTCAGCTTCGCGCTCTTCTTGTTCGCGACGGGCTTGCTCCTCCCGCTCCCTTCGCTCCGCCTCCTCCCGCGCCCGCCGCGCTCGGGCTTCCTGCTCCAGCCTTGCGCGCTCGGCATCCTGCGCTTCGCGCGCGTGCAGCATGGCGTCCACGGCCATGAACAGCGGGCTTTTCTCGTGCGCGGCGATCCAGGCGCGGAGTTCCGCGGCGCTGGCGGCTGCGTCGAGCGCGCCCCAGCTTTCGATGTCGGCGCGTTCGCACAATTTGCCAATGCGGCGCAGCACGCTGCGCCAGCCGGCGTGAGCTTCGCTGGGCGCCGATATCCAGGCGCGCAAGTCTTCGGCGTGGACGGTGTTGAATGGCGCCGGCGGGGAGAACCCGTCGGGGCCGGCGACATGGATGGCGGCGAGCTTGTCGTGCTCGAAGCCGATCATGGCTTCGGACTTCACCCACTTGGATTCCCGCGCCGTCGGCGACCAGCACACCAGGATGAGCTTGGCGGCGTGCGCCTCGCGGTCGATTTCGTCGTTGAAGCTCTCCCCGGCGCTCAAGCCGCCGTCGAACCAGACCTGCAGCCCCAACGCACGCAGGCGCCGGGCGATCTCCTCGACCGCGCCGCGCTCGTCGCGCTTGTAGGAAATGAAGACGTCGGCCATCGCTCCCCGCTTGACGCGACGTTAGCGGAGCGGAGCGACGGCGACCAGTGCTCTGAAAGGACTCTCACCCACCCATCAAGGACTCTCACCCACCCATCCCCGGATTTGAGCGCAGCGAAAATTCCGGGGTCCAGGATCACGGACGGTTGGTGTTTATGTGCCCCGGAATGCGCTTCGCGCATCCGGGTATGGGTGACAGCCGGTTTCCTATTCGTCCAACACGGCGCTCCGTCGGCTTCATGCTGCAAGGCGTCGCTCAAACGGAGCGCCGGCTTCCAGCCGGCTTTTTTGACCACCGGACATTACGCGGATGGAATTTTATGTAACATACCACCAAGGGAGGAAGCCATGCGCGGAGTTTTATTTGTCGCTTGTTTGCTTGGACTTGCCGCGTGCGACCAAGGCGTGGCGCCTGGCGGCGCTGGCGCGCAAACGCAAGCTGTCGCAGGCGCGCTCACTGATTCCGATCGCGCCACCATTCTGCTCTCGCAAAATCTAAGCGCCGATGCGGCCGGGCAGGTCGAGAACGAATGCGGCGAACGGGTCACGCCGCAATTTCTGCCGGCGGAGATGAGCGGCGCGGTTGGCAGTGCGACACTTCTGGCGATGTCGGGCGGTCCAAACTACGCAAGCTGCTATGGCGACGGCCCGGGTCTCACGCTCTTGAAGCGCGAAGGCGCAAGCTGGCGCGCGATCTACTCGAGCCGCGGCGGTTTCATGGCGATTCTGCAGAGCCAAACCAACGGCGTGCGCGACATCGCCTTCGCCGGCCCCGGCTTCGAACACCCGCTGCATGTGTGGAACGGAACCGTCTACACACCGGCCGGCCGCAGCGTCGCCGACGCAGCAATGAGCAGCGCGACGATGTTGCCCTAGCCTCGCTCCGGTCGCCACGCCGCCAGCAAGCGCGGGCCGGCGGCGCGCAGGATTTCGCCTTTGACCTCGAACGCGGCCCAGGCGGCGGTGGGAAAATCGCTTGCAACCGCGCGCGCGAGCTTGGAGCCGTCATGAGCTTCCCGCACCAGCAGAGAAGCAAGATCGCCAATGCCGGGATTGTGGCCGATGACGACTACGCTTGCGCAATCGCTCTCGATAAACGCATCCCAAATGCCTTCGGGCGAAGCGAGATAGAGTGCCGCGTCGAACTCGCACTTGACGCCCTTTAATCCATGCTCGGCGGTTTCGCGCGTGCGCTGCGCGGTCGAAACAAGCGCGAGTTCGGGCGCGAGCCCCTCGGCTCTCATCGCCTCGCCGGCGGCCTCGGCGTCGCGCCGGCCGCGCCCGGTCAAGCCGCGCGCTTCATCGCTCGGCGCCTCATGGGCGCGTTCTGCTTTGGCGTGGCGGAAGAGGGTCAGGGTGCGCATCGTCAAACCACGCTGACACCTTCGGCTAGCGCAGCCTTGGCGAGGTCCGAGTCGAATGTAGCCAACGGTAAACCGCTGCGCCGAGCGAGTTCTAAGTAGGCGGCATCATAGGAGGTGAGCTTGTGCGCGCGCGCAAGCCCGACGGCGTCGCCCCAGGCAGCACGCCAAGTCTCGGCGTCCATAACCACCGGCAACAAAGCCAAGGCAGCAAGGTCAGCGCTCATGCGGACCGGGTCATAACGCTTACGGCGCGCCGCCATCAGCAAGGCATTTGCAATTTCATTCCGCCAGAACATCGTGGCGCACGCGCCGCCGCCGAGCACCTGCGCGCGCACCGCGAGCGCTTTCGCGTGGAATTCATCGGGCAACAGCCAAGACATTGCGACAGAAGCGTCGAGCACAAGCGCGCTCACTTGCGCCCTTCATTGATCCAGGCGCGCAATTCCCCAGCACTGAACCGCCCACGCTTGCTGGCCCGCTCATCCAGCGCTTTCAAAGCCGCCTCGACCTTGGTCAGGTCGTGGATCACAACAGCCGGGCCAAGGCGGGCAAGCCGGCGACCGTGCTTGGTGATAACAATCTCCTCACCTGCGGCCGCAGCCTCCACGAGTTCCGAGAGCTTGTTTTTCGCTTCAAATAGTCCGACTTCTCTCATGCCTTATAATCTAGATGATTCATCTAGATTATTCAAGCGCCTTGGCTTTGCGGTCGAAGCATCGTTAACCAAAGCCCGTGTCTGACCTTCCCACCCTCGCAACCGCCGCCAAGGCCTGGCCATTCGAACAAGCGCGCCTGCTGCTGGAGCGGGTGCAGAAAAAACCAAAGCCTGGCCCGGTGATCTTCGAGACCGGCTACGGGCCGAGCGGCTTACCCCATATCGGTACATTCGGCGAAGTGGTGCGCACGAGCATGGTGCGCCGCGCTTTCAGCGTGCTGACGGAGAATACCTACCCGACTAAAATCATCTGCGTCTCCGACGACATGGACGGAATGCGGAAAATTCCCGACAACGTGCCCAATCACGAGATGCTGCGCGAGTACATTCAGCGACCGTTGACCGATGTGCCCGACCCGTTCGGTACGCATGCGAGCTTTGCCCATCATAACAATGCGCGGCTGTGCGCGTTCCTCGATAGCTTCGGCTTCGAGTACGAGTTCAAGTCGGCGACCGATTTGTACAAATCCGGCGCGTTCGACGCCACGCTGTTGAAGGCGCTGTCGGTCTATGACGAAATCATGGCGATCATGCTGCCGACGCTCGGCGAGGAGCGCCGGCAAAGCTATTCGCCGTTCCTGCCGATCTCGCCCAAATCCGGCCGCGTGCTCTACGTGCCGATGAAGCGCTTCGATGCGGACGCTGGAACCATCACGTTCGACGACGAGGGCGGCGAGGAGATCACGCAGATGGTGACAGGCGGGCGCGCCAAGATGCAATGGAAACCGGATTTCGGCATGCGCTGGGCAGCCCTCGGGGTCGATTTCGAAATGTTCGGCAAAGATCACCAGCCTAACCAGGGCGTCTACGCGCGCATCTGCAAGGCGCTTGGGGCCGAGCCGCCGGTGAACTACGTCTACGAGATGTTTCTCGATCAGAACGGCGAGAAGATTTCGAAGACCAAGGGCAATGGCATCAGCGTCGAGCAATGGCTGGCGTATGCGGCGCCTGAAAGCCTTTCGCTCTACAATTTTCAAAAGCCGCGCACCGCTAAGAAGCTCTATTTCGATGTGATCCCGAAAGCGGTGGACGAATATCTCGCGCACGTAGAGGCGTATTCGAAACAGAACCTCGCCGAGCAGCTGGAAAACCCGGCCTGGCACATCCATGCAGGCGCGCCGCCGAAGGACCTCACGCCAATTTCGTTCGCGCTGCTGATGAATTTGGTGTCGGCCTCCAACGCCGAGACCAAGGACTTGCTCTGGGCCTTCATCGGCAAATATGCCCCGGGCACGACGCCGCAATCGCATCCGTTCCTCGATAAGCTCTGCGGCTACGCCATCCGCTATTTCGAGGACTTCATCAAGCCAACCAAGAAATTCCGCCCAGCAAACGACAAAGAACGCGCCGCGTTCGAGGCTCTGATCGTGCGCCTCGATGCCCTACCCGCCGATACAAATGATGGCGAGCTGATCCAGAACGAGGTCTACGCAATCGGCAAGGAACACGGCTTCGAGCCGCTGCGCGATTGGTTCAAGGCGCTCTACGAAGTGCTTTTCGGCGTCGAAAACGGCCCCCGCTTTGGCCAATTCGTCGCGATTTTCGGCGTGCGCGAGACGAGTGCGCTCTTGCGCAAAGGGCTGGCGGGGGAGTTGATGAAGGCGACCTGAGGTGAGCAATATGATCTTCGTCGAAGGCTATGTCCGCCTCCCGCCGGGAGCGCTGGAGCAATTCATGCCGGCGGCGGAAGCGCAGATACGCGCCTCGCGGCAGGAGACCGGCTGCCTCGACTATGCGTATGCGCGCGACCTGCTTGAGCCGAATACGCTGCGCATCGCCGAGCGCTGGCAAGACGAAGCCGCGCTCGAGGCGCACTTCCAGACCGCGCACACGGCGGCGTTCAACCAGGCGCTCGCCAGCTTGGCGATGGAAGCGGCCAGCGTACATATCTATGCCGGCGCGCATCGGCGCGCGCTGATCGAAAGATAAAATGGTGATCGACTACCAAAGCCAACGCGTCCTTGTCACCGGCGGCGGCTCCGGCATCGGCAAGGCGCTCGCGGAGGCGCTGGCCGCGCGCGGAGCGCATGTCATCGTCGCCGATGTCAACGCGGTCGATGTTGAGGCGGTCGCCGCCACGATCAATGGCGAAGCAATCACCTGCGACGTGGCCGATCCCGCAGCGCCCGCGCGCCTGATCGCAGCGGCGAGTGAGCGCGGGTCGCTAACGCTGGTCTGCTCCAACGCCGGCATCGGCCGCAACAAGCGCGTGCTGAACGAAAGCGACGAAGAGATCGCGCGCGTGTTCGCGGTGAATTTCTCAGCCGGCGTGCGGCTGGCGCAAGCATACGCCGCAACATTGGGCGAAGGCGCGCGCGGGCGCATGCTGTTCACCGGATCGGAGAATTCGCTCTCAATCCCTGCCGCAGTGAGGGGACGCGGCCTCGGCGCCTACGCCGCCAGCAAACACGCCCTGCTCGCCGCCGCCGAATGGTTGCGTGACGAGGCGCGCCAACTTGATGTGCACGTGCTGTTGCCCGGCGCGGTCTACACGCCGCTAATCTCCAAGCATCTGCCCGATCCAAAACTGGCGCCGCCCGGACTTGGCCTGATCATGCCCGAACGCTGCGCCGAACTTGCGCTCAAGGGCATGGATCTCGGCCTGTTCTACATCCCCACGCATGCGCATATCGCGGCCGACATGCGCGCGCGCGGCGAAGGCGTGGCCGCGGCGTTGGCGGCTTTGGACTTGGGCTGAGCGCATGCGGGGAGCCAAAAACCCAATCTATCCCCCAAGAATCCCGCGCAAGCTCTTGAAAACATTAGGGTCGGCGAAAATCTATCCTACACCTTCGCGGCCGTGAGATACTGCGTGCATCTTCTCTTGGGAGGCTACGGTGCACCAGAGCCGCTTCAGTTGAGGAGACGCGGTTTGAACGTGATGCGGTGTGAAGTGGCGACATGGATCAACGCA
>JBEBIU010000077.1:0-14945 GCA_040080225.1 Terricaulis sp.
GCGCTTCAGCCGTACCCAAACCGAATCCGGCAGCCGATCTGTCCTCGCGCCAAACCGCTCGGACGAGGTCGCCGTCATGACTTCTGCGTCGGCGGACAGCACCGTGATCGCTTCGCTTTCGGACAAGCCCTCCCGTCCCGCCGCGATCAGCCCTAGCGCGCGGCGCACTAGGTGCGGCTCATGGTGATGCACGGTTGAAAGCTCATCGAAGAACTGACCGATGATGCACGTCACATCGTCAGCCAGACCACGGGCGCGCGGATCGTCGGTGGAGCGCCAACCGCGTGCGATAGCGAAGGCGATACGGAGCCAGAGCGGCGAAGCGCCGGCGGCCTGGAAGCGCTCTAGGATGAAGGCCTGTTGGTCGGGCGTGAGGCCGCGTTGCGCCTCCCGCTGCAGGCCTTTGAGGATGTCAGCCCCGTCCTGTCCGCTCAGTGGCTCGATGGCGAGGAAGGCCTCCGCCGACAGGCTGCGGCGCAGGCCCTGGACGATGCCGCGCTCCGCTGCGAAAACTTCATCGTCCAGCGCCGAGACGACCACCTTCACTTTGGGGTTCAACTGCGGCGACAGCCACATGGGCCGATAGGGCGCGCGCAGCTGGTCCAGCGCATCGATGAAGATCGTGACCGGCTGGTCGATGGCGGCAAGCAGATCGCGCACCTGGTTGACGAAGCGGTTGTCGTCATCCTCCCACTGCGGAGGGCGCGTGGCGACGCCCAGCGCGGCGAGATCCTCGATCACGGAGACCAGCAAATTGCGCTGATTGGCGGAGGACGCGCTCGCGCCGACAAAACGCTGCACCACCGCGCCTTTCGTCTGCGCCGCGGCCTGCGCCATCAACGCCGTCTTGCCGGAGCCGGAAACGCCCGTGAGCACCAGCGGATGGCGCGCGTCGCCGGCGATGTGGGCGGCGATGGCGGTTAGATTGCTTTGGCGGCCGACAAACACGCGTAGGCGCTCGGCGGCGAAGGCGGCGTGGATGGAGCGCTCGGTCTGGAGCGCAAAGTCGGGCGTTTGCTCACGCGCCTTGAACTCCGCGATCTGCGCATCGACCATGGCGATCAGCTTGGCCGCGATCCTCTCAATAAACGCGTCACCATATGACTCGTTCTCAACAAGCGCCTCAGCGTGAAGTACGTTTCCTTCCGGGAGTGCTTGCTGCACGGCATCCGCCAAGGCTCGCACCGGCGGCTCCCCCGCCCGCGTCGTTCGTATCCAGGCGATGGAGTGAGCCGCGACGACGCTATCGCCCGCAGTGAGCTGCTCCAGCCCCTTGCGGATTTCCTGCTCAGTCAACGAGAAGACATATTTCTCGAGGCCGGCAGAACTCAGCTCACCTGCGGCATGTAGCTGTCGCGCTGCTGCTTGCAGACCGGCACGCAAACGCGCTTCGACAGGCGCCCACGCCTCTGGGGCTTTGAGTTCAAGAAGATCGTCTTCGCGCGAACGCAGTGTGTAGGAGCCGACTAGACCAACACCGCCGCCGGTTTCGCCGAGACCGGCCGGCATGCGGTGGTTCTCGTCGAGCTGATAGACTCGGTCGAGATCGGCAACAGCCTGGCTTTGATCTTGCGCCGCTAGCCAGCTCCGCACCGTCTCGAATTCACCGCGGGCGATTGCGAACGGCAGCGGCACCCAACCATAGCGGTCGCCGATTAGGATTAGAAGATTGGGGGCCGGGTAGCCCTTTGCGTCAATGACTTCACCGAGACAGATTTCCGTGGTGCGCTGATCTAGCTGTACGTCCTCGTTCACCCCCCAGCGCATATCCACAGCGCGAAAGCCGAAGCCATGGGCCGCGCAGTGCGCTTCCAACACTGGCAGCACCTGTTCCTGGAGAAGCCGACGCTCCAGCGCAAAGTCTTGGAAAGTTGACGAAACAAAGAGACGAAACGCTTTGGCGAACACAGACCCATCCCCCACCGCCAACAACCCGTTACTCAGGGGGTCAGCTCAGGATGAGTCAAGCGGCGGGAAAGAGTTCGAAGAAGGCCGCACCCGCCAAGATCGGCGACGGCAGTTAAGGGCCATTCCAGCCCGGGCCGCCACAATATGACCGGCGGCGGGGTCAATCCGAACCTTCCGTTCGCCTTCGCACCTGCAACAAGGCAGCCCATCGGGGGCGGTTGCAAGGGCAGGTTCAGATCGAGCCCGCCGTTCGCGCCTTCCTAGGCAGCCTCACGTTAATCGCCGACAACGGTCATTCGCCCACACGTGCTTACCCGAAGGCCGCTCTGTGCTTTCCGCTCTCACGCGAGACCCGGCACCTCGTTCCGATGTCGCCGGGCAATCAATAGCGGCCATTCGCATGCGCAATGGGGAAGAGTGGGGTCGATTCGAGCGCACAGGCGACGAATCACTGCAAGAAATTTACGGAGCGGCGTAAATCTCTGCGAGCGAGTCGCCGACGAAAATCAATCGCCACTCCCCTTCCGGTCTGTGCCAGATATAATAAACCTTGTCGCGAATTGACTTCTCGTCGGTTCCAAAGGCTTTGGCGAATTGCGCTGTTATCGTGAGTTTGGAAGGCTCGAAGATTATCCGCGAGGGCATACGCGGCAGTTCCTGCGCAAGGATCTCTGATGCCTCAAATCGGCGAGATCGTGGCTCATGACCCCGGTGGCCGGGAGCGGCGGCTGTTGAGCGGGCCAGCAAGTCGGCACAATATTGCGGCCCGGGCGAAGCTGGGCCAGCTTTCCCGGTTCGCTGCGCTGCAGCAATCCGGCGGCACTCGGGCCCACGGCCGCCACTAGGACCACGCGCCCTCCCCCGGTCACGTCCCCGCTCGCTGCCGCCTCGCTATCCTGCGCACATCGTTGCGGCGCACGCGGGCCTCTTGACGGCGTTCCCAGTTTCGCTGCTCGCGAAAGCCGAACGGGTCCGGGTCGTGCAACGCCGAACGCCGCCTCACCCTTTTTTGAGGCGCAAAAATCGCGGGTCGAAACCGGTTAGCCACGAGACACTATTCATTTCAGTTCATGCCCGACTGGCCACTTCGCGCTGCGTTTTGCGTGACGGCGACTTGCATGCGCGTTGAATTCGGGAAAAGCGGGATCCTTGCGGGAATGGCAAAAGCCTTGGCATTCAACGCCCTTCCCTCAATTCCCTTATTTCCCTCAATTATTGAGGAAACAGAAAAACAAGCCCCTGAGCGCCGCTAGACATGCGCAACTCCGCAAAATCCGCGCGCGTGCGGCGCCGCGCCCTAAACCGGGAAATGCGGGAAAAGCCCACAGCGCCATATATTTGCGCTTCCCGCAATGCATCCCGTATCCCGTTTGTCACAGCCATTCATCCGCATCCGAGGCCCACTCGCGCTGACCGTACTTTTCCTCGAACTGACGGCGCATCTCCTGCAAGGGGGGAAATTCCCGCGCGCGGTGACCGCCCACGCGAACGTCTTTCTTGGGCAGGTTCCATTTGTCGGTCAGATGACGCGCCAGCGCGTTGTCGGAAGTGTCTCGCAACTTCGGCGACGCCTTGCGGGCAGCCTCGTAAAGCTCATTGCAGGTCACCCGCCGCGGGGTGGCCGGCTTGCGGCCCGGCAACTCCGCCGCATCAAGCAGCCCGAGCACCCACTGCTCCTCGGGCGGCAAGGAATGCTCCTTTTGGTCGCGCAACGCATGGGTCTGCGGCACGTCGTGGCGCGGGTGCCAATCGCCCAATTCGACCGCGAGCATATCGGACAGCATCGCCGCCAGGCCCCCCGATCCCATCTCCGACACCAGCGCCTTGAAATAGGCCGCGTCGCCCTTGCGTTGTTCAGAGACATCAAACACAGCGAACCGCCGCTCGTCGGCGCCGGCGGGCACAACCCAATCGCGATTGCTCGCCATGACGATGTGCAACCGATTGGGCGCTTCGATGGCGTCGCGCCCCTTGCCCTCGATGATGAGCGTGGGCTCGGTGATCAGCGCTTTCAGCTTGGCCTCCGCCTCCACATCGCCTTTGGCCAAGGCTTCATCCGCAAACAGCAGACACAGATCGCGCAGATGGGCGTTGAAGCGCCCGGTCAAATGCCCAGAGCCTGATATCTGCAGACCGTGCTGACCGAACAATTTGACCATCGCGCGGCCAAACATGCCCTTACCGGTGCCGCGTCCGCCCTTGAAGATCAGCGCCACTTCGGCCGGTAAGCTCGGGTTTTGCAGCGTGAACGCGCACCAATTGAGCATGTAGGCGAAAGCCTGCTCATCGCCATTCGCCAACACCTCGCGCATGTGGGCGCGCAGCAAACTCCAATCACCCCGCATGGGGGTCACGCCCCAGCCGCGCCAGAGATTCAGATACCCCTCGATCTCGTTCGGTCCTCCGGGCTCGAAGGTCAGCGCTTCATACTCACGGCGTTCTGGGTGCTCGAGCCACCATGCGCCCAATTTCTTGTACCGGGGTTGGCCATCCTTGTACCCGACGCAAACCCACCGATTCAGGTATCGGTTGCGGAAATCGTGGAAGCTCTGGAATTGCACGCGCTCGCGCGCAGCGCCGCCAACAGGATCGCGCACGCGCGAGAGCACAACGCATTTGCCGCCCTCATTGCGCAACACGGCGTGCTTGTCGTTAAGCTCACGCAGCTCCGCGTCCCCGGCCGCGGCCACTATTCCGGCCGCCCCATGCTGCAAGCGCTCGATCAACTCGCGTGCGCCCTCGGCTGCGTCGGGCGCTTTTTCTTCCTCCGCGCATGCGCTTTTTGTGTTATAGTTTGATTGCTTGGACCGGCCAGAAGAAGCGTTGGCGTCAAATGCCATGTGGAGGCCCTCCTCCGCGAAAGGGGCGCGGCGCGCCAACGTCGCGCTCCTTTGCCGTCGCAGCATCATTAAAATCCTTCAAAGCGGGCGGCGGCGACTCAACGCGCACGCTGCGCCCTTCCTTGCGCAACCGCGCAGCCAACGCCTCGGCAGCAGCGCGCCCCGTTTCATCATTGTCGGCGGCGATCACGATCTCCCGCACGCTTTCGGGGACGATGAGCTTGCGCGTGTGCGCCGCGCCCAAAGTCGCCACCGCCGGCATAGCGAACAGCGCCGCCGCGCTGAGCGCTGTCTCGACGCCTTCGGCAACCAGAAGCACGCCGCCAATTTCGCCCAACACAACTCCGCCGCCCTTGCAAGCGCCGAGCATCTTCTTGGCATTGGCGGTCTCGGCTTTGCCGGCGCCATCGCGGCGCAGAAACGTGCGCTGCACGCTTCCAACTTGGTCGGGACGGTCAAGCAGCGTGCGCGCTGCGATCAAAGCCGGGCGCCTGAACGGGCCGTCTGGACAAGCAGGATGGAAACGCAACGCCGGCGGCCAAGGCGTGGCGACGGCGCGGTTCTCAAGATAGCGAGCGGCAAGCGTGTCGGTGATGAGAATGCTTTCGCGCCACAACCGAGCCGCCAGGTGCGCGCCGGCGCTCGCCTTGGCCGCCCCTGCCCTCTCGCTCGCACGCAAGCTTTCAGCTGATTGCCGCGCCGCTGAAATCTCCACGCCCAGCGATTTGAGATAAACGGCAATCGCCGCCATCTCATCGCCGGCGAAACTGTGCGCAATGAGCTGTCCCTTGCGCCCGATAGTGAGCGACAGCGAGCGGTCGCACGCGCGGTGGCCAGGGCCTGGAATCAGCGCGTCCTTGCCGTTGAAACTGCCGCCCGCGCGCTTGGCTAAGGCCGCCAAATCGATCATGGCGCGTCCCCGTGACGGCGCAGCCATGCCTCAACTTCACGGCGATCGAACAGTTTGAGTTTCGATATGTGCGGGGGGAACAAGGGCCTGGGGAAAGCCAATTCGGGCTTGCGTATTTTGCGGTTGAGCGTGGCGGTGGACCAGCCGCACAACGAAGCGATGTCGGCTAGGGTGAGCGTGTTTTTGGTGATGCTGGAGACAGATTTTCGCATCGGCTTGACCTTCAGTGCGCTGCAATGACCAACATGATCGCACGGCAAATTCGCGTGAGGGGTTGAGCGGCGGGACACATCCCGGTTTCAGCCCGGCTTCGCGCGCACCGCTTGGCGACCGGCGTTAGCCGGTTGAGCTTCGAGCCAGGCCTCCAGATCGGCGACCCGGATCAAGCGCCGCGTTCCGACGCGATAGCTCGGCAAAACGCCTGAACTCAGCGCCTCGTAGAGTTTAGTGCGGCCGATCCCGATCAAGCGCGCCGCTTCGGCCGGGGATGCTGCGATCGGGCGGGTGTGGGTGGGTTCGTTTCGCATGCGGTGAGTTCCGGCGACGCCGGACAAGCCCCGGCGGACGCCATGCCACCGCCATTCGCATCTGAACAAAATGCTGAACAAATTCGTGTTCAACCGAACTTGTTCAGCCCAGCTTCTTGCGGAGGCGCCCGACCATCACCCGCATGGCGTCGAACCCCGGCGCGCGTTCGCCGGGCGTGGCCCAGGTCGGATCGGCGAGCACTTGGCGCGCTTCGGCGGAATCGTTCGCAAGCGCGCGCCCGCTGGCCAGGCGCTTTTCGAGATACGGCACAAGATGAGGGTGTGAACGCGAGGCGCCATGCTCTCCCTTGCCCCCGCCCGACGGTCCCAGCTTAGCGGCCGCCCATTTGAGATCGATCGCGATCTTCCCGGCCTGGTCCAGCACGATGATGTCCTTGAGTTCCACCACCTTGAGCCCGCGCGGCAGACCCCCAATATCGACCATCGGCTGAGCGCCGGTGAGGATGAGACCCCGCCAATTCTTGCGTTTGCATTTGAGCGCGCCCGCCACCGCCATCACGCTTCGCGGATCGTTCAATTCGCGGGCGGCGACCAAGTCGATTTCAACATCGCCAATCGCCGCAACGCCAAGCAGCCAACAGGCGCCTTGCGTCAATTCCTACCGCTTTCTCACCAACCCGAACGCCCCGCTCAGCATATCCAGCAGGCGCTCATGGCGGAAGCGGAAGCGCTGCCGCAACTCCGTCGCAACCGCGAACCAGCCGCCGTCGTCCGCGCAATAGCCGCCATGCTCCTGGCGTGCTTCATCCCATGAGACATTAACAGTGTGAGGGTCGCCGCATGCGGTGCAGAGCGCGTCATCGGCGAGCGGCAATTCAATCAGCCAACCCGACAAGATCAGCGCGTCAGCGCCCAAATCCTGGATCAGTGGCGCCATGCGCAGACTGGCCCCCGGCGCAGTCTCGAACAATTCCGAGAGCGCGACCGCGTTCACCGTCCTGGACCGGCAACGCGATGCGACGCGATCAGCCCCCACGATTTGAGATAGGACCGCACCAGCGCCTCTTCGACGCAATCGAGTTGAAACTTGCAGCCCGCTGCGCCGCCGAACACCAGGCGCACGCTTCGCTGCCGGGCTCGCCCTGGCCCGGGCGCGAACACAACGCGCAATTCCCCTGACACCACCATCGCCACAGCCCGATCCGACAGCGGCAGAAGCCGAAGCGCGCGCTCGCGCACGTCCCTTGCAGAGCGCCCCGACTCGAATACTTCGATCAAGGCGTCGCCTACGCTTGGCGCCGCCAGCCCCAGCGCAGTTACCAGCACATCGGTAATTAGGTGCGCTTTATCGACCTGAAACGGCGCGGGATCGAGCAGTCGGTTCAGGCTGAAGCTGAGCGGCGCCAACCGCGACAACTCACCGTGCAATCCGAGAACTTCCGCGGCGACCGCATGCGCAAGCGCCGCGCGCCTCGCCGCGCCGCCGCGCTCTGCAGCAATTGTGATGATCCCGCTCTCGATCTTTGCGGCAGCGTGCTGCACTGGGCGACCGGCGCGCGCGCCGAGCGCGCCAGCCTCAGTGAATTCGTCTTCGGTGCGCCACAATTCCTGATGTGAAATCGCCAGCAGCACAGCGCCGTCATCCATGTCATAGCGATCCACCTGGACCAGCGCCTCGGCGCCGATGTCTTCTGCGATGATTGCCGCGATGCGCGCCTGCAACGCCGCGAGGTCGTTTGCGACCTGGAACGCATCCTGACCGGCGAAAGCATCCGCCAGCGTCGCGCTCGTTGACCGGCGCTCGAAAAACCACAGCGCCCGCGCCGCCTCGAACATGGCCGGAAAATTCAGCCGCGCCCAGGCCGCGCGTTCGCAACAGGAATTCAGTTCGACAAACTTTGCGTTGAACCGCGCTCGTTCGACGCCAGCGGCCTGACGCAGGCAATCCTCCCCGAGCGGGCTCGCCAAGACGCCGATCTCGGTCAGCACGGCCTGGAGCTTGGCCTGGATCGCCTTGGGCAGCGTTGCAAATGCCGCTTGTGCCGCATCAGCCCTGCGCGTTGGCGACAAGTCCGGGGCAATCTCGGCCCCTTCAGCACCCGCAGCCGCAAACAGAGCCTCAAGTGTTACGGAGCCGCAATGGCGATAAATGTGTCTAGAGCCCCTTGCCACCGCATTTCCCCCACCACGCGAACAGCCCCATATGTTGCGGTGGCGATCTGACTATACGCTACCTGTGGATAGAGTCGAATCCGGCAATCTAAATAATTGTCCACAGGCGTTCTCCCCGGGCCGCCCGCGTTCCTTCTCAAGAAAGTGCCTGCGGGCTAAGGTGCTGGCTGGAGTCCTGAATGGCGGCGGGCGACTTGGCGGACATTGAGCGGCGGCTGTTTGCGGCGGCGGACCAGCTGTGGGCCAATGCGGGGCTTAAGCCTTCGGAATATGCCCGCCCGGTGCTGGGCTTGCTGTTCCTCCGCTACGCCGAGGGCAAGTTCGCGGCCGCCGAGCAGGAATTGAAGCCCAAGCCCGGCTCGCGCCTCAAGCCTGAGCCATCCGACTTCATCGCCAAGGGCATCATCTACCTGCCGCCGCCGGCGCGCTTCTCCACCCTTCTGGCGCTGCCAGAGGGCGAGAGCCTGGGCAAGGCGCTCTCCGCCGCGATGAAGGCGATCGAGGAATCCAATCCTGAGTTAGCCGATGTGCTGCCGAAGAATTTTCAGGACATCGACGATTCCATCCTGGTCGAACTCATCCGCCTGTTGCATCCGGTGAACATCACAGGCGACGCTTTTGGGCGGGTGTATGAATATTTCATGGGCGAGTTCGCGTCGCAGGAAATGCAAAAGGGCGGCGAGTTCTATACGCCCGGCTCGCTGGTCGATCTGATCGTCGATATCATCGAGCCCTATCATGGCCGCATCCTCGATCCCGCTTGCGGCTCGGGCGGCATGTTCGTGCACTCGGCCGATTTCGTGCGCCGCCACAAGAAATCGCCCGGCCGCGAGATCAGCGTCTACGGCATGGAGAAAACGCGCGAGACTTTGCGCCTGGCCAAGATGAACCTTGCCGTGCACGGGCTTTCCGGCACCTTGATGGAAGGCAATTCCTATTACGACGATCTGTTCGAGGACGTGGCCGGCTTCGACTTTGTCATGGCCAATCCGCCGTTCAATGTCAGCGGCATCGACAAGGCCCGGCTGGTCCACGCCGGCAAGCGCTATCCGTTTGGAACGCCCAGCACCGACAACGGCAATTATACCTGGATCAGCTTGTTTTATTCCAAGCTCGCCGCAAGTGGCCGCGCCGGCTTCGTCATGGCCAACTCCACCGCCGATGCGCGCGGGTCCGAATTGGAGATCAGGAAGAAGTTGATCGAAACCGGCGCGGTGGACGTGATCGTCTCGATCAGTCCGAATTTCTTCTACACCGTCACCCTGCCCTGCACGCTTTGGTTCTTCGATCGCGCCAAGGCCAGCGGCCCGCGCGCCGACGAAGTTCTGTTCCTCGATGCGCGCCACATCTTCCGCCAGATCGACCGCGCCCACCGAGACTTCACCCCGGATCAGATCGAGTTCCTCGCCAACATCGTGCGGCTCTGGCGCGGGCGCGAACCGGAATTCATGCGCGGCTCGGAAGCAGCGCTGAACGAGCGCTTCCCCGGTCTCGCCTATCGCGACATCGCCGGCCTCTGCCGCAAAGCGACACGCGCCGAAATCGCCGCGCAAGGCTTCAGCCTCAATCCGGGGCGTTATGTCGGCGTGGCCGAGGGCGAAGCCGACGATGTCGATTTCAAGGAACGGCTGGAAGAATTGCATGAGGATTTGGAGGCGCTGAACGCGGAAGCCGCGAGCTTGCAGGCGCGGATTGCGCAGAATGTGGCGGAGTTGTTGACATAGTGGCGCCGCCTCATCCCGCACTCGAGTGCCGCCTGCCGAAGGATTGGGCGGTTTCGACTGTCGACGAAATCAAGTCGCCCGAAAAGCATTCGTGCGTCGCGGGTCCATTTGGATCCTCGATCAGTTCAAAATATTTTACAGAATCTGGCGTTCCCGTGATCCGTGGAGGCAATCTAACTGGTGGCACGTCTGGGTTCGTTGATGATGGGTTCGTCTTCGTCTCACCGGAACAAGCCGAGCAATACAAAGCTCAAACCGTTGTCCCGGACGACCTCGTATTTACTTGCTGGGGAACGATCGGCCAGGTTGGCATCATCCCGCGAACCGCCAAATTCCCCAAATATGTCATCTCGAATAAACAACTGAAACTTCGCGTTGACCCCACGCGAATGATTCCGCGTTTTGCCTATTTTCACTTCTCCAGCCCATTCATGGTCAAGCACATCCAGAACCGCGCAATTGGTGCGGCAGTCCCAGGGATCAACCTAGGCATCCTCAAGGCGCTGCCCGTGGTCGTCCCCCCGCTCGAAACGCAGCGGCGCATCGCCGGCATTCTCTCCGCTTATGACGATTTGATCGAAGTGAACCAGCGCCGCATCGCGATCCTGGAGGAGATGGCGCGGCGCCTGTTCGAGGAATGGTTCGTCCACTTCCGCTATCCGGGGAGTGAGGATGTTGACCAGGGCCTGCCCGATCCCTGGGAAACTGGCGCGCTATCGACGCTTTGCGCCTACATCAATCGCGGAATTGCACCGGCCTATGTCGATGAGGGCGGGACGCCGGTCATCAATCAGAAATGCATCCGCAATAAGCGCCTTGACCTGAACCTTGCACGTTTCCAATCGAAGTCGCCTCCAGCCGACAAGCTCATCCAGTGCGGAGATGTTCTGATCAACAGCACCGGCGTGGGAACGCTTGGACGTGTAGCGCAAGTCTTCGAAGTTCCGGAGGGCGCCACCGTTGACACGCACGTCACAATCGCCCGTCCCGCCCCAGGCGTCGATCACACATTTTTCGGTGCACTACTGCTGTCGTTGGAATCTGACTTTGAACGCATGGGCGAAGGGTCCACCGGTCAGACCGAACTTGGCCGCGCTCGGATCGGAGGGCAAACAGTCCTGGTCCCGCCGACCGATCTAATGGCTCGCTATGGTCAAATCGTTACGCCGATGCGATCGCTTAGCCACACACTTCAGCGAGCGAACGCCCGCCTCCGCGCCGCGCGCGACCTGCTCCTCCCCAAGCTCATCTCCGGCGAAATCGATGTGAGCGCGGCACCCGCGCCCAATGATGTGGCGCGAGACGCCGCGTGACGGGCGAACCATCCGACGCCTTTGACCTCCTTGTCGCGGCAATGCACGAGCGACCTGAACTGTTCGACCAATTGGCTCCGGGCGTTGCTGATCTGCTGCAAGATCTGAAGGAAGGACCGCCGGACGTCACCGCAATACTGAAGATCATGGAGGTGAAGCTTCAAAAGCGAGCCCCGAGAGCCCTGAAACTGATCAACGCCGTCCCGGCAGAAATCACGGAGCAGGTCGTGCGTCACGCGCTGGCATTGAAGCACGAAGAAGCAGCCACGCAGGTTGAGGCCGTCAGGATTTCGCTGCTGTGCGCGCTGCCAGGCATCGAGGTGCCCGTCGCTTCGGCCCTCCTCGCATGGAGCAAACCATCATCTTATGGCGTCCTGGATCGCCGCGCCTGGAAAACACTGCACCGCTTCAAGCTCGTCAAGTCGAGGAGCAAAAAGAACACGACCTACACGGCCAATGATTGGGCCAGATATCTTTTTCTACTTCGCGCGCTCGCCGAAGAGACAAAGCGGACGCCGCAACGTGTCGACACGTGGCTGTACGCCTATGACAAGGCGAAGCCGACATGACGGGCGGACCGCCCGACGATTTCACCTACCCGACGCCTAGCGCCGGCCAATACGGCATCCGCGGTTTCAGCGAAGGCGAACTGGTCCAAGGCGCCGCCATCGAATTGCTCGGCGCACACGGCTGGGCGCACAAGGATTTGCGCGACGAAACATTCGGCGCCGATTCCGCCGAGGGCCGCGTCTCCGCTCGTGACCCGATCCTGGCACATCGTCTCAACGCCGCGCTACGCGCGCTCAATCCCGATCTGCCGCAGCAGGCGCTAGATCTCGCCTTCGAAGAACTTGCCCGCCCGCGCTCCGCGCTCGCGCCCATCGCGGCCAATCGCGAGGCGCTCGCACTGCTGCGCGACGGCGTCAGCGTCAAATTCCGCGATGGCGACGAGGACCGTACCGAATGGGTGCGCGTCATCGATTGGCGCAATCCCAGCGCCAACGATTTCCTGTTCGCCACCGAGGTCTGGTTCGAAGGCGAACTCTATCGCCGCCGCGCCGATGGAATCGGCTTCGTCAACGGCCTGCCACTGCTCTTCGCCGAATTCAAAGCCATCGGCCGGCCGCTGAAGGACGCCTACGACGACAATCTGCGCGCCTATCGCACTGACGTGTCGCAATCCTTCTGGTTCAACGCCGCAGTGTTGCTCTCCAACGGAGTCACCGCGCGCCTTGGTGCCGCCGAGGCGCCGTTCGAACGCTTCGCCGAATGGAAACGCGCCAATGAGGAAGACGCACCGGGCCGCGCCGACCTTGCCACCATCCTTGCCGCCATCGGACCCAAGCCGCGCTTTCTCGATCTGGTCGAGAACTTCTTGTTGTTCCAAGAGGAGCGGAATGGGCTCGTCAAAAAGGTGGCGCAGAACCACCAGGTCCTCGGCGTCAATCGCGCCGTCGCTGCTGTACGCGAACTCGCCGAGAATCGCGGCCGCCTTGGCGTCTTCTGGCACACTCAAGGCTCCGGCAAGAGCCTCTCCATGGTCGCGTTCGCACGCAAAGTCCTGCGCACCGAACCGGGCAATTGGACCTTCCTGATCGTCACCGACCGCGCCGAACTCGATCAGCAGATCGCCGAAACCTTCGACCAATGCGGCGAACTCGGCAAAGCGCTGGATGAGGTGCAGGCGCAAACCCGCGAACATTTGAAAGCGCTGCTGCGCGGCAACGAACGCTACATCTTCACTTTGATTCAGAAATTCGGAACCGCTCAGGGCGAAGTTTTCCCCGAACTCTCCGACCGCTCCGACATTATCGTCATCGCCGACGAAGCCCACCGCTCGCAATACGACCTGTTCGCCGCCAATATGCGCCGCGCCCTGCCCAACGCCGCTTTCATCGGTTTCACCGGCACGCCTTTGATGGCGGGCGAGGAAGCCACCAAGCAGGTGTTCGGCGATTACGTCTCGATCTACAATTTTGCCCAATCGGTCGAGGACGGCGCCACCGTCCCGCTCTATTACGAAAACCGCATCCCGGAAGTGCAGATCGATAATCCAGACTTCGCCGAGCAATTGGGCGAAATCGTCGATAACGCCGACTTGAACGAGGAAGCCGAGGCGCTGCTCGCGCAAAACCTAGGCCAGATGTATCAGGTCATCACCCGCGACGACCGCCTTGACAAGATCGCCCACGACCTCGTGCGCCACTTCATCGCCCGCGGCTATCGCGGCAAGGCCATGTTCGTGGCCATCGACAAGGCGACCGCCGTGCGCATGCACGACAAGGTGCGCGCCGCCTGGGAGGCCGAGATCGCCGCGCGCGCTGCCGCCTTGCCCAGCGCCGCGCCGGAACAGCGCGAAGCGTTCGAGGCCGCGCTCTCCTGGATGCGCGAAACCGATATGGCCGTGGTGGTTTCGCAATCCCAGAACGAAATCGCCGACCTTGCCGAGCGCGGCCTCGACATGCGTCGCCACCGCGAGCGCCTGGCGCGCGAAAAGCTCGACGAACGCTTCAAGGACGCGGGCGATCCGCTCCGCCTGGTGTTCGTCTGCGCCATGTGGATCACCGGCTTCGACGTGCCGACTTGTTCCACCATCTATCTCGACAAGCCGATGCGCAATCACACCTTGATGCAGACCATCGCGCGCGCCAACCGGACCGCGCCCGGCAAGCGCTCGGGCCTGATCGTCGATTATGTCGGCGTGTTCCGCAATTTGCAGCGCGCGCTCGCCATCTACGCCCAGCCGGCGACGGAAGGCGCCGCGCCCATCGAGGACAAAGCCGCGCTCGTCGAACGCCTCGCCGCCGCCATCGCCGAGGCGAACCAATTTTGCGAGCGGAGGGAGGTCGCGCTGGCAACCATCCTTACCGCAAGCGTCCCCGACCGCCTCTCCCGCATCGCCCTGGCGGTCGAGAGGTTGATGGGCCCCGACGCCGAGATCACCGCCTTCCTGCGCCTGGCCGGCGAAACCTGGTCGCTGTTCAAATCTGTTCTGCCCGACCCGCGCGCCGACGCTCACCGCCAGGAGGCCGTGGTCCTGCGCGCCCTGGCGGACGCGGTGCGAGCCCAGATCGAACGGCCCAACGTGTCAGAGGTGGCGCGCGATATCGAGGCGCTGCTCGACGACAGCATCGCCGGAATCTCCATCGCCGCGCCCATCCGCGCGGCCGATGACATCACCGGACTGATCGATCTTTCGAAGATCGACTTCGACCGCCTTCGCGCCCGGTTCAATCAAGGCCCGCCCCGCACCCAGGCGCGGCAATTGCGGCGCGCCGTTGAGAACCGCATCGCCGCCATGGTTCGCGCCAATCCAACCCGGCGCGATCTGGTTCAGCGGCTGGAGGAATTGGTCGCACGCTACAATTCCGGATCGATCGAGGCCGAGCGCCTGTTCGAGGACTTGCTGACCCTGCTGCGCGATCTGTCCGAAGAGGACCAGCGTTCGGTGCGCGAGAATTTGTCCGAAGAAGAGCTAGCGATTTTCGATATCCTGACCAAGCCGGATTTGGAACTGACCGATCCGGAACGCGACCTTGTAAAGCGGATCGCCCGCGACCTGCTCGGCAGCGTCAAGCACGAATGCGAGG
>JBEBIU010000078.1:0-14918 GCA_040080225.1 Terricaulis sp.
AAACGCGCTTCGCCCCCCATCGCGTCGGCCACAAGGCGAGCGAAGGCCTGCTGACCGGCTACTACGAGCCCCTGATGGAGGGCGCGCGCGCGCCGGACCATCGCACTGGCGCTTCAGCGACGATCGACGCTTCGATCTCATCGCCGAGCGCCGCCGCCAGTGCACGCTCAAAACCTGGGGCGACTTCAATGGAGTCCAGCACGGGTGGGAACTTCTTGGCCTGCACCGGCGCCAATTGGCGCAGCGCGCGCACCTCCGCTTCGAGATTGCGTGCAGCATCTTCGGCGGCGCGGTGCGGGGTCCAGGCGGCCTCCTCGGCGGCGTGGGCTTGCTTGAGCGCAGCTTCCGCAACGCTCAGCGCCGAGACGTGTGCGTCATGCCGAGCGCGCGTTGCTTCGGCTTCGGCGCTGGCCTTCGCGGCATGCGCCAGCGCCTGAACCAAAGCGGGCAGGGCGGCGAGTTGCGCGCTGACATTGCGTTGGCGCTCTTCGCTACGCGCGAGCCGAGCCTTGGCGTCGCCCGCGGCGTCGGCCAGAGCTTGCGCCCGCGCACGCCGGGCCGCGGCCTCGGCAGCGAGCGCTTCGAGCTTTGCTTCAGCTTCAGCGCGCACACGCGCACTTGCTTGCTCTGCTTCCTGTGCAGATTCCAAGGCGGCCTGCACCCTTGGGCCGTCATCGGGACCAAGCGATGCAGTCTCCGCCGCGAGCCGCGCGAGGCTCTGTTCGGCGTCCGCCTTCAGCCCTTCAAGCCGCTCGGCTTCGTCGCCGGCGCGCTGTGTGTCGGCGTCGCAACGGGCGACGACTGCCTCCGTCTCGGCCAGATCGCGCTCGTGTCCGACACGCAAACCTTCGTAACGGCGCAGCACAGCAGCAGCGACCATCTCGGCTTCGCGCAGCGGCCCCAGAGAGTCGTGCGCATCCTCCGCTTCGCGCGCGGCGGCGCTTGCAGCCTTGGCGGCGTCAGCGGCCGCGCGCTCGGCTTCGCGCAGATGGCTCTTGGCTTCCGCCTCCCTCTCGCGCGCTTCGCTCCAGCGCCTGTGCAGGAGCAGCGCTTCGGTCTCGCGCAGGGTTTGGGCCAACCCGCGATAGCGTTCGGCCTGGCGCGCTTGCTTCTTCAGGCTCTGCGCTTGGCCTTCGATTTCGGCGAGCACCTCGTCGATGCGCGTGAGATTGGTCTCCGCCGCGCGCAGTTTCAAATCCGCCTCGTGACGGCGTGCGTGCAAACCGGCGATGCCCGCGGCGTCTTCAAGAATACGGCGCCGATTCTGCGCCTTGGCCGCGATCAATTCGCTGATCTGACCCTGGCGCACCAGCGCTGGCGAATTGGCGCCGGTGGCGGCGTCGGCGAACAGGAGCTGCACGTCCTTGGCGCGCACTTCCTTGCCGTTGATGCGATAAGTCGAGCCAAGGCCACGACGGATGCGGCGGGTGATCTCCAGCGCATCTTCCTTGTGGAATGGCGCGGGCGCGCGCCCGCGCGCGTCTGCGAGCGCGATCGTCACCTCCGCGTGCTCGCGCGCGGGTCGGCCAGCGCTGCCGGAGAAAATCACATCCTCCATGTCCGCGGCGCGCATGGATTTGGCGCTGGTCGCGCCCATCACCCAGCGCACGGCCTCAAGCAAATTGGACTTGCCGCAACCATTCGGGCCGACCACGCCCGTCAGCCCCAGTTCGATCGGCGCGCGCGCCGGATCGACGAAGCTCTTGAAACCGACGAGGCGCAGTTCGGTGATGTGCACTACGCCCGCCTGACTAGCCCGCCGCCGCCAAGGCGGCTTCAAGCACGCCGCGCAAACCGTCGGGCGTCATCATCGGGCCGGTATCGATGTGTCGGCCGTTGAGGAAGAACATGGGCGTGCCCATGCGGTCGGGCGGGATGCCGGCGGCCGCGCCATCGCGGTTGAACGCTTCGCTGAGCCGGCGCATCCGGTCGGGTCCGGTCGAATCGCGCAGGCATACGAGGGTCTGGTCGCGTGTAAGCCCCGCGCTTTCGCCGACGCTGATCAGATGCTCGCGCACGATGGCCATGGTTTCGGAGTGTTGAATGGCGGGTTGTCGGTCGAAGAAAGTGTTGAGCCGCTGAAAATACTGTTCCTGCGTCGCGCCGTTGCAGCGCGACACTTGGTACATGGCGAAGGTGACGGACTCGATCGAACCGTCGGGCGAGGTCGGCGCCAGAGCTTCGCGAAAAGTGAAGCGCACTTTGCCTGCATCGATGTACTCGCGCTTCAAGGTCGGCCACGAGGCCTGCTCGAAGGCGCGGCAATGGCCGCACATGGCCGAACCGTATTCGGTCAGCATGACGCGCGCGGCCGCGTCGCCGATGACGACGTCGTCCGGTAGTGCGCCAGCTTGCGCTTCGGCGCTCCCCGGGCGTGCGAACGCCGTCAACGCCAAACCGCCCACAAGCAATGCTCGGCGAGTGGTCATCATCGCCGCACTACTTGCCAGCGGCGACAGCAGCGTCGAGCTTTTGGCGAAGCCCGTCGAGCGTAGAAATTTCCGCGGTTGGCAGAAACACCCCATTGAGGAAGAAGAGCGGCGTACCGAGGTCTTCGGGCGCGATCGGCGTCTTGGCGCCGTCGCGCGTGAAGAGTGCATTGATGCGCTCGACCCGTTGCGCGCCCGCGCGATCCGCGATGCACGCTTGCACTTGATCGGGGGTGAACCCAGCGGCCCCTCCGATATCGATCAGCTTCGCACGGATTCCCTCCATGCCCCCGGCGCCGGCGGCGTAAACTTCAGGCTGCTGCTCGAACAGCACCGAGACGCGGTCGAAATATTGCTGCGGCGTCGCGTTTTCGCAGCGCGCGAGCTGGAACTCGGCCAGCACCACCACGGGGATCGGCGGCTGGCCGGGCGAGAGGATTTCGCGGAATATGAAACGCACCTTGCCCGTGTCGATGTACTCGCTCTTCAACGCCTCCCACACAATGTCGTGAAATTGCTTGCAGTGCCCGCACATCGTCGAGCCGTATTCAAGCAAGGTGACGGGCGCGTTCTCGGCGCCGAGAACCATGTCGTCCGGCGTCGTCTCGACGCCCACATTTCCGGCTTCGCCGGCACACCCGGCCAGGGCGAGGGCGCTTGCGCCCAGAATTAATTTGCGACGTTCTAGGGCGAGCATGAACCACCTCCTGATTTTGCGGTTGGTGGCATAGGGTTTTTTCAGCGCCCTGGGAACCACGCGCCGCAATCAGCTCCGCCGCACCGCGCGCCCCAACCGCAATAGCGCCGATCTGAGGCCAGGATCGAGGGCTGGGTCAAGCGCTTGCGCCAGGGCGGCCTCCTCGCCTGGGGAGAGGGCCGCTTTTGGCGCGCGTAGGTTGGGTGCGGGTCTGGCGGCGGTGCGTTGTTCGATGCGGACCGTCTTGATTTTGGCCCCCGCGACGGCAAGGCGCTCAACCAGCAATGGCGCTTGCTGTTGCAAGAAAGGCGCGAGCGCACCCGGCGCTCGCAACGTCAGCACGCCGCCGCTGAGCTTTTCCGGTTCGGCACGGGCAAAACTGTCGCCGGCGAGTTCGGCCCAGCGGCGCTTGAGTTCGTTAAATCCCAGCCCGGTATCCCGGAGCAGGGGGCGCAGTACGCGCGCGACGCTTTTTCCCGCGTTCGGCGGCGGTGCGATCGGTGAGCGTCCGCGACGCACAGCAAGGGCGCGGGCCGCCTGCGCCTCGGAATCGTCGGGCGCCGGCGTGGGTGGGGTGGGGCGGAAGCGGTCGCGCAGCGACATGGAGGGAGAAGCGAATCGTAAATTCATGAATGAAGGGTAAAGACAGCTCATGCCCAGGCCCGTGAGAACTCCGCCCTCCGCTGGGGAAAAACCAATTGCGACTCGGGATAAGCTGCGGAAATCATTGCTGTCCTGGTACGACCAACAGGGTCGAAGATTGCCCTGGCGCCAGCGCGGGCGGCACTCCGATCCGTACAAGGTCTGGCTCTCGGAGATCATGCTGCAGCAGACGGTCGTCGCCGCCGTCACCCCTTATTTTCTGAGTTTTGTCGAACGCTGGCCCGATGTGCAGTCTCTTGCCGACGCGGATCGTGAGGATGTCCTCGCTGCCTGGGCAGGGCTTGGATATTATTCCCGCGCTCGAAACCTGCATGCTGCGGCGCAATCGCTGGCGCAGCGCGGATTCCCTGAGGACGAAGCGGGCTGGCGACAACTGCCCGGAATCGGCGCCTACAGCGCTGCCGCCATTGCCGCCATTGCTTACGGCTGCAGGGCCAATGTGGTCGATGGCAACGTCGAGCGTGTCATGGCGCGCCTTCACGCCGTTGAAACGCCGCTGCCTGGCGCCAAGCCTGAACTTCGCGACCTTGCGGGGAAATTCACGACATCTCGACGCCCTGGCGATTGGGCTCAGGCTTTGATGGATTTAGGCGCAACATTATGCACGCCTCGATCGCCCAAGTGTTCGTTCTGCCCATGGCAGGGCGATTGTGCCGCGTTTCGCTCCGGATCGCCGGAAGGCTACCCGCGCCGCGCCGCCAAGCCGGGCCGCCCAACCCGCTATGGCGCCGCGTTTCGGATTGAACGCGAGGGTCGGTTCTGGTTGGTTCGACGCCCCGAGCGCGGGTTGCTGGCGGGAATGGCGGGTTTGCCGACGACCCCTTGGCGCGCCCGCAAATGGACCCGGCGCGAAGCGCTCGAACAAGCGCCTGGTCCTGGGGAATGGCGCCGCATGGGCCAGGTGCGCCACGTGTTCACTCATTTCGCGCTCACACTTGATGTTTATGCGGCGAACGCAGGGCCAGAGGGGGGAGGCTGGTGGGGCGACGCCTCGGTCTTGCCGACTGTGTTTCGCAAGGCGGTCGCACTCTAACCCTGATGCACGGTTTCGCCTGCATTGCGAAGCACATCGTCGCGCGCACGTATTCGCGCGCGTGCCAGCGACGGAGAAGGCAGAGTGAACGACGAACCGACGGGATTCAGCGATGGGCAGGCAGGCGCTGCTTCGAGTAATGGCGGAGCTTGCGCTGCCTGCGCTCTATGGTGCGGGCGATGTGGAGAATGAGCGGCCGTGACCCGTTCTGAAGCAGTGCAGCGCAACGCTTTGGACAGCCCTACTTGGGTGCGCTGGAGCGTGCACTTGGCGTTTTGGCTGGTCTATTTCGTGGTGCGCACCGCCGCGGCCACAGCTGCGCCGCCAGATGATCCCAGCTTTCCGTTCCTGGAAAATCGCCTCCTGGTGGTGGGGGTCTATTGCGTTCTGACCGGGGCTCTGTTGGCGTTTGTCGCCGGCCCTGCCGCCTCGCGCTCTGGGTGGGCGCGCAATCTGGTGCTCGTTCTGGGCGCACTCGCACTCGCGCCGCTCACCCAATTGAGCGAAGAGGCGACGCCTCGCCTGTTTGGCTGGAGCGAAGGGGAGTCCGCCCCCTTTATCATCTATTTGTTCAATTTCGGTTGGGCGCTGCCGCTCTGGGGGCTGACGCAGGCCTTGGTTGGCTACCATTTCGAATCCATCGCGCAAGCGCACGCGGTGGCGCGGGCGCAATCGCTTGCTTATGACGCTCAGCTCAAAATGCTGCATTACCAAATCAATCCGCACTTCTTGTTCAATACGCTGAACGCGATTTCCACGCTCGTACTCGAGCAGCGAAATGACCAAGCGGAGCGCATGTTGATGGGGTTGGCGGGTTTTCTGCGCTATTCGCTGGATCGCCAACCCACCGAACTTACCGTGCTTTCGGCTGAATTAGAGGCTCAACGCCGTTATCTCGAAATCGAGCAAACGCGCTTTGGCGACAAACTGAACGTGCGCTTCGACATCGAGAGGGACGTGGAAAACGCGCGGCTGCCAAGCCTCATTTTGCAACCCATCCTCGAGAACGCGATCAAATATGCGATTACCCCGCGTGTCGATGGTGGCGCGATCGCAATTTCGGCGCGGCGCGAGGGTGAGACGTTGCGCATAAGCGTTGAAGACGATGGCCCCGGCCTGCCGCAAGAGAAACCCGCGCAAACGCGAACCGGCCTTGGCCTCGCCAATGCACGCGAGCGACTGCAGTTGATTTACGGAGAGAGCGCGGGCCTGTCCGCGAGCAATCGTCAGCCCAATGGCTGCCGGGTTGAGATTTGGTTGCCTTTTTTGGAGGAAGAACGTGTCAACCGCACCGCTGCGCCTGCTCTTAGCTGACGACGAGCCGTTGGCGCTGCGCCGCATTCGGCTGGCGCTGCAGGCGATCCCTGACGTCGAAATCGTAGGCGCCGCCAGCGACGGCGCGCGCGCGATCGACGCCATGCGCGAATTGCGCCCCGATGTAGTGCTGCTCGACATCCGTATGCCGTTGGCGAACGGCTTTGAAGTCGCCAATGCCGTTGAGGATTCCGGCGGGCCGGAGATTATTTTTATCTCAGCCTACGACAGTTACGCCTTACAGGCGTTCGAGGCGTCGGCGGTGGATTATCTGGTGAAGCCGGTGGAGTTCGGGCGACTGAGCTCCGCCATCGATCGCGCGCGAGCGCGGCGCGCCGGTAAACATGCGGGCCAGCGCGTGGCGGAACTTGCGGCTGTGCTTGAGGCGTTGCAGCGCGAGGCCGACGCCCGCGATGGGCCCGCCTACGAGCGCGAATTCTGGATACGGGATCGCGGCCGCTTTTTGCGCGTGGCGGTTGCCGACGTCGAACGTATTGAGGCTGAGCGCGACTATGTGCGCCTACATTGGGACGGCCGCACTTTGCTCCACCGGGTGACGATGGCGCACCTGGAGGAAAAACTCGATCCCAATATTATGCTGCGGGTCCATCGCTCAGCGTTTGTGAATTGGAAGCGCTTGCACGCAGTTCGCCGTGACGCCAACGGACGCTTGCTTGCGGTGTTGCAGGGGGGCCAAGAGGTGCCCGTAAGCCGCGCCTATGCGCAGCGCGTGATGGCCGAGATGAAGGCGCGGAACTGACGGCAGGAGGCCGGGGCGGCTTGCTTCTCTTGGCGGGACTCGTATTCACTGTGATCTCGGCGTCGGGGATTGACCCGCCTGAGGTTGCATCCGATCGGTGGATTGGGCGCATCCATAGAAGCAAAGGGGCCTTTGAGACCCCGGGCTATGGAGATCGCAATGGACGCCGAAATATTTGTCCCGTTTACTTTTTTTGCGTTTCTGGGAGCGGTGATCCTGGTGCCTATCTGGCTTAAGGAGCGCACCCGGCAGTCGACGCTTCGGTTGGTTGAGCAGGCCCTGGAAAAAGGTCAGCCGATCGATCCGGAGGTATTACGGCAATTGACGTCGCCCCAGGGGCGCCCCCGCCCGGATCGCGCTCGAAGCACCTTGGGCAGTGGGGTCGTGCTAATGGGGCTGGCCGTAGGCTTCACGGCTGGAAGTTTCGCGATAGGCGGCATGAATGACCCCGTTCGCGGTATGCTGGTGCCGGCAGCCATCCTGGGGGCCCTTGGCCTCGCCTTTATCCTGCTGGCGGTCGTGGACTATTCCAGCAAGGCGAAAGGTGAGTGATGGGCGGTGGCCGCGCGGGGGCTCCTCAATCTGGCTCAAGCCTCGGAAGCGGCCCTTATCCTGGCGGCTCAGGCGCGCGATCAAGCCGCTTTCGGCGAATTGGTGAAGCGTCGCCAAGGCTGGACCCGAGCGCTGCTGCGGAGAATGTGCGCTGGCAACCATGCAGAGGCGGACGATCTGGCCCAGGAGGCGTTCGTGCGGGCCTGGGATAAACTGAAGGATCTGGAGACGCCGGCTGCTTTTTCCGGCTGGTTCAGGAGGATCGCGGTGACGACGTTCCTGATGGCGAAACGCAAACAAAGGGCGATTTTCGAGGAAATCGACGATTCATCGCCCTTGGCGGACGAGAACTCGACCCCGGAATCGGCCGCAGGCGCAAAAATCGACCTGGAGCGGGCGTTGACCCGGTTATCTGAAGCCGAACGCCTCTGCGTCACCCTTAACCACGGCGAAGGCTTGAGCCATTCCGAAATCGTGGATGTCACAGGACTTCCACTTGGGACGGTGAAATCCCATGTAAACCGTGGTACAGAGAAATTACGCCGTATTTTGGAGGCGGCAGCATGAGCGAATTCAACGCACTCCTGACCCGCGCATTCGCGGAGGCTGAGATTCCCGCCGATGGAGGGTTCTCGCTCAGCGTTGGGCGCGGGGTCGCCCGGCGCGAAAACGCCCGCCGACTTCGCGGCGCCGTGCAAACCTTCGGGCTCGGGTTGGCGGTCGTGACGATCGCCTTGGCTGCGTTCAATCCAGCTTCCCTTCTGATTCAGGAATGGCTGGGCAGCGCGGGCATCGGCGCTGCTCGCGCCTATGGCTCGATCAACGCGGGCGGGCTGGCGGCGGACGCCGAAGGCGTGGGTGTGAGCGCCCTGAATTCGTTGGGCCTTGGCCTTACTCAGATTCTGCTGATAGCCGGCGCTTTGGTCGGCGGCGCGGTCGCTTACAGGGCAGCCCAGGACTAAGCGCCTGCCGGGCGTGGAGACTGGCGCTAGCCGCGGCTTGAACGTAAGGCGATCTCCATGTCGCGACACACTGACATCCCGCGGCTGACCGCCCCCGATATTCGCGCCCGTAAGGGCGGGGAACCGATCGTCTGCTTGACCGCCTATACGGCGCCCATGGCCAAGTTGCTGGATCCCCATTGCGACCTGCTGTTGGTGGGGGATTCCGTGGGAATGGTGGTGCATGGGCTTCCCAACACCGTCGGCGTCACCCTGGACATGATGATCCTGCATGGGCAGGCGGTCATGCGCGGGGCTGGGCATGCGATGGTGGTGATCGACATGCCGTTCGGCTCTTACGAAGCAAGCCCTGAAGCCGCGTACGCTAATGCAGCAAGAGTGCTGAAGGAAACCGGCGCCCAGGCGGTGAAGGTCGAGTCCGGGCCCTCGATTGCAGCCACTATCGCCTATCTGGTGGAGCGGGGCATTCCGGTCATGGGGCACGTCGGGCTCCGGCCCCAGGCGGTCAATGTGGACGGGAAATTTCGCGCCAAGGGGCGCAGCCCGGAGGAGCGCGCCCGAGTGCTGGCGGAAGCGCGTGCGGCCGACCAAGCGGGCGCGTTCGCTATCGTGGTGGAGGGGGTGGACGAAAGTCTCGCCCCCGAAATAACCGCCGCCGTCGCCGCTCCAACCATAGGGATCGGGGCGTCCGCCCAGTGCGACGGGCAGATCCTGGTGACCGACGATCTCCTCGGCCTGTTTGAGTGGACGCCGAAATTCGTGCGCCGCTACGCCAACCTGCAATCGGTCATCGGACAGGCCGTGGCGGCTTATGCAGCGGATGTCCGAGCCCGCCGTTTTCCTGCCGCAGCAGAAACCTATGTCCTCGGCGGCGCCAAAGCACGGCAGCCGCGCGTTGCCCGGGGCGATAAGCGCGGCTAGCGTGCCGGCGATTTTGGGGCGCGGGCCCCGGCCGGGATTGCCGGCGGGGTCAGGGAACGAGCGGCGTGAGCAACGAAACCGATACTTTTGTCCAGGAAGTCAATGAGGGCCTGCGCCAGGATCGGATGCTGGATCTGATCAAGCGCTTCGGTCCGTTTTTCTTGGCGTCATTCGCACTCTTGTTTGTAGGCATGCTGGGCTGGCAGGCTTGGCGCGACAATTCGCGTGTTGAGGCAGGCAAGCAGGCGGCGAGCTTGTTGGCCGCGCAGCAGCTTTTGGATCAGGAGGATACCGCCAAGGCTAAGCAGGAGTTCGAGGCGCTGGCGGGGCGGGGGCCGCGCGTCATCCGCGCCATGGCGCGCATGCAACGGGGCGCTGCTTTGCTCGGCGAGGGAGATTTGGAGGCGGCTTTGGCGGAGTTCGACGCCGCGGCCGAATCCGCGCCCGATCCGATCATGCGTGAGAGCGCGCAAATCCGCGCCGCCTATATCGCCGCAGACACCAAGGACTTTGCCGAATTACGCCGGCGGTTGCAGCCGTTGATCAATTCAAGTTCGCGCTTTTCGTATCTCGCCAAGGAATTGCTGAGCGTAGAAGCCTGGGAAGCTGGAGAGACTGACTTGGCGCGCGACACATTGCAGGAACTGACGCTCGCGTTTGACGCTCCGCAGGCGGTGCGTGCGCGGGCGCAAGCTGCGCTCGCAGTGGTCGGGCCAGCCGCTGGAACATCCGAGGAGGGCGCGAACGCGCCCGCGTCCTCTCTAGGAGAAAGCAAATGAGTCGATTGAGTACGGTCGCTGCATTGGCCGCCGCCGTTGCAGTGTCCGCGTGCTCCACAGTGAGCCGCGTCGGCGATGCGATCTGGCCGTTCAATGACGGCCCGGACGCACCCGCTGCGACTGCGCCGCAAGATGGACGCGTGTCGGTGCTCGCGATCGAGCAACAATTGACGCCGGACCCCGCGCTTGCCGGACAGACCATCGTGGTTCCCCCCGCCGTGCAGGTGGCGGAATGGCCCCAACCGGGAGGAACGGCGGACAATTCGCCGCCGCAGCCCTCGGGCATGGCCACCTTGCAGCGCGCGTGGCGCGCTGACCTCGGGGCCGGCTCGAACGACCGCGTTCAAATCGCTGCGCCGCCGGTGATCGCGGACGGCGTATTGTTCTTTCTGGATGCCGACCACCGCGTGCATGCGGTGCAGGCGCGCGACGGCGAGCGGCTTTGGGCGCGCGCGTTGCGCCCTCAAGGAGGCCGTGACCGCGCTGCACGCGGCGGCGGCTTGGCCGCGGCTGGGGGGCGGGTCTTTGTCACCACTGGCTTTGGTTTCATAGCGACGCTGGACGCCGCCAACGGCCAGGAAGTCTGGCGCGCCGATGCGGGGGCGCCATTCCAATCGGCGCCGACAGTGTCAGGAACGCGCGTCTTCGCCACCACCAATGACAGCGAACTCATGGCCTTTGACGCTGGTACTGGCGACGTTGCCTGGACCCACCAGGCCATCGCTGAACCCGCGCGAATTCTTTCAGCGTCGAGCGTCGCGATTGACGGCGACACTTTGGTTGCGCCGTTCGCGTCGGGCGAGTTGAGCGCCCTGCTTGTGGCCAACGGCCGGCGCTTGTGGTCGGATTCGTTGTCGCGCAGCGGCCGCTTGACCTCACTGTCGGCGATCAACGACATCGCTGGGCGCCCCGTGATCGACGGCGGCGTCGCCTACGCGGCCAGCCATTCGGGGATTTTGGCTGCTATCGATTTGCGCACCGGGCAACGCGTATGGGCGCGCGGTTTTGCATCGACGCAAACCCCGTGGGTCGCTGGCGATGTGTTGTACGCTGTCAGCGTTGATGGTGAATTGGCGGCATTCAGCCGCGCCACGGGCGGCGTTTACTGGATGACGCAATTGCGCCGGTTCGAAGACCAGCGCGCGCGCACGGGCCGGGTCGCGTGGGTAGGCCCCATCATGGTGGGTGGGCGTTTGATCTTGGCAAATTCCGTCGGCGACGTGGTGTCGGTGACCGCGGAGAGCGGGCAGACCGTTGCGACCGCAGACGTCGGGCAACCAGTGTTCATTCCCCCGATCGCGGCAAACGACCAGATCTACATCGTTTCCGACGACGCGCGTCTGACGGTGTTGCGCTGAGACAGGGCATGCCATGACGATCAAGCTCGCGATCGTCGGGCGTCCCAATGTAGGCAAGTCGACGCTGTTCAACAGATTGGCGGGAAAGAAGCTCGCCATCGTCGATGACACGCCTGGCGTGACGCGCGATCGCCGCGAGGCCAAGGGCCGCCTCGGCGATCTTAACTTTACGCTGATCGACACCGCTGGTTTCGAGGACGCGACCGACGCTTCGCTTGAGGCGCGCATGCGCGCGCAAACCGAGGTCGCAATCGCCGAAGCCGATCTGATACTGTTCATGATCGATGCGCGCGTGGGCGTAACGCCGGCCGACGAGGGGTTCGCGGCGTTGTTGCGCCGCGCCGACAAACCTGTGTTTCTGGTGGCGAACAAAGCGGAGGGCAGGGCCGGCGACACCGGAATCATTGAAGCGTTTTCGCTTGGCATGGGCGAACCGATCCCGCTGTCGGCCGAGCACGGCGAAGGCATGGCCGAGCTTTACGCCGTGATCTCTCCGCTTCTGCCCGCTCCGCGAACAGCCGGCGACGGTGAAGGCGAGGCTCAGCACGCGGGCGATGGGGCTGATTTTTCTAGCGAGGAGCAAGAAAAGCGTCCCATCAATATCGCCGTGATCGGCAGGCCGAACGCCGGCAAATCGACGCTCGTCAACGCGTTGCTGGGCGAAGATCGCCTGCTGGTCGGCCCCGAAGCCGGCATCACCCGCGACGCCATCGCCATCGACTGGGAATGGCAGGGTCAGAACTATCGCCTCGTCGATACTGCTGGGATGCGCCGCAGGGCGAAGGTGCAGGCCAAGCTGGAAAAGCTCTCGGTCGGCGAGACGCTGCACGCCATTCGTTTTGCGGACGTGTGCTTGTTGGTGATGGACGCGAACGAAGCGTTCGAGAAACAGGATCTCGTCATCGCCGATCTGGTCGAGCGCGAAGGCCGTGCGCTGGTATACGTGTTGGCCAAATGGGACCAGATCGCCGATCCGCGCGCGCATCTGGAAGAAATGAAATTGGTCGCGCGGGAAAGCGTTCCCCAATCCCGCGGCGCGCCGCTGGTGACGATAGCGGCGCAAGCAGGAATCGGCCTGGATCGGTTGATGAAGGCGGTGGCGGTCGCGCACCGCGATTGGTCGGCTCGGGTGAAAACCAGCGATCTCAACCAATGGCTGCACGCGGTGGTTCAGCGCCACCCGCCGCCGGCGGTAAGCGGCAAGCGCATCAAACCGCGCTACATGGCGCAGATGAAGACGCGTCCGCCGACCTTCGTGCTGCTCTGCTCAAGGGCTGAAGAGATGCCGGAGAGTTACAAACGTTACCTGGTCAACGCGTTGCGGGAGGCGTTTGAGTTGCACGCCACGCCGGTGCGCTTGGTGGTAAAGGCTGGAAAGAACCCGTTCGCGGAAGGGGAGCGTTAGCAGCGCCGAAATGGCGTTTGGCCGCATTCAGCTTGTGCACGGCCCTATCCCATGCGAAGCGCGAAAGAGGGGACGCGCGCATGAAAAACATCCTGAGCGCTATTTTACTCGGCGGCCTTGTCGCTGGCGGGCTCGACATATTGTACGCGTTCGCCGTCTATGGGCCGCTGAGTTACGGTCTTTCTCCTGTCGAAGTGCTGCAATCGGTGGCGGCTGGATGGATGGGGCGCGAGGCCTCCCGCGTGGGCGGTTTGGAGACGGCGTTCATCGGTCTGGGCACGCATTTTCTTACCGCGACGTTGATGGCGGCGACATTTGTGACCGCAGCCTCGCGTGTTCGCGCCTTGACGCGCAATGCGCTTATGTGGGGGGTGCTTTATGGGCTCCTGCTCTACGTCGCTATGAATTATGTCGTCGTGCCGCTCTCGTCAGCGGGCGCGGGCGGGCATTTTCCGGTTGACCTCGCCGAGGCGTCGCAGCGATTGCAGCGCTCGTTCAGCAAGCTAAAGACAGACGCGACCTATCCCTGGATGATCTGGGGCACGTTGTTCACCCACACTGTACTCGTTGGGTTGCCGATCGCGTTGATCGCCAAACGCCGCCTTACCCCCGCGCACTGAGCGGTTGCTTATTGCGCCTCCATCGCCGCGCGCAGGCCGGGCGGGCATTCATCGCCCATCGCCGCGCACATTTCACGCGGGATACGCTGCTGCAGACGCGGCATCAATCGCTGCGTGCCGGCTTCGAGCGCCAGACCCAGCATCTGCATGGTGCGGTCGCTGTTGCGGTCCATGGCTTGACCGGCGGGAGTGGCGCCGAACTCAGCAAACGCCGCCACTTCCTCAGGCGTAAGCGATGGCGGCGGCGTACCGGCGCCGCCTCCTGCCGCCGTGGTCCGCGCGCCGTGCTCGACGCTTTTGAGGTAGGCGCTGCGGGCGATGGGTTGAGCCAGGAACGACGCGATGTCCGTCATTTCCTCTTCCGTGAACACAGTAGTCATGCGCTGTGCGAAGTCTTCCCCGATGGCCCCCATCTCTGCGCCGAGTTCCTCCTGCATCAGGGCTTGGAAGCCGTCTACCCAATGGGTCAAGGAGCGTTGGGTATCGGGCCGGAGATTGTCATAGGCGGGGCCTGATAGCACTTGCTGTCGCAAACGCGGCTCCAATACGTCGAACGCCGCCCGAATGCCGACGCCCACTACATCGGACTCGATCAGCAGCATGCGCGACATTGACCGCGCCGCTTCGACGTGAGCCGCCGACGCGGCCGGCGCGGGCGGGGGCGCTTGCTGAGCGAAGGCTAGGTGTGCGTTCAACAGCAACGCAGAGATTGCGAGAACAAGGCGCATGCCAATCTCCTGTTCGACGACGCTATTGCCTAACGTATCAAATCGCCGAGCGCTAGCGTGGCGGCGGCGCTCAGATCGCCTGCGCCGCCGCCCAGCCGCTAGACCACGCCCACTGGAAATTGTAGCCGCCAAGCCAGCCCGTCACATCGACCGCTTCGCCTATGAAAAACAAGCCCGGAACCGAGATGCATTCCATCGTTTGTTGCGAAAGTGCCTTTGTATCGACGCCGCCGACAGTCACCTCGGCTTTCGCATAACCCTCCGTGCCGACGGGCGTAAGCGGCCAGCACTTTAGCTGGCGAACAATCTCGGTCAGCATCGAATCCTTGAGATCGCCAATGATCGCATCCGGAGAAGCGAGTGCTGCGCGCTCGATCGCGGTTGGCGCGGGGCTCGCCATGAGCTGCACCAACGTCGCGGCGAGACGCTCCGACAGCATCTCCGCTAGCACGCTCCTTAGCATCGCCTTTGGGCGCGCGCGCTTGCGTTGCGCAAGAGTGTCTTCGGCTGCGTCGGGCAGCCAATCGATATCGAGACTCTCGCCGTTGCGCCAATAGGAGGATGCTTGCAGGATCGCTGGCCCTGACAGGCCGCGATGGGTGAAGAGTGCGGCCTCGCGGAAAGTGGCGCCGCCGCAGCGCGTGATTACATCCGCGGAGACACCGCTCAGCGGGCGCATCCAGGCGAGGTCGCGTTC
>JBEBIU010000174.1:0-3325 GCA_040080225.1 Terricaulis sp.
GGCGCGCGCGTCGATCTGCGGGTGGGTGCGCTTGCGGCCGGCGTTATCCGCCCGCGCGGCGCGCCGGCGGATACCTTCGCCTATTCCACCCTCACCCGCTTGCTGCGAGGCGCGCGTATGGCGTGGCGCGAGCGCGGCGCCTTCGCGGGACTCTCCCTCGCACTACCCGCCGAAATGCAACGAAATCTCGACCCTGCCTTGCTCAGCGAGGCCGCAATCGAGGCTGGCTGCACCCGGCCGCTGTGTTCGTTCCCACTAGACGAGCGCGCCGTGGTTCGCACCGGCCGCGCGCAGGGCTGGGGCGTTTCGCTGCGCGCCGACAGCGCCTGCCCGCTTCCGCTCGGCGAGCGGGCGCGGGCATTGTACAGCGAAATCGTGCTCGACTGCCCGAGCGAACCGGGCCCCTATTTCGGGCTTGAGGGCGGCGACTGCACCCCGCTCGCCCAGCGTGTGCTCGCCGCCCGGGCCGCGGGCATCATTCTGACCGCCGAAATCGTCAACACTCCCGCCCAGGCGCGCCGCCTGGCGATGGCTGGCTTCAACCGCGGCGGCGGCCCATTCGCCGAGGCCGGCCTGCGCTAAGGCCTAACCCAATCTATCCCCCAAGAATCCCGCGCAAGCTCTTGAAAACATTAGGGTCGGCGAAAATCTACGGGATTATCCCCTTGACGCAGGTAGCAGCCTCCGATAGCGTTTGGTGGTCGTCTGGCGCGTATGATTATTGTCTTATGCGGCGTTTGACTCTTTTCGCGTATTTTGGTTAGCAAGGTGGGCAGCCAATTAGGATGGGGTGCCCGTTATGCAGGCAGAACCTAAGAAGAACCAGGATACAAGGCCGGGCGCCGCAAGCCCAATTGGCGGCAAGCGGGAACTGTCCGGCATCGCCTTCCCTTACGCTGACCTCGACACGGCTATTATCGTGGCGCGTGATATCCAGCAGATCGGCGGCCAAACCTGCGACGCCGAGCAACTTGCCGGCTACTGGCGAATTTCCGCTACCGGCGGCAATTTCCGCGCGCGATACGCGCCTGCCCGAACCTTTGGACTGCTCACAGCAGAGAAGGGCCGATTCCAACTGTCGCCCTTGGGAATGAGGATCGTGGACCGTACGCAGGAGACTGCAGCTCGCGTCGATGCCTTTCTGCAAGTCCCGCTCTACAAGGCCATTTACGAGAAATATCGCAATTACCAGCTCCCTGGCCCGCAAGCGCTCGAAGGTGAGATCGTGCGGCTAGGCGTCTCCGCCAAGCAGAGAGATTTGGCGCGACAGGTGCTCATTCGATCAGCGCGGCAAGCCGGACTCTTCTGGGCTGGGGAGGATCGACTCGTGCGTCCGGCTGCAAGCGCGGGGGCGCCGGGGACCATGCCGCAGCAGGCGGCAGATCACATCGCGAGCGACGAACGAGAGCAGCAATCCCGCCGGTCGTTCGGTGGGCCGGGCGGTGGGGGAAACGAGCCCCCCCGTCACCCGCTGATTGAAGGATTGTTCCAAAGCCTGCCTGCCGCAGACTCGACATTGACGCTGGAAGAAGCCGCCGATTGGCTTCAGGCAGCCGCTTACAATCTGCGCATGGCGTACAAGTTCAAGGGAACAATCACGGTTGAGGCGTCGCCCCCAAAAGCTTAGAGCCGCCGGCTGGAACCGGCGGCTCTAATTTCGGCGGGGTCGCGCCCGCTAACCTGCCCCCGTGACACCGGGGCGAACCGGAAAGGAAGGTGTTGCGCAGTGCGGAAAGACCGCATGTTAAAAGCGTAGCGGGACGGGTCACGTCGCGGGGTTCGCTTCCCCGTGGCGTGGCCGCCGCGTATCTGATACGCTGACGCGTCGAATCCGTCAAGGAATCCAGCATGTTATCGCTTGCCGAGGCGCTTAAAACCGGTCGATTACAAGAGTTTATCGCCCAAGCCGAGGCGCAAGGCATTGGCCCGGTTGACCGCGCGGCGCTTGAAGCGGCGATCAAAGAGGCCGCAACGCGCGAGACTAAAACGCCGCCACCAAAAGGTCGAACATCGCGTTCCCCATCTCGCGCCGGTTCGCGCGGAAAGTGAACTCGCCAAGGTAGCGGTCCATGTATTTGCCGCTGACATGAATGTGCGTCGAACGCACCGAATCCTTGAACAGCTTCCAGAAGTTCTCGACCGCGTTCACAGAAATCAGTTCCCCGGTCATCCGATCGCGGCGCGCATATTCGCCGTACTTGTGCTTGACCGTCCTGTGATCGAAGCCCTCGCGATTGAGTAAAGAGTAGGCGACGTATTCGTCTGTCGAAATTTTCGAGCCGGGCTCGACGTGTTGCTCGACCTTGGCGCGGAGCGAAGGCGTGGTCGAATCAAGCGCGGTTTCCGCCACCATGCGCCCGCCGCGTTCCTTCAAGCCAATCACCACGGTTTTGCCCGGCGCACCGCGCCCTCGCTTGCCGCCGCGACGCACGCCGCCGACATAAGCTTCGTCGATCTCGATATGACCTTGCAGCGGGCTGAAATCCTGGAGCGTACAAATGTGCTTGCGGATTTGCTGGCCCATGCGCCACGCCGTCTTGTAGGTGACGCCTAGCTGGCGCTCCAATTCCTTACCGCTGACGCCGTGGCGCGTCACCACGAACAGATAGATGGCGTAGAACCACATTTGCAGCGGCGTGCGTGTGTCTTGCAGAACCGTGCCCGCGCACGGATACACATGGGCGCCGCAGACCGCGCATGAATACGCCGGACGCTTCCCGAGACGATGGAACGTCGCTTCGATCTTGCACTTGTCGCACACGCGGCGAAGCCCGTAGCGAACCTTCATTACGTGCTCCAGGCACGCCTCTTCTGTCGGGAAGCGGTCGAAAAACTCGCGGACGGTGAGCTTGCTCTTTGCCATGCCTCAAACATAACAATTCGCCGTACCTGCGTCAAGGGGATAATCCCGAAAATCTATCCTACACCTTCGCGGCCGTGAGATACTGCGTGCATCTTCTCTTGGGAGGCTACCGTGCACCAGAGCCGCTTCAGTTGAGGAGACGCGGTTTGAACGTGATGCGGTGTGAAGTGGCGACATGGATCAACGCAGCTTCGGCGAGAAGAAAGCAAGCCGAAGGTCCCGGTTGAAACCTGGTGGTTTCACCGCACGTCGGCCGGGAACGTGGGCAAGGCGCTAAGCGTTATCGGAATCCCAGCGTCGCGGGGATCGGTTCGCGGGACAAGGCCGCGCCGGTTATTCTCTGTACAAGACAATCTGTACAACCCGTCTCATCAACGCATGGTCCCCCGAGACGCCTTGAACGCCTCACGTCCGCGCCGGCCGCAACAAACAGACCGCGCAGGGCGCGCTTCGGCAAACCCA
>JBEBIU010000079.1:0-14727 GCA_040080225.1 Terricaulis sp.
TGGCGAGAACCCAGCGCGATTGGGAGCCCGTCGGCGGCGTCTACATGTTTGTAAAGCCGCACGATTCGGTGGCCCAACAGTGGGGCGGCCCGATCGTGCTGTTCCTCGGCAAGACCGACGATTTTTCAGTGACGCTCGCTCGCCATGACATGTGGCAGGCAGCCGAGCACCTCGGCGCCAAGGAAATCCACCTGCTCGCCATCAAGGACGCCCAGACGCGCACTCGCGTGGAGCAAAACCTACTTGAGGCGCAAGCGCCGATCCTCAACCAGGATATGCGCAAGCGCGTGGCTTAGGTCAGCGCTGTTACCGCGGCGCCCGGAAAATCGCTGAACACGCCATCGACGCCAGCCGCATAAAACGCGCGCAGCTCAGTGGCGAAATCGCCGTGCTGACGCTGGTATTCCAACGCGGCCGCATCGCCACGACGGCACTCCAACGGTAGGAAATAATTTTCAGCGCGCATGGTCCAGGCGTGGACAAGCAGCCCAAGTCCATGCGCGGTCGCGATAAGGTTGGTGGGCGCCAACGAGCGTCCTTCGCTGTCGCGCGGAATGATCAGCGATTTCTCGACCCCGATCCCGCGCGCATAGGCAGCGATATCGTGCAGGCCCGCCTCGCCGATCATCGCGCTGGCGTCGAGATCGCGCCGATCCCAAGGGCCGCCGCTCGCTGCGATCAATTGAATGCACTTCCAGCGCAACGACGACATTTGCGTCAATTGCGCGAGCGGGCCCGCCTCGAAGCATTGCACGAACATCGTGTCCGCCGCCGCCTGCCCGCCATGGTCGCGCACAACGGCTACAAAAGCGGGCACTGGATCGAGCCCCTGCTCGCGCAGGAAGGTAGGATGCTTCAGTTCAGGATAGATGCCGACGCCCGCCTCCAAAGACAACGCCAGCGCCTCGGCGAAGGTAGCGATCGCCTCCTGGCCGTCATAGGCGACATTAGCCGGGCGCAAGTTCGGCAGACGCTCCCTGCACCGCAGCGTCTTCAACTCAGCGAGCGTGAAATCCTCAACCCACCAGCCGAGCGCTGCGACGCCATCTACGATCTTCTCCGCACGCCGCGAGGCGAACTCTAGACGCCCCGCGACATCGGTCGTGCCGGAGATTTCGTTCTCGTGCCGGCACACCAGCACGCCGTCCTTGGTCATCACCAGGTCGGGTTCGATAAAATCGGCGCCTTGTACGATCGCCAGCCGGTATGCGGCCATCGTGTGCTCGGGGCGTTCGCCTGATGCGCCACGATGGGCGATGACGATCGGGCGGCGCGATGACCCGCTCAAGCTCGCGCATCCCGCAAGCGCCACTCCACCGAGCACGACATCACGACGCCTCAAACACGCTCGTCCTGCGGCGCAATCCGCGTCATCAGCAAGCCCGTGAACACCATGGACGCGCCGTAAATCATCGCCAGCGCGCCATAGATGGCGTCGTTCCCGCCATCGATTGGCGGGTCGGGGAACACTTCCGCGAACTTGTAGGTCAAGAACGCGTTCAACAGCAAAGAAGGCAAGGCGACGCCGATGGCGGCCTCCGCCTCGTCACCGGGCGCGCAGCGGAGCAATTTGACCGCCACGAACGTGATCGCCGCCCCGATCAGCGCAACGACCGCGAACAGCGCGTAAAACGGGTCAAAGAAAAAGTACTGCCCGGCGAACCGGAAAATGGCGGCGTTCGCCAGCCACAAGACAAATCCTAACGCCATCGCCCGCATGATCATGTGGTGATCCCCATACTATTTCAGTAACTCGCGCGAAATGATCACGCGCATAATCTCGTTGGTGCCCTCGAGAATACGGTGCACGCGCAGATCGCGGACGATGCGCTCGACCTCGTAATCGGCAAGGTACCCGTAGCCGCCGTGCAATTGCAGCGCTTGGTCGGCCACCTTGAACGCCGCGTCGGTGACAAAGCGCTTGGCCATCGCGCAAAACTTGGTGGCGTCCGGCGCCATAGCGTCCAATTTCCGCGCCGCCGCGTGCAATAACGCCCGCGACGCCGAGAGTTCGGTTTCCATATCGGCGAGCGTGAATTGTGTGTTCTGAAAATCGGCGATGCGTTTGCCGAATTGTTTTCGTTCCTTGACGTAGCTCAGCGCTCGGTCGAACGCGTCCTGCGCGCCCCCGAGCGCGCAAGCGGCGATATTGAGCCTGCCGCCGTCGAGGCCCTTCATGGCGTATTTGAAGCCGTCCCCCTCCGGGCCGATGCGATTTTCGGCGGGCACGCGGCAATTCTCGAAATTGACTATGGCGGTGGGCTGCGCACGCCAACCCATTTTGTCCTCGGCCTTGCCGAAGCTGAGGCCCTTGGCGCCGCTCTCCACCAACAACGTTGACACGCCCTTGGGACCATCCTCGCCGGTGCGGCACATGACGACATAGAGATCGGAAAAGCCGGCCCCTGAAATGAACGCCTTGGACCCGTTCATCACATAATGCGCATTGCCGTCGGCCTTCGCATTGGTGCGCAGCGCGCCGGCGTCGGACCCGGAGCCAGGCTCGGTCAAGCAATAGGAGGCGATCGTTTCCATGCTGGTTAGCTTGGGAAGCCATTTCTCCCGTTGCTCGCCGTCTGCAAACGCATCGATCATCCACGAACACATGTTGTGGATCGACACGAACGCGGCGGTGGCGATGCACCCGCGCGAAAGTTCCTCGAATATCAGCGCCGCATCGAGCCGGCTCAAACCGGAGCCGCCTACATCCTCGCGCACATATATGCCGGCAAAGCCCAAAGCGGCGAGTTCCTTGAGCGCGCCCCGATCGAGACCTTCGGTTTCCCAGCGGGCCGCGTTAGGCCGCAACCGCTTCTGAGCGAAGGCGCGGGCGGTATCGACAATCAGGGTTTGGTCCTCGGTGAGCGCGGTCGCCATAATCTCCTCTTAGCCGCCTTATAGCCCGCCCCTCGTTTGGCGCCAGCTTTCGCGAACGGCTGAATGCGATTGTCGCCGACGGCGATTGGGTCCAAGTAGCGGTGGGGAGTCTCCGTTCATGCGGGCGTTAACGCCAGCGGCGGTGCTTGCGCTCGCCGTCATCGCCGGTTCGGCGATGGACGCGACGATCAAGCACCTAGCGCAAACCAATCACATTCTCCTGGTCACGCTCGGGAGGTACGCGTTCGGCGCCTTGTTTTCATTTGGCCTCTGGGCGCGGGCCGGCGCGCCGCGGATCAATGCGGAGATGCTGCGCGCTCACGGGCTCCGGGGCGGCATAATCGCCGCCAGCGGATCGATGTTTTTCTGGGGGCTCAGCGTACTTCCTCTAGCGGAAGTAATCACGCTTTCGTTCGTCGGCGCGCTGTTGATACCGTTCGCGGCGCGTTTGATGATCGGCGAACGGCTGCGCCTGCCCAATGTTGCCGCCGCATTGATCGGCTTTGTCGGCGTGGTGGTAGCGGCGCAAGGCGCGCCCACCAGTGCGGAAGCGCCCGGCCATGCCTTGGGCGTCACGGCGGTGTTGACGGCGTCGGGGTTGTTCGCCGTCGCCATGGTGCTGCTGCGTGCACGGGCGCAGAGCGACGGCCCTATCGTCGTCGGTCTGCTGGCCAGCGCCATGCCAGCTCTCTACCTTCTTGTTCCCGCAGTCGCCGTGGCGCCACCGCCGCTGTGGAGCGACTGGCCGATGTTCCTGCTGATGGGATTGTTCGCCGCTGTCTTTATGTACCTCATAGCCCGCGCCTACGCTGGAGCTGAAACCCAATTGCTAGCGCCGATACATTATAGCGAATTGCTCTGGGCAAGCCTGCTCGGTTTCGTCGTTTTTCACGAAACGCCAAGGCCGCAAATCTATTTCGGTGCGGCCATTATTATCGGCGCGTGTCTTTACTCGGCGTATGCGGAGCGACGCCTGACCGTGCGTTGAACTAGGTGCAACGTATTTCAAGCCTTGCCAGGCTTGCCTTGAGCAGGCGGCGGCAGCGTGCGCACTTGCATCTTTCCGTCCTCGCCCTTGGCGCGGTACTTCACCACCCGGCCCTTCAGCGTCGATTGCTGCAAGCGGCCCAGTAGAGCTGGGATCGTGCGCTGATCCCCGGCGAGCACGGTCAGCCACGCGATTTTTCCGCTGGTCCAATCGGCGGCGTTGAGCACTATGGATTGTCCGTCGGGCTGCGAAAGCTTGCGATCCACCTCATCGGATACATTTGCCCACATCGCCAAGGCGACCGGTGCGGAGGCGCCTCGGGTTTTCTCATGGGCGGTGAGCACGAGGTACTGCCCGCTCATGATCGCGGGGCCGACCATGGCTTGCACAGTCGCCAAGGTGGCGTTGCGATATTCAGGCGACTTCATCAAAACGCTGACAACTTCGCCGAGCGCGACAAGCGTTCGCCGCGAGCGCTCAATGCCTTGTTTTATCTTCTCCATATCGACCGGTTGGCTCGCCGCGGCGGCGCCGTTCGCCTTGCCCGCTCCGGAAGCAGGGGCGCGGGGCATCGGGGCCGGCGCGCTTGCACGAGCCGCAGGCGGCGGCGATGCGGGTTCATCTTTCGGTGGCTTCTTGGAAAAAAACGCCATGTCACGCCCCTTGGTGCGTCGCTTGTCCCCGCGAGCGCACGCCATCATACCCTAATCGCCCCCTTGCACGCCAGAGGCGCAATCAGGAAGCGCTTTCACCGAGAAAGGGAGCATCATCGCCGCCTCTTTCGCTCAGGCGGCGTCCTTCTGCGCTTTCTTTACGGCCTCCTCCGCGCGTCGGCCGCTGACTTCCACCATATGGTCGAAAACAGCCTCGAAGGTGGCCAGCCCTTGTGTCAGCGAGCGCAATTCGATGATGAAGGTCTGACGCTCGGCATGCGGCAGGTAGGCATCGACGCGGTCCCAGCCCGGCCAATCCTCGCGCGCCTCGAAGCCTAGGATTTGTCCATTATGGCTCGACACCGCCGAATTGATCTTTGCGGTGCCGGAATTGGGCGTGTAGATGGCGAGCTTTTCAATCGGCTCCAGCAGCACTGGGCTGCATTCCGCCAATGCCTCGTTCATGCCGAGACGGCCGGCCATCTGGAATGAGTGCTCGGAGGAATCCACCGCGTGGAACGAACCGTCAATCAGGGTCACCGAGGCATCGACCACCGGAAATCCGATCGGGCCCTTGAGCATGGCGTCCTTCACGCCTGCCTCGACCGCCGGAATCCACTGCCGCGGTATCGCGCCGCCATGAATCTTGTCGACGAACTCAAAGCCTCCGCCCCTCGGCAGTGGCGCGACCTGAATGACGCAATCGCCGAACTGGCCGTGCCCGCCGGTCTGTTTCTTGTGGCGGCCGCGCTTCTCGGCGCTTTTGCGAATAGTCTCCTTGTACGGAGTCGATGGAGGCGCGGTCGTCACCTCGACGTTGAAACGGCTCTTCAACCGTTCAATCACCGCCCGCAGGTGGGGGTCGCCCTGGCCCTGCAACAGGATCTCGTGCGTGACCTGGTCGTGCAGCACCGAGAGGCCGGCATCCTCGTCCACCAATTTCTGTAGCGCGCCGGACAGGCGCACATCGTCCTTGCGGTCCTTGGTGGCGATGGCGAGCTGATACACGGGAAAGCGCTTGGCCGGGGCGATCGCGGCCTTCTGCGCTGCGCCCCCGGCCGCCAGCAGGTCGCCCGCCGCCACCGGATCGAGCTTGCCAATGGCGGCGACATCGCCTTCGGGCGCGGTAGAGACCTTCTTAGTCTGCGCTCCTTGTACGGAGAAAATAGCGCCTGGGCGCTGGGTTGAGCCATCGCTCAAGGTCAGCTGATCGGAATCCGCCATGGTCTTGCCGAACACGCGCGCATAAGCGAGCTTGCCCGCCTGGCCGGCGTGGGAAATTTTCATCACGTACGCGCCATTGCTTTTGAGGCCCAGGCGCGCAGCGGCGTATTTGGGCTCGGGCGTGTCATGGCGCAGCGCTTTCAGCAGCCGGCGAATGCCGTAGCCGTGCGCGGTCGAGCCGAAGAACACCGGAGCGATCAGCCCTTCGCGGGTCTCGCGCACCAGGTCGGCGAACACCATGTCCTGCTCTGGGGTCACGTCCGAGAGCAGCTTTTCCATAAGCGCATCGTCGAAATCGGCCAGCTGCTCCAGCATATGGAAGCGCGCTTCGATTTCGCGCTCGGCCGTGTCGGCGGGGATGTCGATGCGTTTTGACGGCTTGCCGCTTTGATAAAGGTACGCTCGCTCCATGGCCAGATCGACGAAGCCGGCAACATGCTCGTCCTTCCAGATCGGCACTTGGCGCGCCACCAAAGGTAGCGCGCTGACCGGCTGCAGCGCCTCCAAGAGATCGCGAATGCGCCCGCGCGCCTGGTCGATCTTGTTGATGAACAGGAGGTGCGGGACTTTGTAATCCTCGATCGCCTTCAGAAACGGCTGCAGCAAAATGGCCTTGTCGGGGTCGGAATCGGCGACGACGATGGCGAGGTCGGCGCCCGGGAGTGCATAATCGGCATCGGCCAGGAAATCGACAGCGCCGGGCGCGTCGATCAGGGCGTAATGGTCGCCCATATAGTCGATGGCGGTGAAATTGGTTTCGGTGGATTGGCCGGCTGCGTTCGGGACAGCGCCCGAACCGCCCGAGGCGGCCGATGCCAGAGCTTGCGTCAACGCCGTCTTGCCCGCCCCGGTGGGCCCGACGACGGCAATTGCTCTGACGATGTTGGCTGTCTTGCTTTCAGGCATGGGCCTTGGCCTCCCTTGGTCTGGGCGGCGCCCTGCGGCTGGAGAGCGGCGGGCGCCGCTTCTTGCTTATGCCGGCCCGTTCCGGACCGGGGGACACTATGGGCAGCAAAAGCAGCGGACTGCAATCGCTAGAATGGTCCGCGCGCCTTCGGACGCGCATTTTTGCCACCAGCAAGATGGCGGGATGCGGGTCCGAAGACCCGCGGTCCCCACAACGCTCACGCGTGGAAGACTCTCGTCGATGGCGCTGCGGTGGTCGGGCTGGTGCGGCGTGCGTAAAGTTCAAGTCGGGGAGCGCGGCCAACATGCACCGCCGGCGCCCTCGCCGGCATCGGCGTTGAGCGTACAAACATGCAAGTGCGGGGGCTCAGTTTTTCGCCTCTCGCCGACACCTGTGCTTTGACACCCGCATAAACCTGCGCATGGTAAGCGACCGCGAAGCGCGTCGCTTCCATGCGGCGATTCTTGCGGCGCCTCGGCCCTGCATCCAGGCGCGGATCGCCCCAATAACGCTGATTATGGCCCAGGTCAGCTCTTGACCGACAGTGCCGGTGTCGCCCCAGTCAAATCGATGAGAGGCGCCAAGCAAAACCAGAGCGGCGCCCACTGCATTGACGCTAAAGAATACAGGCCTCTCGGCGCTGATCTTCCCCAGGCTTACCGCCGCGTACATGCCCACGCAGCACGTCGCGCCGACGATACCGGAAAATGACAAGAGCGCTTCCATGGAGTGCTCCGGCAAAATCACGCGCCGCCAGGGACCTTCGCCTGCCCAGCCGACCTTCCTCACGTCACGCAACGTGAGGCCGTGGCGTTATACAACCATTTGTACAATAGAATACAATAACTGCGCGTCAACTAGTTCTGTGTCAATATGCGTTCCCTGAGGGACGCCAGGATAATGAAACAACGTTTGCCATTGACGGATTTTGCCGACGAACTTGGCGTCGGCTACATGAACCTGGTGATACGACGCATCGGTCAGCTCATCGCGTCGGCGGGCGATGCCTACATGCGTGAGCGTGGAATCGCGGTGCCCGCGACCTCAACGTCCGTGCTCACTTATGTCTCTCTGCGCGAAGGCTCGCCATTGGCTGAGATCGCACAATCTCTCGGTTACACGCACCAGGCAGTCGCAAAAGTGATCGATATGTTCGAGGCGAAAGGGTTGGTGCAGGTCAAGATCAGCGACGAAGACATGCGCATGCGCCTTGTCACGCTCACGCGAAAAGGTCGTCGCGAGGCAGATCTCGTCAGGGCCGTCGCCGATCGTGCAGCGATAGTATTTGAGGAAGTGTTTGACGAGATCGGCGTGGATGTTTTCAGCGCGCTTCGCGATTTCGAGAGGGCGCTCGCGCGTCGGCCCTTGAGCGGCCGGCTGCTCGACGCCGGAACAACGGATGGCGGTTTGGCGCGTCGCAGCAAACGCCCGCGGACGAAACCCCAATAATTGGCGAAACGCGCCTCACGCCGCCTTTTTCTCGCTCTTGCCGTTGAACAGAAAATCATTCCCGTCGAACGTCACGCGGACGCGGTCGCCATCCTTCGCCGCACCTTCCAGAATAAGCCGCGCGAGCGGGTCTTGCAGGTCCTTCTGGATCACGCGCTTCAAGGGTCGCGCGCCCCAGGCGGGATCGTAGCCGCGCTTGGCGAGTTCGCTCTTGGCGCGGGTATCCAGCTCGATCGTCATGTTCCGGCCGCTAAGCAGCTTCTCCAACCGCTTCAGCTGGATTTCGACGATAGCGCCCATCTGGCCGCGCTCGAGCCGCTTGAACAGGATGATCTCGTCGATCCGGTTCAAAAACTCAGGCCTGAACCGCGCGCGCACTTCGTTCATCACCGGCCCGCGCACGTCTTCCACGTCCGCGCCTTCGGGTTGCTCAGCTAGATACTGTGCGCCAGCGTTCGAGGTCATGATCAGGATCGTGTTCTTGAAATCGACCGTGCGGCCCTGGCCATCGGTGAGGCGGCCATCATCGAGCACTTGCAATAGCACGTTGAACACGTCCGGGTGCGCCTTCTCGATCTCGTCGAACAGGATCACCTGATAGGGCCGGCGCCGCACCGCCTCGGTGAGCGCCCCGCCCTCTTCGTAGCCCACGTATCCGGGAGGCGCGCCGATCAGGCGCGCGACCGAGTGCTTCTCCATGTATTCCGACATATCGACGCGGCTCATCGCGTGTTCGTCATCGAACAAGAATTCCGCCAGCGCCTTGGTGAGTTCGGTTTTGCCGACGCCTGTCGGCCCCAGGAACATGAACGAGCCGATGGGGCGGTTGGGATCCTGCAGGCCCGCGCGCGCGCGCCGCACGGCATCCGCCACCGCGCGCAGCGCCGGCTCCTGCCCGATCACGCGCCCTCGCAGCTTGTCTTCCATCTGCAGCAATTTGGCTTTTTCGCCTTCCAGCATTTTCTCCACCGGCACCCCGGTCCAGCGCGCCACCACCGAGGCGATGGCTTCGGCGTCCACCACTTCCTTCACCAAGCCTTCGCCGCCAGCGCGCTTCTCCGCATCGGCGATCTGCTTTTCGAGCTGAGGAATGCGGCCATATTTCAGCTCCGAGGCGCGACCGAGATCGCCACGACGCACTGCTTGCTCATAATCGTTCTGCAGCCGCTCCAGCTCTTCCTTGGATTTCGACGTCACCTGCAGCTTCTGCTTTTCCGCGCTCCAGGTCGCAGTGAGTTCGGCGGAACGCGTTTCCAAATCCTTGATTTCAGCGTCGAGCTTTTTGGTGCGATCCTGCGAAGCGGGGTCCTTTTCCTTTTTCAACGCTTCGACTTCGATCTTGAACTGCAGGATGCGGCGGTCGAGCTCGTCGAGCTCCTCCGGTTTCGAATCCACCGCCATGCGCAGGCGCGAGCCGGCTTCGTCCATCAAATCGATGGCTTTGTCGGGCAGAAAGCGATCGGTGATGTAGCGGTGGGAAAGCTGCGCCGCCGCTACAATCGCCGCATCGGAAATGCGCACGCCGTGGTGCTGCTCGTAGCGATCCTTCAGCCCGCGCAGGATCGAGATAGTGTCCTCGACGCTCGGCTCGGCGACGAACACCGGCTGGAACCGCCGCGCCAGCGCTGCATCCTTCTCCACGTGCTTGCGATATTCGTCCAACGTGGTGGCGCCCACGCAATGCAGATCGCCGCGCGCGAGCGCCGGCTTCAGCAAGTTCGACGCATCCATGGCGCCTTCGGCTTTGCCCGCGCCAACAAGCGTGTGCATCTCATCGATGAACAGAATGATCGCGCCTTCAGCTGCTGTGACTTCATTCAGCACCGCTTTCAGGCGCTCCTCGAACTCGCCACGGAATTTCGCGCCCGCCACCAACGAGCCCATGTCGAGCGCCAGTAATTTCTTGTGCTTCAGGCTCTCGGGTACGTCTCCATTGACGATGCGCAGCGCCAAACCTTCGGCGATTGCCGTTTTGCCGACGCCGGGCTCGCCGATCAGCACCGGATTGTTCTTGGTGCGGCGCGAGAGCACTTGGATGGTGCGGCGGATTTCCTCGTCGCGGCCGATCACGGGATCGAGCTTGCCCTTGCGTGCGTCCTCGGTGAGGTCGCGCGAATATTTCTTCAGCGCATCGTAGGAATCCTCGGCGCTGGAGGTTTGCGCGGTGCGGCCCTTGCGCAATTCGGCGATGGCGGCTTCCAGTTTTTGCGGCGTTAGCCCGGCTTTCTTGAGGATTTCCGACGCTTTGCCTTCGGCGATGACGAGGCCGAACAACAGACGCTCGGCGGTCACGTAGCTGTCGCCCGCCTTGGTGGCGGCCTGCTCGGCGGCATCGAGCGCGCGCGAGAACGAGGCCGCCGCGTACATGCGGTCCCCGCCCCCCTGCACTTTCGGCAGCGCCTGCACGGCCGCGTTGACCTCGTCGCCTGCCTTGCGCGGATCGGCCCCGGCCGCGCGCATCAGCTCGGCGGCCAACCCCTCGCGATCGTCGAGCAGCGCTTTAAGCAAGTGCTGGGTTTCGAGCTGCTGGTTCTGTTCCCTGAGCGCAATCGTCTGCGCGGCCTGCACGAATCCGCGCGCACGCTCGGTGAGCTTTTCCATATCCATGAGCGACCCTCTACGGCGTCCCCGCGCGACCGCCGTTAAGCACGATCAAAGCGGGCATGTGATGTTGCTGTGACTGAGGTAGGTGTGGCGGATGAGGCACACAAGGGGTATGGGTCGGCCCTAATGCGCCATCAGCAGCGGCACGTTGGCGGTGCGCAGCAATTCGCGCGTGGCGCCGCCGAACACCAGTTCGCGCAGGCGCGAGTGCGCGTAGCCGCCCATGACCACGAGGTCGGCTTGCAGCGCGTTCGCCTCCTCCAGGATCGCGGCTGACGCCGAGCGTCCCATCGAGTCTACGTTGCGCACTTCCGCTTTCAGCCCGCGCCGCGACAGATGCGCGGCGATATTGGCGCCGGGCTGATCGCCGTGGCCGAACATTTTCGGCTTGGCGTCCACGGTCAGCACCGTGATCGCGGCGGCGTCACCCAACAGCGCGCGCGCCTCCGACACCGCGCGCGTGGCCTCGCGGCTAGCGTCCCAAGCCACCACCACGCGCTGGCCGATAGGTCCGACCTTCCATTTCGGCGGCGCGATCAAGGCCGGGCGCCCGGAATGGAACAGCACGCCTTCGACGATCTCCTCGCGCAACTCCGCGCCGGGGCCGTCAAACGGCCGCGTCATCACCGCGACATCGGCGTAGCGCGCATGCACGGCCGCGACCCGTCCGAGATCGCGCGAGAGCGCCTCGGCGTTGCGCAATTCGTAGCTAAGTTCGGACTGCTTCAGCCGCGCTTCCACGCGCTTGCGCTCGGCCTCGGCGTCCTGGCGGGCGCGGCCGAGCAGCTCAGCCCAGACCCCTGCCACCACAGTCGGCTCATACGCCAGCGGTTCATCCGGAAGCGGCGTCAAAAACGCCGCCGCGAGGTGAGCGGCCCCTGCCCCGCCGCACTGGCGGGCGAGCGCTTCGCCGAGCGCCAAGGCGGGTTCGTCGGCTTGTGCGTCGGCGACGATGACGAGAATGTCCTTCCAGGCCATGGGCAGAACCTCGATTCCTTGCGTCATGCTACGCCTCGTTTGCGCCCCTTGCTAGAATCCTCGGGCCAGAATTCTTGACGCCACCCGCTTGCGAAGGCCTTGAGGCTGCGCAAAGTCATCCGCTCAAAACAACGAGGCTCTCATGAATATCCGTTCAGACGCCTATATCGACGGCAAATGGCGTAGTGCGGCGGCACGATTCGACGTGCTCAATCCCGCCAACCAGGAAGTGATCGCGCGCGTGCCGGACCTCGGCGCGGGCGAAACCGAGGAAGCCATCGCCGCTGCACATCGCGCATGGCCGGCCTGGGCCGCGAAAACCGCCAAGCAGCGCGCACAGATTTTGCGCACCTGGTACGATCTGATGATGGCCGATCTCGATCGGTTGGCGCTTCTGATCACGATGGAAGGCGGCAAGCCGCTGGCTGAAGCCAAAGGCGAAGCGGCCTATGGGGCGAGCTTCGCGGAATGGTTCGGCGAGGAAGCCAAGCGCGCTTACGGGCGTACAATCCCGACGACCACTAATGCGCGCCGCTATGTCACCATCAAGCAGGCGGTAGGCGTTTGCGCGGCGATCACGCCGTGGAATTTTCCTATGGCGATGATCACGCGCAAGGCCGCGCCGGCTTTGGCGGCGGGTTGTTCGATCGTGCTGAAGCCGCCGTCGCAAACGCCGCTGACGGCGCTGGCGTTAGCGGAGCTGGCCGAGCGCGCCGGCGTGCCCGCTGGCGTGTTCAACGTGGTGACCACGCATGGGCACACGGCGGCGGTCGGCCAAGGTTTGTGCGAAAGCCCGCTGGTGCGGAAGTTTTCCTTCACCGGCTCGACCGCGGTGGGCAAGAAGCTCGGCGCGACTTGTGTGGGCTCGACCGTGAAGCGCGTATCGCTCGAACTCGGCGGCAACGCGCCGTTGATCGTGTTCGCCGACGCGGATTTGGACAAGGCCGTGAAGGGCGCGGTCGCGTCGAAGTTCCGCAATGCGGGGCAGACTTGCGTATGCGCCAATCGGATCTTGGTTGAGGATGCGATCTACGATGCGTTTTCAAAAAAGTTGGCCGACGCTGTTTCGAAGCTCAAGGTCGGCGATGGGCAAGCGGAGGGGATCGAGATCGGGCCGCTAATCGATAGATACGCCATCGAAAAAGTCGAAGCCATGGTGGGCGAAGCGCTGGCGTCCGGCGCGGTGGCGCTCACCGGCGGCAAGAAGCATTCCGCCGGCGCGCAATTCTACACGCCCACGGTGCTCGCCAACGTCACCCGCGACATGCGCGTCAACACCGAGGAAATCTTCGGCCCGGTTGCGCCCTTGATCCGCTTCAAGACCGAAGACGAAGCCATCGCCATCGCCAACGACACCGAATACGGCCTCGCCGGCTATTTCTTCTCGCGCGACGTGAACCGTTGCTGGCGCGTGGCGGAGAAGCTCGAATACGGCATGGTCTCGATCAACGAAGGCGTGTTCTCCAACGAAGTGATCCCGTTCGGCGGCATGAAAGAAAGCGGCTTGGGCCGCGAAGGCGGCGTGGAGGGGCTGGAGGAATATATGGAGACGAAGTTCGTGAACTTTGGGGGCTTTGGGTGAGTCGGCAGGGTGGGTAGTATGTTTAAGATCAATCTTGCTGAAAACCGGATCGAGCGAATAGTGCAACGCCGGTTTTCTGAGCTCAACCTGCGCGAACGCAGCCACCTTCAAGAATGGCTTGCCAATTTGCCGAATGCGCTCGGCGAGGAACTCCTGGTGATACAAAAGGAGTTCGACGGATTTGAAGAAACCAAGGAGCGTCTCGACCTGCTCGCGCTCGATAAGGATGGCCACCTGGTCCTCATCGAGAACAAGCTAGACGACTCCGGCCGCGACGTCGTTTGGCAGGCGATCAAGTACGCCGCCTATGTCTCGAATCTCACAAAGGTGCAAATCGTTGATATATTTCAAAAGTACCTGGATCGCTATTGCAACGGCGGCAATGCGAGCGAGCAAATTTGCGAATTCCTCGAAGAGGAGGATCTCGAAGAAGTAGTCCTAAACCAAGGTAACAGTCAGAGGATTGTGTTGATTGCGGCAAACTTCCGCAAGGAGGTCACCGCTACGGCCCTTTGGCTCCTTAATCACGGCATTCAGGCGAAGTGCTTTAAGGTAACTCCTTACTCGCTCGGCGCCGAACTGTTGCTCGACGTTCAGCAGATAATCCCGATTCCGGAAGCTGCAGAGTTCATGGTCGGGATGTCCTCAAAAGGAAATGAGGAAAAATCTGCGCAGGGGACTCAGAAGACGCGGCACCTGTTGCGTCAAGCTTTCTGGGAACAAGCCTTGGAGGCTTTGCGCAAAGAGGGCGTCACACTGTTCCAAAATGTCAGCCCATCGCGCGAGCATTGGATCAGCGCAGGCTCAGGAGTTGGCGGCTGCCCATTCTCCCTAATATTTGGAAAGGCAGAGGCGCGCGTCGAACTTGTGCTTCAGCGACCGTCGGCTGAGGAAAGTAAGCTGCTATTTGACGAGCTTGCAAAGCGAAAGGTCGAAATCGAGACCGCTTTCGGCGCACCTCTCTCCTGGAAGCGATTGGATGACAAGAAATCAAGTCGCATTGAGTACGCAAAGCCCTTCGACGGTTACAATCAAGAGAATTGGCCAGAAATGATACGCTGGCACGTCGAGCATATCCGGAAGTTTGAAAATGCCGTACGTAAGCCGCTTCAGAACGTTGTCGCTCTCCTCAGGGGCAAAATCGGCGGCCTCGACGAGACCGAAAGCGCTGCGTGAGCCAAGGCTTCGTCTACATCCTCGGCAGCGCGCTCGGGACCGACCGGCGCACTTATGTCGGCTGGAGCGTTGACATCGAGGCGCGCCTCGCGCTGCACAATGCCGGCCTCGGCGCGCGCTCGACGCGCGGGCGCGCCTGGGTGCTGCTCTACGCCGAGCGTTACCCGACGCGGCGCGAAGCGATGAGCCGGGAGTGGGCGCTGAAACGCGACCGCCGCTTCCGCGCCGCGCTGGCGAAACTGCTTTAGGCTAGCGAAAAACCCTCTCCCTCCGTTGGGAGGGAGAGGGC
>JBEBIU010000080.1:0-14454 GCA_040080225.1 Terricaulis sp.
CGGGCCGTTGGTGGTGCTGTTCGGCGCGCTCGCGGCGGCCGGCGTGCAGATCGTGACTTTCACGGGGCTCGCGGTAGCCACCACGCAGCACTTCTTCCGCATCGGTGCAAGCGTCACTGGCGTGACGCTCGGTTGGTCCATGGCGCTTGTAGGGGCGGGGCATTTGGTTGGGATTTCGGTGGGCGTCGCCATGCTGGTCGGCCTGCTGATCACCTGGGCTGGCATCGTGCCGATCATGACTGCGGGCCTGGAAGGCGATATCGGCGAACTGGCCGATCATGCCTTCCGCAGCCAGGCGCGCTTTATCGGCGCCGGCGTCATCGGCGTGGCCGCGATTTGGAGTCTGGTGAAACTGGTGAAGCCGGTGTTCGACGGCATGGTCGCCACCGCGCGCGCCAGCGCCGCGGCGAAGACCGGCGCCCCGGAGGATCGCGATCTGTCGCCTGGCGTGATCGGGCTGATTTGCTTGGGTTGCCTCGTTGCGATCGGCTGGCTCTTGTACGGTTTTGTGCAGGGAGGGCCCCTCGACGCATTGACCTGGCCGCTGGTGTTGGGCGGGGTAGCATTCGTTGTCGTGGTCGGCGCTTTCATCGCCACCGTCGCCGGTTATATGGCAGGCCTCATCGGCGCTTCGAATTCGCCAGTGTCGGGCATCGGCATTCTGGCGACCGTTTCAGGCGCGTTGATGCTGGCGATATTCGCCCAACCAGTGCTTGGCGTGGGCGCGACCGACGCGCTGGTGGCGTTCTCGCTGTTCGCGGTCGCCATCGTGTTCTCGGTGGCGACCATTTCCAACGACAATCTGCAGGATCTAAAAACCGGGTACTTGGTTGGCGCGACGCCCTGGCGCCAGCAAGTGGCGCTGATCGTTGGCGTGCTGGCTGGCGCGCTGGTGATCGGCCCAGTGCTCGACATGCTCAATCACGCATACGGCTTTGCCGGCGATCTCAATCGCAGCGCGGTTGTGGCAAAGCCGCTCGACGCGCCCCAGGCGGTGCTGATTTCAGACCTCGCGCGCGGGGTGCTGAACGCGAAACTCGACTGGTCGCTCATTGGCATGGGCGCACTGATCGGTTTGGTGTTGATTTTCATCGACGAGATTCTCGGCTTCCTCAAGAAACTTCGGATTCCGCCGCTGGCCGTGGGCATCGGCATTTATCTGCCCATGGACGCTACCGAACCGGTCATCCTCGGCGCGGCAATCGGCTGGCTTTACGATCGCGCGGTTTCACGACGGGAAAACGCGGCGATGGCCAAGCGCTTCGGCGTATTGCTGGCCTCGGGCCTCATCGTTGGGGAAAGCCTGCTCGGCATCCTCAACGCCGGCCTGATCGGCGCCACCAATGACCCGACCCCGCTGGCGCTAGTCGGCGTGATCAGCGCGGTGACGGGCGGTGTGGCCACGCCGGAAAAAGTAGGGGCGGTTTTGGCCGGCGCGGCGAACTGGGTGGGAGCTGGACTGTTCGCGGCGGCGATCGCGATTTCTTACAGCTGGATGTCGCGGCAATCGAAGGCCTGAATCCGCTCGAGTGTCCGAGGCTAGCCACGCGCTTCCAGCAGCCGCGTCAGCCGTTCCACAGCAGCGGTGAGCGTAGCGATTTCCTGTTCGCGCAGCAGGTCGATCTTCTGGTGCAGAGTCTCGATCTCAAGCTCGGCTTTGTAATTGATGTCGTAATCCTCGATGCTGCGGCGACGATCGATCTCGGCCTGGCGGTTCTGGCTCATCATGATCACCGGCGCGGTGTAGGCGGCCTGGAAAGACAGCATCAGGTTGAGCAAGATGAACGGGTAGGGATCGACGCGGGCCGAACTCAGAGAATTGAACAAAAGCCAACCGAGCAGCAACGTGCTCTGGATGACGATGAAGCGCCAGGAACCGACGATATCGGCCACCCAATCGGCGGCGCGGTCGCCGAACGATTTTGGCGCCACGCTATCCGGCGGCGTGGGACGCGCGCGCGCGCGTTCGCGCAATTGGTCGAGTTTCTCTTGAGCTGTGTCGGACATGGACGCTCTCCAGGGCGATCGAGGAGACCATATCGCACAATTATCAGCGTGCCGCAGCGCAGGCGTCAAATAACGCGTTGAACGCGGCTGTCGCCGCGTGCGGACCTTGGGGGTGGGCCCACACCCCCGCGCTTACCGCAAGAAAATCGGCGCCGGCGCGAACGAGCGGCGCGGCGTTGTCTGCGGTAATGCCGCCGATGGCGACACAAGGCGTGGTGGAAATCTCCGACCAGATTTCCAAAACCTCTGGCGCGGCCCAGTACGAGGGCGCTTTGGTACCCGTGGGATAGAATGCGCCGAACGCGACGTAGTCGGCGCCCGCCTCGGCGGCTTCCATCGCGAGGTGGCGCGAATTGTGGCACGTAACGCCGACGATCTTATCCGCACCAAGCAGTGCTCGCGCCTCAGTGTAACTTGCATCGCTCTGGCCGACATGCACGCCATCTGCGTCGAGCTTGGCGGCGAGGTCGGGGCGATCGTTGAGTATGAAAGCCGCGCCCGCACCTTGAACGATGGGTTTCAGCACTGCGCCGATGCGAAGGATCTCCGCGTCGGTGGCATCCTTGAGCCTTAGCTGCACGCAGGCGACGTCCCCGTCGGCCAGCGCCCCCTCGAGCGCGCCGACGAAGGCTTCTGTTTCAAAGCGCGGCGGGCTAATCAGGTAGAGGCGGCAGCGATTCATCGGCGCGTTCATATGGCCCTCAGGCGCGCGGCGATAGCTTGGGCCCGGGGGGATCGGCAATATGAAATATGCGTTTTTGACGCTATTGGCCCTAGTGTCAGCCTTGGCGCTCTCAGCCTGCGAGACGATGAGTGCGGGGGAGTGTGCAGGCGCTGACTGGCGCGGATTGGGCTTCAACGACGCGGCGAACAATGGCGCCGATCGTTTCGGCGACCGCGCGGAGAGTTGCGCAGACAAGGGATTCGGCGCCGATGGCGCCGCTTATGCGAGCGGCTTCTCAGCAGGCATGCGCCAATTCTGCCAGCCGCCGAACGGGTTCGCATTTGCCCGCCGTGGGGGAGCGTTCAATGGCTCTTGCCCCGCCGAGCTACAATACGATTTCCTGGCCGCGTACAATGACGGACGTCGCGTCCACGACGCTGAATATGAACTCGGCGATGCGCGCAGCGGTATTGGAACTATCCAGTCGCGCCGGCGCGAGATCGACGAGGACTTGCGCGATCGCGAACGCGAGCTTAGCGATGCCGCGACGGATGAAGAACGCAATCGAGTTCGCGGCGAGATTGACCAATTGCGCCGCGAACGCCGCGATCTCAATGACGACCTGCGCACCGCCGAGGAGCGCGCCTATTTCGCCCAACGCCATATCGACGATTTGCGCCAGGAAATAGGCGACCGCTGGGCGCCGTGGTGAATCTAAATTTAACGGCGGCGCGCGGCCATGGCCATGGTCGTCGGCGCGGTCGATCTCGTGCCCCTCCCCCTACCTACTCAATTCTCGCATCGCTCCATCCAGTCCCTCGATCGTCAGCGGGAACATGCGTTTTTCGCCGACGATTTCGCGCACGAGCTGGATGCTTGGCGTGTGGTCCCAGTGCGCGCGCGGGGTGGGGTTGAGCCAGACGCAGCGTTCGTAGATTTGCGCCACGCGCTGCAGCCACAGCGCGCCGGGCTCTTCGTTCCAATGCTCCACTGAGCCGCCGGGATAAGTGATTTCGTAGGGGCTCATGGTGGCGTCGCCGACGAAGACGACGCGATAGTCGTGCGGGAAGCGGTGCAACACGTCCCAGGTCATGGTCTTCTCGTCGTGGCGGCGGCGATTGTCCTTCCACACGCTCTCATAGAGGCAATTGTGGAAGTAGAAGAATTCGAGGTGCTTGAATTCGGTGCGCGCGGCGGAGAACAGCTCCTCGCAGAGCTTGACGTGTGAATCCATTGAGCCGCCGATGTCGAGAAACAAGAGCACCTTGATCGTATTGCGCCGCTCGGGGCGCAGCACGATGTCGAGATAGCCTTCCTTGGCGCTCTTCTTGACGGTGCCGTCGAGATCGAGTTCATCGGGGGCCCCGGAGCGGGCGAATTTGCGCAGGCGGCGCAGCGCCACCTTGATGTTGCGCACGCCGAGTTCAACGCTGTCGTCGAGGTTCTTGTATTCGCGCTTGTCCCAGACCTTAACGGCACGGCCTTGGCCGCGCGCTTGCCCGCCGCCGATGCGCACGCCTTCGGGATTGTAGCCGCCATTGCCGAAAGGGGAGGCGCCGCCAGTGCCGATCCATTTCGAGCCGCCCTCGTGGCGCTCCTTCTGTTCCTCAAGCCGCTCCTTCAGCGTCTCCATCAACTTATCCCAGCCGCCGAGCGCTTCGATCTGGGCTTTCTCTTCCTCGCTGAGGAATTTCTCAGTCAGCAACTTCAGCCACTCTGCCGGGATTTCCGCGCTGATGGCTTCGGCGGTGTTCTCCAGCCCCTTGAATACATGGCCGAACACGCGGTCGAATTTGTCGAGGTTTTTTTCGTCCTTCACCAACGCCGCGCGCGAGAGATAATAGAAGTCCTCGACGTTGCTATCGATGGTGTTCTTTTCGAGCGCCTCCACCAGAACCAGATATTCCTTGAGGCTGACCGGCACGCGCGCGGCGCGGAGTTCGGTGAAGAAACGCTGGAACATGGGGTCAGCGTAGCGCGGGGAATGGCTCGCTGGAAGCTTCGGAGCCTACATTCTCCGCCTCGGGATCGCGAAGCGATCCGTTCACGCCGGAGCGGGCGGTGGGGAGAAAGGGAACGTGCTCCGTCAGCGCCCGATCTCCGCCAGCACGCCACGCCAGGTCAGCTCCGAGCGCTCCTCCAGCCGCCGCGCCGTTACATCGTCTGGCGCGGGAGCGCGATAGCGCATCTTGATGGTCCAGGCGCCGACCTGGGCGACAGTCACACGCAGATAGTCACGCGCGCCGTCCTCGCCGGGGAGCAAATATTGCATGCTGCGCGAGGCCGGCAGGCCGGCGCCATTGGCGATGCGCAAGGTGCCGGAGTAGGACGCGGCTCCTGGCGCGGACCGGCGCACCGCTGTTTCGACCGCGGCGACCAACTCGTCCAACGAGGCGCGCTGCGGCAGGCGGGTGGCATGCAGGCGGATGTTGTGGCGGCCGTCGGCGAATTCGCAGGCTACGTCGTCGCCGCGTGGCAAGCCTGGAAACAGCACGATGCGCCCGCCCGCGCCGTCGTTCTGAAAATGGCAGACAAGACCGCTGCCGAGGTGACGGACGCTGCCGTCGGGGTTCCCCGGTGCGAACACACCGTCGGCGCCTGCAGCCGCGATGATGGATTGCGATGCGGAGATTGGCGCAGCTGCGGACGCGTCAGCGTTTCCCGCAGTCGCAGAATCCTCTGCGTTCGCCGGCGCCGCCAGCGCCAAAGCGAGCGCGCACAAAAGCCGCAGCATGCGTCCTCCTCCCACGTGTGGGATATTAAGTCTCTCCTGGTCCGCTGTCGATTCCGGCGTTCACTAACACTACAAACAAGCCTCTAAGGTGGGGTTTGAACCCCTTTAAGCGCCAGCTCACGCAATTGTTTCACGTCCTGGGCGCGGCCACGCGGGATCACGATCACGGCTTCGGGCGTGGCGATCACGATGAGGTCGCTTACGCCAGAGACACACACTCTCACGCCCTCCGTGCGCACAAGATTGTCCGAACCGTCGAGCACCACAACTTCGCCGCGGACAGAATTGCCGCGTTCGTCCTTTGCCCCCAAACGCCAGATCTCATCCCAGGCGCCGACATCGGCCCAACCGATGGCGCATGGCGCAACTGCTCCTTTTCGCGTGTGCTCCATTACCGCGATGTCGAGCGGCAGAGCAGGCGCGCGCGCGAAATGCTCGGCGTCGAGGCGAATTTCGGCGCCGTTGCGGCCGGCGGCGGCGAGAGCTGCGAGCGCGTGATCGCGGATGTCGGGGTTGGCGGAAAATTCTTCCAGCATCGTAGCCGGGTGGAAGAAGAACATTCCAGCATTCCACGAATACCCGCCTTCGGCGAGGTATTGCTCGGCGATTTCGCGCTGGGGCTTTTCGCGAAACGAATCGATCGCGAATACGCCCGCGCTCAGCGGCGCGCCGCTCTTGATATAGCCATAGCCGGTCTCCGGGCGGCTGGGCTGGATGCCGAAAGTGACGATGCGCTCGCCCGCAATCGGCGCGGCGCATGCGATGGCGGCGAGAAACGCTTCGCGGTCGGCGATGACGTGGTCGGCCGGCAGCAGCAACACGAGCGCGTCGGCATCGATCTCGGCGCCCAAGGCGGCGGCCACGGCGGCGGCGGCGGCGGTGTTGCGCGCGACCGGCTCGAACACGATAGCGGAAGCTGTCGCGCCGATCTCGGCCAATTGCGCGTCCACCCATCTTTTGTGGCTTGCGTTGCAAAGCACAATCGGCGGCGCGAACGAGAGCGCATCGGTCTCGCCGCTGACGCGCGCGACCGTTTCTGCGAACAGCGAACGTGTCCCGGTCAAGGCGTGGAATTGCTTCGGCCGCGCGTCGGTGGAGGCGGGCCAGAGCCGAGTGCCGGCCCCGCCAGACATGATCGCGGGGATGATACGGTGCTTCATGCGCCATTGCTTGCGTCGCGCCGGCAAAATCCGCAAGACGGCGCGTCGGGGAGAAACATGGGCGAGATTCCGTTCGGCGAGGTGCGGGGCTGGGCTTTTGAGGCGCTGCTGCCGTTCTGGGCGCGCTGCGGGGTCGATAGCGAGTACGGCGGCTTCCTGGAGGAGGTGTCGCCGACGGGCGCGCCGACGGCGCGGGGCGACAAAAGGGTGCGCACATTGTGCCGGCAAGTGTATTCCTTCTCGCACGCGGCGCTGTTGGGCTGGGAGGAGGGCGAGGCGCTCTCGGCGATGGGCTGTGAATATTTGTTCAAGCACGCACGCCTTACGGACGGGTCTTGGGCCAAGACGCTCGCGCGCGACGGCGCTGTCCTCGATCCCACGCCCGACCTTTACGATCTCGCCTTCGTGCTCTTTGCACTGGCGTGGCGCTATCGTCTCGCGCGCGAGGCTGAGGTGTTGGCGCATCTGCACGCTACGCTCGAATTTATCCAGACCCGCATGCGCGCGGGCGACGGTTTCGTGGCGCGTCTGCCCGACGATGGCGCGCGCTTGCAGAATCCGCACATGCACCTTCTCGAAGCGTGCCTCGCGGCTTTCGAAGCGACCGACGACGAAAGATTTCTAGAGCAGGCTGACCAAATAACGACGCTGTTTGCGAACCGCTTGTTCGACGGCGTCTCGTTAGGCGAGAGCTTCGCCGAGGATTGGTCGCGCACGCCCGGTCAGATGCTTGAACCCGGCCACCATTTCGAATGGGCTTGGATTTTGGCTCAGTATCAGCGCTTGCGGGGCGGCGACTTCAGCGCTCACGCGGACGCGCTGATCGCGTGGGGCGAGCGCTTCGGACTCAGCGCCGCCGGGGCCGTGTTAGACGCGGTCGATGAAAGCGGGGTCCCGATCCGCACCAGTTCGCGCGCGTGGACCAACACCGAGCGGATCAAGGGCTGGCTCGGGCTCTACGAGCTTACCGGCCGCGATCCGCGCGCGCCGGTTGCGCAGTCCTTACGACTGCTGTTCGACCGCTATTTCGCAGGTTCCGCGTCGGGAGCATGGGTCGATCAGTTCGACACTGCGGGCAAGCCGATGACGGAAGCCGTGCCGGCGTCGATCGTGTACCATTTGCTGCTTGGGTTCAGCGAAGTGTTGCGGCTGGAGCCGAGATTGCGGGGGTTTTAGCGTCATGCAGCGCGCAAATTCTGATGTCACTTGCTCCGAAATATAACCCGTCTCCCCATACGTTCCCCGGACGCGACGCAGGCGCGAGCCGGGGCCCATCGGTCTGGCGTGCGCGCGTGGCCCAGCGCCACACCGAACCATGGACCCCGGCCTTCGCTTCGCGAAACCGGGGAGCGAGGTCAATTTTTAGGTGCGCTGGAAATAGACACGGCCGTTGGTCAGATCCCATAATAATCCCGGTACCAATCGATGAAGCGCTTGACGCCGATCTCGATCGGCGTGGTCGGCGCGAAATCGACGTCGCGGGCGAGATCGTCGATGTCTGCGAATGTGGCGGGCACGTCGCCCGGCTGCATCGGCAGGAAGTTCTTGATCGCCGTTTTGCCCAGGCATTGCTCGATGATCTCGATCAGCTGCATCAATTTCACCGGCGAGTGGTTGCCAATATTGTAGAGCTGATAGGGCGCGTTGGAGGTCGCTGGATCGGGCGCGTCGCCGCGCCAACCCGGGTTGGGTCGCGCGACGCGCTCGCCCACGCGCACGAGCGATTCCACGATGTCGTCGATATAGGTGAAATCGCGCTCCATCTGGCCGTGATTGAACACGTCGATCGGTTCGCCCGCGAGTATCGCGCGCGCGAACAAAAACATCGCCATGTCAGGTCGGCCCCAGGGGCCGTACACGGTGAAGAACCGCAGGCCCGTCGCCGGCAAGCGATACAAATGGCTGTAGGAATGAGCGAGCAGCTCGTTGGCTTTCTTCGACGCCGCATAGACGCTGAGCGGATGATCGACGTTCTGGTGCACCGAGAACGGCATCTTGGTCACCGCGCCGTAGACCGAGCTAGAGGACGCGAACACCAGGTGCTCAATTCCGTGATGGCGGCAGCATTCGAGCACATTGACGAAGCCCTCAAGGTTGGACTTCACATAGGCTTGCGGGTTGGTCAGCGAGTAGCGCACGCCAGCTTGCGCTGCGAGATTGAACACCAGCTCGAACTTGTGGCGCTTGAACAGCACGTCGAGGCCGGCGGCGTCGGTCAGATCCAGGCGCGAGAACTCGAAACCGGGATGCGCCTGCAGACGCCGCACCCGCGCTTGCTTGAGCGTGACGTCGTAATAGTCGCTCATATTGTCGAGCCCGATCACCGAGCGTCCGGCCGCGAGCAGCCGCTCGGCCAAGTGGTAGCCGATAAAGCCGGCTGCGCCAGTGACGAGGACGGGTGTCATGAAGCTTCCCGGAGCTCAAGGGCGGTTAGCGCGCCATTGTCTCGGCGCCTGCGGTTCGATAAGCACGCAACCCAGGAAAATCAACATGGCGGCGTCTGCCTGGGCGCCCGCAGCGGTGAAGTAAGCCAATGAACCAACGCCGCATCGCCGTCATTGGGCTGGGCTATGTCGGGATGCCGGTAGCGGCGGCGTTCGCACGCAAGGGCTTCGAGGTCGTCGGCTTCGAAATCGATGCCGAGCGGGTGGAGGAGCTCAAGCGCGGCTATGACCGCACCCGCGAAGCGTCGCCCGAAGACCTGCGCTTGCCAAAGCTGCGGATCACCACCGATTCCGAAATGCTCCGCGACGCGGACTTTTACATCGTCACCGTGCCGACGCCGATCGACGACGCGTTGGTCCCCGATCTCACCGCCGTTCGCGCCGCCACCCGCACCGTCGGCGCCGCACTCAAGCGCGGCGATATTGTCGTCTACGAATCGACCGTCTATCCCGGCTGCACCGAAGAGGAGTGCGGTCCAATTCTTGAGGCCGTCTCCGGGCTGCGTTCTGGGATCGATTTCACGCTCGCATTCTCGCCCGAGCGCATCAATCCTGGCGACGTCGCCCATCGCTTCGAGACTATCGTCAAGGTCGTCTCCGGGCAGGATTCCGCGACGCTCGACATCGTCGCCAAGACCTACGAGGCCGTGGTTGACGCCGGCGTGCATCGCGCGCCATCGATCAAGGTCGCGGAAGCCGCCAAGGTAATCGAGAACACGCAGCGCGACCTCAACATCGCGCTGATGAACGAATTGGCGCTGATCAATGCGCGCCTTGGGATCGACACCGGCGACGTGCTCGCCGCGGCGCGCACGAAGTGGAACTTCCTCGGCTTTACCCCGGGTCTTGTCGGGGGCCACTGCATCGGCGTCGATCCGTACTACCTGACCCACAAGGCTCAACAGGTCGGCTATCATCCGGAAGTGGTGTTGGCCGGGCGTCGTGTGAATGATGGCATGGGACGCCATATCGGACGCGAGTGCGTTCGGCTGCTGACCCGGCTCGGTCGCGCCAAGCCCCGTGTTGCGGTGATGGGCGTCACCTTCAAGGAAGACGTGCCGGATGTGCGCAATTCCAAGGTGTTCGATATCATCGACGAAATACGCTCGTTCGGGTTCGAGGTGCTGGCCTGCGATCCGCACGCCGATGCGCGGCAGGCCAAACAGCATGGCGTTGTGTTATCTCCGCAGGAATCGCTCGGAGGCGCGGATGCGGTGATTTTCGCGGTGGCGCATACGGAATTCCGCGACGGCGGCTGGGATTTGACGCGAACTCTTCTCGGCGAAGGCGCGGGCGTAGTGATGGACGTGCGCGGCTTCCTCGACCGCACGCAAAAGCCAGCTCAAGTGACCCTCTGGCGGCTCTGAATTAGCGGCGCGCCGCGTTGGCGACGTGCCATGCGCCGGCGCGATAATCGGTTTGCGAGGCAAATGCCGCGATCGTGGCCGCGGTTAGCAGCATCGTTGCATTCCACCATTCTTGCCAGGCGCCGAAACTGACATTGGCGAGCACGCCGTAGGTCAGAAGAGCCGCACTGCATGCAGCTGCGGCGGCGCGATCGTTCGCCAGCACCGAGGCGAGCTTGACGCCGCCGAACACCAGTGCCGCCGCCGCCAGGAGCGCGCCGACAAGTCCGGTCTCGTACCAGACCTGCAAGGAGGCGCTATGGGGATGCAGCGGGATCGCCTTCACGGCATGGCCGTTGAGCACGATCGTGTCGGCTACCGTGCGCGAGGCGTCGAGGCCGCGCCCGAGCCAGGGCTGTTCGCCAATACGCTCGCACACATAGGTCCAGATGCCGGCGCGATGCGCCAAGCTTTTCGGCAGGGCGCTGACAAGCGACTGGTTGGACAAAAACAGCGGCGTCAGGAATGGCGCGCCGAGCATCCATCCCGCCAGCCCGAAGCTGCTGAGAATGAGCGCGGCGCGCGGCGCCATGAACGCGAAGGCGAAGCCCGCGAGCCCAAGTCCGTAGGCGGCGATATTCGCGAATTGATCGAACTGAGTAGCGAAGTAACCGCCTACCGTCAGGGCGACCAGCCCCAAACGGGGTCGCTCGTCGGCGAAGGCGCCTGCGGCAATAGCCCAAGCCAGGCCGAACAATACGACCACGCCGCGGGCGGGATTGCGTTCCACTACCCAATAGACCGCGCCTGGATTCGCGTTCCGGTTGAGCGGCATCCCAGCCAGCGCTTCAATCGCCAGCAGGCCCGCCAGCACTACAAAGGCGGCGATGCTGGCCGCCCGGGTCAGGCGACGCGCCCCAGAATCGGCCCCCGCTGCTACGGCGAACATCAAGCCCAGCGCTACGATCAGGATCAGTTTGGCCGCTTGGGTGTGGTCCGAATAGGACGAGTATTGGCTCGACGCCGCCGCCCAAGCCACGAACAACAGCAAAAAAACAAGCCATAATGACCTAATATCAAGTACTTGCCGCAGTAGCGAAGGGCGCAACGAAAGCAGTCCCGCAGCTGCGACCATGACGGCGAGCGCCAGCGCCCCGCCAGACGCCGCAGCTGGAACGAGAGCGAATAACAAGAAACGCGCCGCCGTATCGACGCGAACGGGGATCTGCATAGGCGGGGTGCTCCTTGGCGATCCGTGCTTGCCACGCCGCCCGCCTCGCAATCAATTCGGAACCAAACATTTCAGAAGGATCGACTGCAAGCGGGTACTTATCGCTTGGCGCCGCGAGATTTTTAGGCTTTGTTACGGTTAAGGCGTGTAGCTTGGGCGGCTGTGCGCGTGCGACCATGCAGCGGGTCTATGGCAGGAGCGGCCATGCGGGACGAGTCAAAAGCCGATTACGGGCGTGAAGTCCGCGATACGATCGTCAAGTCGGGCCTGACCGGCGTCGCCGCCACCGTGCTCGCCGCGGCTGTGTTCTCTCCGGCTGGCCTGGGCGGCATGGTTGGAACCAGCTTGGCCTCCGGGCTTGCCGATCCTGGCGTCGCCCCGGCGGACGATCCTTACGCTAATCTCCCGGCTTTCCCCGCGCCGATGTCACAGGACGAACTCAGCCAGATCCGTGGCGAGTTGGCGGCGACTGCGGCGGCAATGGAAATTACCCGCGCCGCCACGGAAGCGAAGGTGGAGCACATCCGCGCCATCGCGTTGACGGATGTCGATACGCCGTTCGCGCCAGTGCCCGATGATTATTCGAACGCGCGTGTCGGCGGCGGCCTGCGGCTAGCGCTCAGCGAGCCGGCGCCGGCCCCGCAATTGGTGCCGGTTAATTATCAAGGCGGCGGTGGCGGCGGCGGCTATGTCGGCAGCCACCTCGAACTAGCGGACCTGATGTTCGCGCACGAGGAATTCTAAGCTCAACTGCATCTCTGAAGCGTTACGCGTGGCGAGCGCTTCTGCGCGCGCACGGTGACAGCGCGCACGCGTGTGTTTAATCGAAAGCGGCGAGTCTTAGGGAGAGCGATGGATGCGCATCCTCATTGCCGTGTTGGCGGCCGCGCTGTGTTTGGCGACGCCCGCACGAGCCCAGACCTATCGCCTCGGCTACAGCGCCGCCGTGCTCGACGTCATCGAACTCGGAACCGCCAATTTCGATGTCGCGGTGATGGCGAACCGATACGCGGTGCGCGCGGGTCTGCGCACATCGGGCCTGGCGCGGCTGTTCGATCAGACTGAGATCACCGCCTCCACAACCGGGGCGGTGTCGGGGGGCACCCTGAACTGGACCCGCTACGACATTTCGCACGCCTATGCGGGCAAGTTTCGGCGTATCCAGCTGACCCGCCCCGGTGGCCAGGTCAGCGCCCAGATCAGTCCTACTTATAGCGACCTCGGCGAGCCGGCTGCGAGCGTGGCGCAGCAGGGGTCCTCCTACGATCCTCTGACGGGATTGTTGGCGCTTGGGCGTGAAATCGGGGTCGCACGCGCCTGCGCGGGCGCAGTCTTGGTGTTCGATGGCCGCCAGCACTATCGGTTGCGGGTGAATCCGCGCTCGCAGGGGCGGTTCAGTGGCGGGGGCTATAACGGCCCTGCGCTCAATTGCACGCTCCGCTACGAGCCGATCGCCGGCTACAGCGCCGACGCGCGCGGCGACCCCATCCCCACGGCGGATGCCTGGTTTGCTCTTCCGGCTCAACCTGGCTTCGCGCCGCCGCTGCGGCTGACGGTGCAAACCCCGCTTGGCGCCGCCCGGCTCGACCTGCGCAGCTACGAAGCGCGCTGACAACGCTCAGACTCTAGGCCAAGAGGGGCCATGGCGCGCGTCCTGGTCACTGGCGCATCGGGGTTTGTCGGCTCGGCGCTGGTCGCCGCGTTGAGCGAACGGGGCTGGGCGGTTCGCGCCGCCTCGCGGACGCGTTTGCCATTTGCCAACGCATGCATTGTCGGCGATCTCGGACCTGACACCGATTGGCGCGCCGCGCTTGAGGGCGTCGATGCTGTGGTGCATCTGGCGGGGCCGGCGCACGCACGCTATTCCGCCGCTGAGTTGGAGCGCGCGATCGTGCTGGGCGCAGCAGCGCTAGCTGCGCAGGCCCGCGCGGCGGGCGTGTCGCGTTTTGTGTTCGTCAGTTCGATCAAAGCGATCGCCGCGCACGCCCCAGGAAGCATGCTCGCGGAGGGCGACGCGCCAAATCCGCAAGATCGCTACGGTCGCGCAAAACTGAGCGCTGAACGGGAAGTGCTCGAACACGTCGGCGAAGCAGTGCTCGTACTGCGCCCGCCCCTCGTGTTCGGCGCCGACGCCAAGAGAAACTTCCGGCATTTGCTGGCCATCGCCGACACGAACATCCCCTTGCCGTTCGCCGGCATCGAGAATAGGCGCAGCCTCATTTCGCTCGCTTCCCTAATTGAGGCGATCCTCGCGACTCTGACCAAGCGTGATGGCCCTAGCGGCGTGTTCCACGTCGCAGACCGGCCCGCGCTCTCGACGCCCGCGATCATCGACGCGTTGCGGCGCGGGCTTGGCCGACCGACCCGCCAGTTCAGCGCGCCGGGAATCTCAATGTTCACGCCGCCAGCGCTGACCGAGAGCCTCGCAATCGACGATTCTCATTTTCGTACTGTGTACGGTTACGGCCCACGAACCGAGACCGATGTGAGCGCCGCGCTGGAGCAATGCGCGCGCGATTGGAAGGCCGGGCGATGAAGGCCAAGAAGTTGCTCTTCCTCGCCACAGAGGATTGGTTCGTGCGCTCGCATTTCATGCCGCTTGTGCGCCGTGCGCTAAATGACGGCTATGAGGTGTCAGTGGCCGCGCGCATGTCCGGCGCCGATCTCGAAGGTGCGCGCGCGATCGACATGCCGTTTGCGCGCGGTTCGCTTGACGCGGGCAGCATCGCCCGCGAGGCGCTTGCGGTGCGTGCGCTGATGAAGCGCGAACGTCCCGACATCGTGCATGCAATCGCGCTGAAGCCGATCGCGCTTTCGTTGCTTGCGGGGGCGCACGGGGCGGGCCGCGTGTTCGCCGTCACCGGGCGC
>JBEBIU010000081.1:0-14427 GCA_040080225.1 Terricaulis sp.
ACCGCGCACAGCTTGAGATTTTCGCAGCACCGATGCCGGCGGGGGCGCCGGCGGTCCAGATTTTCGCGCCTCTCCTTCAGCGCCGCTTATTTGCTTCGGCTCGCCCGCGCATACGCGTTTAGCGCCTGCATTGGATCGCGCGCGTCCTCATCACCGCCGCCAACCAAAGGCAGCAGCGCTAGCGAAAACAGCGCGTGCGCGAGTTCTGGCGACATTGGGGAATCGGTGCGGGCGTATTCCAAACGCTGCGGCGACGAAACCGCGCCTACTTCCGCGCTCACACCCGCGCCGGCCTCTAGATCGAGCCGCTGTAACAATTCTCGCGCCGAGCAAGGCGCCCCGCCAATGTAAAACAAACCCCGATTGGCGGCGGCCTCGCGCGGAAACAGCGCCGCGGCACTCGTCGCGCCTTGATCGGCGGCTTCAATCAGACGCGCCGCGCCACCGGGGCCCATCACGTGCGCAGCGTAGAGCTCTCCCGCACTGGGCGCGCGTCCAAGGCGCGATTGCAGCGTCGCTGCATTTTCGCGCGCCAACTCCGCAGCCATGCGTGCGGAAATCTCCGGATCTGTACGCAGCGCCAGGATTTGCTGGCGGGTGGCCGCGTCAGCGCCCTGCTTCAGCGCCGCGGCCTGGGCGTTTAGCCCGTGCTCGGCGCCATGGCGGGCCACCATGTCGAGCCATGTAGAGTCGATGAACTGGAACAAGCCCGTCGCACTCGACGTACCGGCGCGCGCATTAGGGTTGAAGGCGCTCTCACGCCGTGCAGTCTCGACTAGCAGAGAAAAATCCACTCCGGTCGCGCGCGACGCCCGCGCTATCGCGGCGCGGACGCCATCCTGTGGAATCGGGGCGATGGGATCGCTCATAAACTGGCGCTGCGCCGATTTGATGAATCGCACGTTAACCCGAGCGACGCCGCACCCAGCCGAGACGATACGGAAACAAAACAAAGCCTGCGATGACGACGATCAGGCTCATCACCGAGAACGCGATCAAGAAGCCATTGTTGAAATTCTCATGGTCGCGCCAGTCCATAATGTGCAGCGCCCACAGCGCATCGTACACGCGCCACAAATCCGAACGCCGCGCGGTGACGCGGCCGGTATCGGCGGCGACGTAAACAGCAAGCCCCTCCGCGTCGTCGAACGCGATGCGCCACGCCGGCAAGGCGCCGCGATACTCCGGCGTCTCTTTCTCCACCAAATCCGCGCTATGCACGGCAGGCGCTTGCGCCACATAGGCACGCGCCAAAGCCGTCGCCGCCTCGCTCCCGAGAGGGGAGAGCAACGCCTTGCTTTCCAGATCAACCAGCGCAGGCCGACCAGCCGCGAACTCGACCACCGCAACAGCGCGCCCCGCAGCGTCACGCTCGTAGCTGATCTTCATCGGCGGCGCGCGCAGCAAAGCAGTGATTTCGTTCGGCGAAGCCAGCGCAGACGCATCCAGCGCTGCGGGAGTTGTTTCAGCGATCCGGTGTTCGCTGCGCACGTGCTCGATCGGGAACAGTGCGAAGAACAGCCCCGACGCCACCCAGAACAGCACCTGCACGCCGACGATCAGCGCCAGCCATTTGTGGATCCAGGACGCCATCCTCGCCAAGTTCATGTTGCACTCTCGCCATGATGACACGTCGTGAATTTGGATGCTTGCCAAGTGCACGCTGGCATGGTGCTCGACGTCGCGCTTCGACAGGCTCAGCGTGACGCCGTACTGCGTCAGCCTGAGCTTGTCGAAGGCCGCACTATACCGGAGGCCGCCTTCCCAACATCAATAACTCTTCGGCAACCCGAGCACGCGCTCGGCGATGAAGTTCAAGATCATCTCGCGCGAGACCGGCGCGATCCGCGCCAGCATCGCTTCGCGGAAATAGCGTTCGACGAAATATTCCTTGGCGTAGCCCATGCCGCCATGCGCCAGCACCGACGCTTCGCAGGCGCGGAAGCCGGCTTCGGCGCCCAGATATTTCGAGGCATTGGCTTCAGCGCCGCATTCCTTGCCGGCATCGTACAAAGCCGCGGCCTTGAACGCCATCAGGTTTGCGGCTTCGAGCTCCGCCCATGCCCTCGCCAACGGATGCTGGATGCCCTGGTTCTGCCCGATCGGACGGCCGAAAACGATCCGCTCCTTGGCGTATTGCGCTGCGCGCTTTAAAGCAGCGCGCCCAAGCCCAATGGCTTCCACCGCAAACAGGATGCGTTCCGGATTGAGGCCGGAGAGTAAGATTTTGAACCCCGCGCCTTCCTCGCCGATCAATTCGGCGTTGGTGACTTCAAGATCCTCGATGAACAGCGTGTTGCACTCCACCGCCTTGCGGCCCATTTTCGGGATCGGCTGCGCTTCGATTTTCGCGCGGTCGAAATCGGCGTAGAACAGCGAAAGACCTTCCGTCGGCTTCTTGCATTGATCCTTCGGCGTCGTGCGCGCGATTATGAGGATCTTGTTGGCGCGCTGTGCATTCGTTGTCCAAATCTTGCGGCCATTGATGCGATAGCCGGAATTGGTGCGCTCAGCGCGGGTCTCGAGGCTTGCGGTGTCGAGTCCGGAATTCGGCTCCGTCACCGCAAAGCAGGCCTTGTCCTCGCCCGCGATGATCGGCGGCAGAAAACTCTCCTGCTGTTCCTCGGTTCCAAATTTCACGATCGGCATCAAACCAAAAATGTTGAGATGGATGGCGCTCGCGCCGGAAAAACCCGCCCCCGATTGCGCCACCGCCTGCATCATCAACGCCGCTTCGGTGAGTCCCAGTCCTGCGCCGCCGAAACGCTCCGGCATGGCCACGCCCAGCCAGCCGCCGGCGGCGATGTCGTCAACGAACGCGTCGGGAAAATTGCCACTGTCATCGACCTTGAGCCAATAATGATCATCGTACTTGGCGCAGATCTTGGCGATCGCTTCGTGGATGGCGGCTTGGGCTTCGGTGAGGTCGAAGGCGAAGGTCATGGGCTTCCAAATCTCTGCGGCGAAAGCGCCGCCCATTCGGGCGGAATGGTTTGACCGAACACATACGCCGTGACGATCTCGCCGGTAAGAGGCGCCAGGAGCCAGCCGTTGCGGGAATGGCCGGCAGCGATCCAAACGCCGGCGCCGCCGTCGCCGATCATCGGCCAGCCATCGGGCGACATGGGGCGGATGCCGGTCCAGGCCTGTCCGACAGTTTGCACCTGCCCCGGCAACAAATTCCCAGCCGCGGCCTCCATCTCCGCCACGCGCGTGGGATCGACCGCCCGCGTGAAAGCATCGAACTCCAAAGTCGCACCCAGCACACAATCCTGCAGCCGTCGTGCGAAATAGAAACCCGAGGCACGCACGTTCGCGCGGAAGCTGGTGGGCAACGCAACCGGAACCAGGTGTCCCTTGGCTGGCCGCAGGTGCCCCAACGCAGGCGCAGCCAATTTCAAGTCCTCGCTTGCCCAAATCCCCGGCGCGAGCACGACTGCGTCGGCCTCGTACACATCGCCCTCATAGGTCGTCACGCGCCGCGGCGTCACTTCGCTGGCGTCGCGTCCATAAGCGAGCGCGACGCCGTGGGCCCGCGCTTGCATGTACAATCCGCCCATGACCCGGATCGGATCAGCGATTGCTTCGTCCTCGACGAACAGCGCGTGCTCGAGCTTGGCGTCAAATCCGGTTCGTTTGCGGAATTGCGATCCAGAGAGGGGAGAGGTATGCCGCCCCAACTTGCCGGCGCGGGCGCTCAACGCCGACGCCTGCTCGCTGTTCTCGGCAACGATGATTCCGCCGTCAAAGCGCACGCCGTCGGCCCATTCTGCGCCGGCTTGTCCTGCACGCCAGAGATCGAGCGACTGGAAAGCCAAGCCGTCGTGTGCGCTCGGTTGATGGTCGAGCGGCGCCAACAAGCCGGCCGCAGCCGCTGACGCGCCAGGGCCCCACAGGCTTACATCGACGCCTTCGGCCTCCACCAAAGTGACCCGCGCGCCGGCCTTGGCGAGGCGCACCGCGCACCAAAGGCCAACGATGCCGGCGCCCACTATAACGACCCGTTTCATGCCACACGCATTTCCGGCGGCCGCGAAGCGCGCGCGAAACTGCGCGAAAGCGCCTCATGCACCTTGCGCCGAAACGTGCCGCCACGCGGCAAGGGCGCCGGTCCCACCAATTTTGTCTCGCCGCCATCGGCGGGAATCCACAGCACCAAGCCGCCCTTTTCCAGCATCAAAGCGGCGACCTCGGAGGTTCCGCCCGGGCCTTTGGGCGGCAGGCCGTTCCAGATGCAGAGCAGCAGATCCGCCTTCTCGATCAGCATACGTCCGACGGCGGCGTAGGGCGCAGCGCCTCCGCCGCCCACTTCCGCCACCAATTCCTGCGACGCCGGCGACACCCGCCGCGACGCCCACAACAGACGCTGAAAATGTTCCTTCGATTCCGCTTCTGGAAAATCTTCTAGATAGCGCTCGACGGGAAACGGCAACGGCGTCACCAGCCGCCAGCCGCGCGCAAGTGCTGCGTCCGCTGCGTAGCGATCGGCGCCCTCGGCGATGGCCGAGTGCATGACGCAGCGCGCGGGCTGGCCGGTCGCTTCGCGCGCGGCTTCCTCGCTGGCGCCGAGCGCACGCGCGATCTCGGACTGGATGCGCGGCCGCTGCGGCTCAGGCAATTGGTTGAGCCGATGGCCGGTGACCGCGACAATAAGCGAGCGCGCGCCGCTCACGCCCGCCGCCATTCCGCCAAATCGAACTTCGGGTCGGGATAATTGGCGTCCACGAACGTGCGCCCCACGCCCTCGCCCAGCTCCAGCAAGAGTGCGAGATTTTCCACGCGGCCATTGTCCATCAGATCGAGCGCCTCCAGCACACGAGCGTCTAGCTCGCGACCGAGGATGCGTTCAAGCCCGGTCATCGGCGGTTGCGGGTCACCGCGGCGCTTAGGCTTCGGCTTGGTGTCGAGCCACACATCCATGCGCTGATAGTCCAACAACGGGGCGCCGCTGATGCAGACGCCCCGCATCTCGCCCAGCTCGGAATTGATGCGCCAGGGTTTCTTCGGCTCCGACAGCGCTTGCAGCATGGCGATGGCCTGAACCTGGCTGTCGTAGATCATCGCCCGCAACGCATGCACGCCGCGCAGGCCCGGCGGCAAGCCGCGATAGGCGCGCCCATTCACCTGCGGACGACGCGCGCCGGTTCCGCACGACGTCATCATAAGTTTGTCGGCGCCGGACGCCCAGCCGAACTTGTAAGCGGGCTCGAGCGCTAAGAGCAGCAATTGCTGGCTCGGATTGTTGTTGGCGCTCACCGCGCCGTCGATGAAATAGCCCTTCTGGATCGGACGGCGCTTCTCGTCGAACTCAACGTCGATCACCACTTCGTCGAAAAAAGTCGGCGCCGCCGCACTGGCGAGAACAAGATCGACCAAACGATAGCGCTTGTTGGGATAAACGCCTCCCGCTGGCGGATCGTAATAGGCGCCGAGCGGGTGGTTGGTGATCACCCACGCCGAACCGGTGTCAATTCGCTTGGCATGGATGGCCAACCCGGTTTTCAGATCCTCTGAACCTAGCGTCCGGTTGCCCATGACCGACTGCAGCGCCCGGCGCAAATTCTTGGCGTCGAATTTCGACCGCAGGAACACCCCGTCTCCTGAACTGCGCCCGAACACCTCAGGCCCGATGCGCAGGTAGAGTTCGATCAATTCATCGACGCTGAGCCCCAGCGCCAGTCCAGTGGCGATGATCGCCCCGGTCGAGGTGCCGCCGATCAAATCGTAATAGTCGCAAAGTCGGAGGCCGGGCGCGCCCGCTCGACGGCGCAGCTCCGCCTCCAACGGCCGCAGCATGCCAAGCGTCAGCGCGCCCTTCACCCCGCCGCCGTCGAGCGAAAGGATGCGCTTGGCGCCGGTATCAGGCGACAGGTGCTCAAACAGGGTTCTTGGCATGGACGTCCCCTGTCGCCCTTGTAACCTGCCCGAAGGCGGCTTGGACACCGCTTTCGCGCAGTTGCTGCGCCTCTTAACCCATTGATTATGAATGGCAGCGCTTCAAAAATGCGCCAAAAACGCAGGGTCGAGGCCGCTCAATACCGCCTTGTACTCCGCAGCCAGGAACAGACCCCCGGCGACGTAGATCGCCGCGCCCCGCTCGCGCGCCTTGGTTTCAGCGATCCGCCAGGCCTCGGCCACATCCTCGGCGACGATTACCTCGGCATTCCCACCGGCGTACGACGCCATTGCCGCAACCTGAGCGGCCGGGGCGCCTTTGTGGGCGGCGGCGGCGCAGATTATGGTTTCAAAGCGCCGCGCCAACACGCCGATGATCGCAGCCAAATCCTTGTTGATGGAGGCGCCGCAAACCAACACGGCGGGGCGCTCCCCGCGCATAAGCTCGAACCCGGCGAGCGCCGCCGTCACCGCACGCGGGGTGTGGCCGACATCGACAATGGTAAGCGGGTCGGCGCTGACGATTTCCAGCCGCCCCGGCCAGCTGGTCGCCGCCAGGCCCGCCCGCACCTGGAGGAGCGTGAGCGACACGGCGTCCCCCGCGAGCGCGACAGCCAAGGCGGCGTTGCTGCGCTGATAGGCGCCCGCAAGCGAAGGCTCGCACTCGTGCAGAGCCGGCGCGCGCAAAACGCTGACCGCGCGCGCGCGGCAGTGCTGCTGAACTACTTCGAAGACGTCCTCTTCGATTTCACCAACGAAGAGCCTACCACCCACCGGCGCCGCGTCGACCTTGTCGCAGGCGATCGCGGTCAACGTCGCGCCCAGCAACTCCGTGTGTTCAAAGTCAAGCGCGGTCAGTCCCACGCGTCGCGCTTTGATCGTACGCACCGGATCGAAGCGCCCGCCAATGCCCGCCTCCCACACCGTGTGGCCGCACCCTCGCGCAGCGAACCAATCCGCCGCTACCAGAAACAGAAACTCAAAACCGCCCAGAGCATCCTCGACGCCAGCGGCGCCCGTCGCCTCGCGCACACGCCGCCAATGATGCTCCAGTTCGTCGTCGTCAATATCGGCGCCGTCGATGCGGAAGCGCTCGTTCAGGCGCAGCAAATGCGGCGAGGTGAACAGGCCTGTCGGCGCGCCTACTTGTTGCAGCATCGCCGCGCACATCGCCGCGGTGGAACCCTTGCCGTTGGAGCCTACCACCACCACGCCGTCAGCGCCGAATTCGGCTAGATCGACGCCAAGTTTGCGCGCGACCCTTGCGACGCGCACCAGTCCTGGCCCCGAGCCGAATTTGGGATAAGGAACGCGCCAGGTTTTCATCGCTTGCCCACCGTCTCCTTGACGCGCCCGCCCGCGCACCCGAATAGCGCTATGAATGCCCGCAATAATAAAATCCATAAACCGCCATTCCACCCATTCCCGGATGAATGCGCAGCATTCATTCCGGGACCCAGAGTCACCAAAAGCTTGACCGTATGGGCTCCGGACTTGCCGCTTCGGGTCAATCCGGGGATGGGTGTCAATAGTTACGCGACCTCGGATAGTATGATGTGCGTCGCGCGAAACAAGGCATAACTCCGCCGTGGACAAAGCCATGAACGCAGACGCCGCATACCAGCAAACGCTGGACGCGATCTACGCAGGGTACATGCGCAAGCGCGTCATGGTGGCGGGCCTGTTCGATCGCGACTTCAAGAACGCCGACCTTATCCTAGCGATCGCGCGCAAACTCGATCTGCTTCCCGATCCCGCTCGTACCGTGAAAATCACTGGCAGCAAAGGCAAGGGCACCACCAGCCGCCTCATGGCCCACTATCTCCAGCACGTTGCCGGGCCCCAAGCCAAGATCGCCTTGTTCGTCTCGCCCGAAGAGTTCGAGCACACCGACCGCATGAAGATCAACGGCGTCGAGATCGCGCGCGCGGAATTCGTCGAGCATTATGATGCGCTGCGGCCTTCGCTCCTGGAAGTTGAACAGGGCCTGACTGGTTCGGCGTATCTGTCGCCTTTCGGCATATTCCTGTTGATTGCGTTGGCGTGGTTCAAGCAGCGTGAGATCGACTGGTGCGTGCTGGAAACCGGACGCGGCGCCGCCCATGACGAAGTGGGCGTGCTGCCCGCTGGACTCGCGGTGATCACTTCGATCCTGTACGAACACCCCGGCCATCTGGGCCCGACAATTTGCGACATCGTCTGCGAGAAACTCGCGATTGCGCGCGCCAGCCAAACCACGATCGCTTCCGCGCAGGCGCTCATACAAATCGAGCAGTGCGGGTTTCCGGGCAGTTACCCGCTAGTCGGCGAAGCGCCGTTGCCGGCGCGAACGGGAATACCGCAATGGCTGGCGCTCGACGATCGCTTGGCGCGCCAAGCCCTTGCTTCGCTGCTTCCGATTGAAGACGCGCAGCTCCTGGAGATCGACATCGAGGCGGTGTCAGCGGCTTGGGGAAAATTTGAATTTGGCGGCGTGGATGTTTTCTACGACGCTCTGATCAGCTTGGATTCGCTTGATCGAGACTGGTTCGACCGCACCTTTACGGAAGCAAGCACACTCATACTGTTCTCGTTGCCCGATGATAAAGATCGTCGCAGGCTCACCGCTTTCGTCGAGTCTCTCTCCGTCGCGTCCGCAGAGATCGTGCTCCTCGGCAAACGCGGCTATCTGCACTATGAGGAAGCGGAAAAGCGGCCGGAAAGAATCTGCGCACGGCTGCATTACGAAGACCGGCTCGGCTTCCGCGAGACCCTCGCCGCACAGATCGCCAGCCATCGGCCGAGTCGGGTCTATTGTTTCGGCACCCACACCTTCATCCGATTGGTCAAGTCCGCGTTAACCAAAACTGCCGCGCAGCGCTGAACGCTCCCTTGCCTCGGGGCGAGTACATCGATCCGGGATGAACCAGGCCGAAATGGCTCCGCGGGTAGGATTCGAACCTACGACCAGCCGGTTAACAGCCGGCTGCTCTACCACTGAGCTACCGCGGATCAGAGGTTAGGGCGGGGTTCCTATCAAGTTCGCGGGCTCGGTGGAAGTGGGTACCGCGCTCCTCAGCGCCGAAATAACTTCTCGTCTTGAAAACGCGCCTGAAACGAGGGTCCTCTCGGGATCCAGAACTACGAGCGGCCCTTCCGGGGCCGCCCAGCCCAAATAAAACGAGGGCCCCTTTCGGGGCCCTCGAAGGCGTTGGGTATGGTGGGGTGTCTCCAAGGGAAGACAAGGTGAATATGAGGCTAACCAGTTAATAAAATGCTAATACAACAAAGCGTGCGCGCAGGCGACCTCGCCCCTCGCTCTTGCCGAGTCCACGCTGCAATGAGAAACCCAATCATGCTCCGCATCTACGGCCACCCCTTCTCCTCCTTCACCTGGAAAGCGCTCATCGCGCTCTACGAGCGCGGTGTGGGGTTTGAGTTCATGATGTTGGGGCCTGAGCACTCGGAAAATGTCAAGGCGGTGGCGAGCTACGCGCCGACGGGACAGTTTCCCGTATTGGTTGACGGCAAGCGCGTCGTCATCGAATCCGCCGCGATCATCGAATATCTCGACTTGCATCATGGCGATGCCCCGCCCCTGGTTCCCACCGATCCGCGCGCGGCGATAGAGGCGCGGCAGATGGACGGCGTATTCGACGATTACGTCATGGCGCCATTGCAGCGCATGGTGGCGGCCGTGTTACGCGAGCAAAGCAAACGCGATCCTCACGTCGAGGGCGAAGTCAAAGCAGCGCTCGACAAAAGTTATGCCTGGCTCGATCGATGGATGTCGAGGCGCACCTGGGCGGCGAACGACGCGTTCACGATCGCCGATTGCGCGGCTGCGCCGGCGTTGTTTTACGCGCATTGGGCGTTTCCGATTCAGGAGACCTACGCCGCGCTTCGCGCCTATCGCGCCCGCCTGCTCGCGCGCGCGACCATCGCCCGCGTCGTCGAGGAGGCTCGGCCCTGGCGCCATTTCTTCCCGCTCGAAGGACGCGGCGCCCCGGACTGAACGCGCGATGGCGCGGCGCATCACGCGAAGTACACGTCGAAGAGCCCATGAGCGTCCGGCGCTACGACCCAATCTGGTGGGCGCGGCAGGGATTGAACCTGCGACCCCTCCCGTGTGAAGGGAGTGCTCTCCCGCTGAGCTACGCGCCCGCTCCGCTCAAGAAATGGCGGCCCGGAAGGGCCGGGAACATGATAGCGGCGCTGGCCTGCGTCAAGCTCGCCCTTGACCGCCGCCAGGGATAGGTGCAATTGCGACTTGTTCGCAACTAAAGCCAACTGGAGACCGCCCTGCCTCCTAATTTGATGACCAGCCGCCGTAGCTTCGCACTCGGCGCATCCGTCGCCGCCCTAGCCGCCTGCGTCCAACAGGACCAGGGCGCCTACGTCAACGTCTACTCGGCCCGCCACTACGACTCCGATCGGCGTTTGTATGAAGCGTTCGAGCAGGCCACCGCGATCGCGGTAAGGGTGCTGCCGGCGAACGCGGAACAATTGCTGGAGCGGTTGCGCGCCGAGGGCGACGCCACCGAGGCAGACCTGATCGTCGCCGCCGACGCCGGAAACCTTTGGCGGTTGCAGAACGCCGGCTTGCTGCAGCCCTCAAACAGTACGGCGCTCGAGGCGGGAGTGCCGGCGCACCTGCGAGAGCCGCAAGGGTATTGGTGGGGCTTCTCCAAACGCGCGCGTGTGATCGCGTATCGCAAAGGGGCAGTGCGCGAGCAGGAAGTCGCCACGATGGACGACCTTGTACGCCCCCGCTTTCGCGGGAAATTGGCGGTGCGTTCCTCTGCGAACACCTACAATCTCTCCATGCTCGCTTCGCGGATCGAGCGACTCGGCGCCGACAATGCACGCGCTTGGGCTGCGGGCGTGCGCGCCAACCTCGCACACGATCCCCAAGGCGGGGATAGCGATCAGATCAAAGCTGTAGCCGCAGGAGAAGCGCAAGCGGCGATCGTCAACCACTACTATCTCCTGCGGATGATGCAGTCGGAAGATCCTGCCGAGCGCGACGCCGCCGAGAAAGTCGCGCTCAAATTTCCCGATCAGGCCGGCGCCGGCGCCCACGTCAACATCTCCGGCGCGGGAATCGCCGCGCACACCAAGCGTCGCGAGAAAGCCATGCAGTTGATGGAATACCTGGTGAGCGACGAGGCGCAGACATTGCTCGCGCCGCTCAATTCGGAATTCCCGATCCGGACCTCCATTCAGCCGGCGGCGGCGCTCGCAGCGCTGGGGCCGTTCAAGGAGGAAGAAATTCCGCTCGAAGCGCTGGGCCGCAGGCAAGCGGAAGCGGCCGCAATATTCGAGCAAGTCGGTTGGCGCTGACTTCAGAACTGACTGTGGCGGAGCGTGGCGGCGCGACAAATACAAGCGCGCCGCTCGTGCTACTTGCCGCGCTCGCCGCCTTGGTCTGCGCGACCCCGGCGCTGGCGGCGGTCTTATTTTCGCTCGCGCCAAGTGGAGGAACACTCGCGGCCGGCGGATTGTTGCGTGACGGCGTTTTTGGCACCCTTGCGCTGGTGCTAGTGGGCGGCGGGGGAGCTCTGTTGCTTGGCGCGACGGGGGCATGGCTGGTGTCGCTGTGCTCGTTCCCAGGCCGGGCTGCCTTCGAGTGGCTGCTGGTGTTGCCGTTGGCGGCGCCCTCCTACGTGCTGGCCTATTCCTACGCCAGCCTCACCTGGGCTGGCGGGCCTATTCCCCTGGCCGTCGATGGATTTTGGGGCGCGGCGTTCGTCTACGCGGTGGGGCTCTATCCTTACGTCTACTTGGCCATGCGCGCGGGCTTGGCCGGAAGGCACGCAATCGCGTTCGAGGCGGCGCGGTCGCTTGGCGCGCGTCCGGGCGAGTTGTTTTGGCGCGTTGCGCTGCCGTTGGCGCGACCTGCGCTGGTCGCTGGCGCCGCTCTGGCGGCGATGGAAATCGCCGCCGATTACGGTGCGGCGCAGCATTTCGGACTGACTACCCTATCGACGGCGGTTTTCCGCGCCTGGTATTCGCATGGCGAGCCCGTTTCGGCGCTGCGGATCGCAGCGGTGTTGCTGGCGGGCGCGCTTGCGCTGCTGATCGCGGAACGCGCAGCGCGGGGACGGGCGCGGTTTCACCTCGCCCGCTGGCGCCCGATGGCGCGGATCATTCTGTCGCCGAGCGCGAGTGCGGCGGCATTCGGGTTTTGCGCTGTGCTGGTGGTGCTCGGCGCCGGCCTGCCGCTGGCCTGGCTTGGGCGACTGGCTTTGCTGCACGCCAATGTCGAGGATCTGACCGGTCCCACGATCAACACCATTGTGCTCGCCAGCGTCGGCGCGCTTGCGACACTGTGTTGTGCGGTCGTCATCGCGATCGCGGCGCGCAGAGGCGGCGCCGGGGCGCGGCTTGCCGCATTCGTCGCCGGCGCAGGCTACGCCGCGCCCGGCGCGGTGATCGCCTTTGGCGCGCTGATGATGTTCGGCGCGGCGCGAAATGCGGGATGGGTTGGCGGGCTGGGCTCAGGCGTGGCGTTGACCGCGTTGCTGTGGACCTACGTGGCGCGCTTCACCGCCGCGGGCGTACAACCGATCCAGGCTGGGCTCGCGCGCGCGCCCGCCGATATCGACGCCGCAGCAGCCACCCTCGGCGCCGGTTCGTGGCGACGTCTTATACGCATCGACATGCCGGTCGCCGCACCCAGCTTGGCCGCCGCGGCGCTCATTCTGTTCGTCGAGATCGTCAAGGAGCTGCCAGCGACTTTGATCCTGAGGCCGCTCAATTTCGATACGCTCGCGGTCAAAGCGCACGCCTACGCTTCCGACGAGCGTCTGCTCGAGGCGGCTGCCCCCGCGCTGCTGATCTTCGCCGCTGGCCTCGCGCCTTTGCTCATTCTATCGCGCGGAATCTCAAGGGCGACGCCATGAGCACGATAGAACTCTCGCAGGTCCGCCGCCTCTATAACGGCGCCGCCGCGGTGGATGGGGTTTCGCTCGACGCGCCCGCTGCGGGCGTGCTGGCGCTGTTGGGCCCCTCGGGGTCCGGCAAATCGACCATCCTGCGATTGATCGCTGGCTTGGAGCCTGTCGATAGCGGCGATATCCGGCTGGGCGGTGAGATCATGTCTTCGCCCTCGCGCACACTCGCACCTGAACTGCGCCGCGTCGGGATGGTGTTTCAGGATCATGCCCTGTTTCCGCACATGAGCGCTGGGGCCAATGTCGCGTTTGGCCTAGCGCGCCTGGGGCGCGCAGCAGGAGAGGCGGCCGCGCGCGCATGGCTTGACCGGGTCGGCCTCGGCGGACGCGCCGACGCTTACCCGCACGAACTTTCGGGCGGCGAAGCGCAGCGCGTAGCGCTGGCGCGCACGCTGGCGACGCAGCCGCGCATCGTACTGCTCGACGAGCCATTCTCGGGATTGGACCAGATGCTGCGCGCTGAGTTGCGCGAGTTCACGCTGACGACGTTGGCCGAAACTGGGACGAGCGCGGTGTTTGTCACCCATGATTCGAGCGAAGCGCTCACCGTCGCTGACAAGCTCGCCATCCTTAAGGGCGGGCGCCTCCTCCAGCTGGGCGCGCCGCGCGAGACCTATGACCACCCAGCCTCCCCAGCCGCCGCCGCTGCGCTCGGGCCAGTGAACTTGTTTGCGGGCCGCGTTGAGCGAGGGGCTGTGGCGACGCCCTTCGGCGCGATCGCGGCGCAGGGCGTCGCCGAAGGCGTAGGCGCCACCGTAATTGTGCGCGCCGAAGCGATCTCGCTACGGCCGGGCACGCTTGCGAAACTTCGCAGCCTGCGCCCCCACGGCGCGCACGATCTCGCAATCATCGAAGCGGAAGGGGCGATTTGGCAGGCCCTAGTTCCCCCGCGCAGCGCCTTGGGGGAGCGCATTGACGTTACGCTTCAGCCCCCAGGTGCGTTCGCATTTTCGGCTTGATCGCCGGCAGGCTTGCGCACCAGAAAACGGCGTCGCTCCAGCCGGCGCTGTCCGAGCAATTTGAGCCTCGTGCGCCAAGCCTCCGCCTCCCAAGCCAATTCACGCGCAGCGTGAACGTTGAGTTCGGCGCCGCTCAGGCGGCCAGACAATTCCTTGAACCCGCGCCTGGCGAAATGCATGATTTCACCAGTGAGGTCCTCATCGTTTTCGAGCTTCAGGCCAGCGTCGATGAAGAACTGCAGGATGTCGCCATGGGCGCGGATTTGCGGCTCGGCGAACGAGGACGCGAACGCGGTCGCTAGTTCGGGGCCGCGAAAACCGACATAGCATTCGATCGAAGCTGCCGCGCCCGGCTTGAGGCATTTCATGACCTGCTGCGCCAAGTGCGGCGGGTAGCCGCAATAGGCGAAATCATCGACGCTCACCAGGCCGTCATAAGTGCTCGGCTTGAACACATGCGCTTCGAGGTCGATGCGCGACACGACAATGCGCTCGTCGAGCTTGACCTTGCGCACGCCATACGTCAGCGCCTCGATGGATTCTTCGCGCCATTCGAACACATCGATCTTGCCTGGATGCGCATGGGCGACCGATTCTATCGGCGCAAGCCGCCCCGGCCCCAGTACGGCGAGCACCCC
>JBEBIU010000082.1:0-14420 GCA_040080225.1 Terricaulis sp.
AATCAGCACCGGCGACTCGATCGCCACCGCCAGGGTCTTCCCGAGCCCCGGCTCCAGCCAGAGCGTCCGCGGCGCGCCCAGGATCGCGCCAGCGACGAACACAAGCACAAAGTAGAACAAGGCGGCGCGCAAGGTTCGCGAGCCGGGTCGTGCGCTCACTGCAGTGTGCTCGCCGCCGTCCATGGCGTCAGTGACACAACAAGAGCGGCAGCGGCGTTTCCCCAAGCAAGGCATGGGTGACGCCGCCGAACAACATCTCTTGCGCGCGAGGGCGGCTGTAGGCGCCAAGCACGATTGCATCGACGCCGACGGCGAAAGCCTCATCGACAAGAACACTATGCGTGGCGCGTCCCAATCCATCGACGTTGCGCAACTCCACAGAAATATCGTGCCGGGAGAGGTGCTCGGCGAGGTCGCGCCCGGGCGACCCCAGATGTTCGGGGCCGCTCGGCCTCGCATCGACGGTGACGACGAAGACGTGTTCGGCCTGCTTGAGCAACGGCATCGCCGCGCTTACAGCGCGCATCGCTTCAGCTTTGCCGTTCCAGCCGATCAGCAGGCGCTTCCAGCGGCGCTCCTCTACCGGCGCAGCGGGAACCAGCAAAATCGGGCGTCCGGCCTTGAACAACACCCGCTCGATAAACATGCGGCGCGCTCGCTTTACGCCGACCGCCTGTGCACAGATGACAATATCCGCAACACGTGCATGCGCTTCGGCGTCGCCCTGTTCCACCGCGCCCTCGACGCAAACGTCGCGCACCTCGAAATCGTGGGGCGTTCCTTCGATCCAGGCCAGCACCTTCGCCCGCTCCCGCGCCGCCTCCGAGCGCGATCCCGCGGCGATGTCGGCGAGAACCTCGGAGAGCGTGTGGGGCGCATCGGAATAATCGGAGGCCAATTGCACCGCGACGATGAGCGCGGTCGCACGGGCGTCGAACATCCTGGCGATTTCGCCGGCTGCGACAAGTGCGGCCTCGTCATCGCTCAGTTTGAAGACAGGAGCGAGTATGTCCTTGTAAGCCATAGGCGCTTTTACCCCAGAGGGCGTCCCGATCCTTGCGCCGCCTCAAAGCTCAGATTCGCGCAATCGAACTTAAGCGGGGTTCTCGGGAACGTTTTTGGCGAATGCCGCCAGGGCGCGGCGCCAATCCGCGCCTGCATCACCCTCAATCCGTTCGGCATCGGCGACGGGGCCTGAGACCACTTGTTGAAGAAACCAGCCGTGCGCCTCGGCCATCGCTACGCGCAGATAGCTGGGCGCGTCGTTCACGTTTGCCTGGAACCGCGATATCCGAAAATGCGGCAGTCCCTCAGGTGACGCCTTGTCGGCTGCGCTCGGTTCGCCGGTCCATGGCTGTGGAGAAGCTTGACCCACACTGGCCGCAAGCGCCTGGGCGAATTCGGAGTCGATATCGATGTCCGGGCCGTAAAACACCGCCACGAAACTGATCGCGACATTTCCCTCCGAACGGGCGCAATAAACACCCGGGTGCGCCGCGGTTGGCGGAAACACCTCTAGCGAGAAACCACCGGTTACCGGCGCCACACATTCCAATCCGCTGGGCTTGTGGCGGACCATGGCGAGATCGCGTGTGCTGGCGTCGATGAATGTGTCCGACGCGACACGGCGGAGCACTTCTCTTGCACGAGAACGGTTTGCATCAAGCTTAGGATCGGCGCAGGCGCTTGCTCCAAATGCGATCAGCGCGGCCATAAGAAAACGAAGCGATCCAATGCCTTGGCTGGGGGTAACCATCGGAAGTGCATCTCCGGCAAAGACGCGCGCGGCGCGTCTGCTCAAACTGGAAGGCTATCGTGGAATAATGCCCCCTTAGCAAACGTATTAGAGCTGTACACCAGCTCGTGTTGCCAGTCTTTCCGCAAATGGAGTTCCTCCCGTGAAGATCGACAAAAACGCAATTCTTGGCGCCCTGACCTCGCTGATCGCCGTTGGAGCTCTGAGCGTTGGAACCACCGTCCTTTACAGTCCTGAAGCGAGTGCGGATCCGCGCTGCTCGGCGAGCGGCCCCTGCGACGATAACTCGGGGAACAATTCGGGCCGCGGCGAGAACAGCGGCCACAATGACGATGATGACGACAATAATAATTCCGGTCACGGCGGCGATGATAATGATGACGATGACGATGAAGGCGAGACCGACGATTCAGGCCAAGATGGCGACGGCGACGACGACGGCGATAATTCCGGGTCCGGCGGCGGCGAGGACGAAGGCGAAACCGATGATTCCGGCATGGACGGCGCCGGTGACGATGACGGCGACAATTCCGGCGGCGGCGAGGACGAAGGCGAAACCGACGATTCCGGCCAAGACGGCGCCGGTGACGATGACGGCGACAGCTCCGGCTCCGGCGGCGGTCTAGACGACGGACCCGACCACGATGTCGGCGACGATCACGGCGACGACGGACCCGACCACGATGTGGATGACGACCATGGCGGGGACGACGACGATCGCGGCGACGACAACAGCGGTCCAGGCTAGTTCTCGCGGTCGGTGAAACAAGGTGAAAAGCTGGCCCAGGGCGAGGATCTTGGGCCAGCAATTTGCGCGAGGAGCGTGGCATGATGAAGCGAACAGCGGCTCTAGCGGCGCTATTGGCGGCGCCACTTTCCGTTTCGGAAACGGCCGCCGCGGAAACTCGCGTGAGTTTCGCGAGCGGCGTTGATTATTCGTCCGGCTCTTACGGCGATGTGATGGACACCGAAGTGGTGTCCGTCCCGCTCGCGGTGCGTGTAACCAGTGGCAAATGGTCGTTTCGAGCCTCGGTTCCCTACCTGTCCATCACCGGCCCCGCGGACGTTGCCGAGGAAGACGGGGGTGGAACTGCACCACCAGGCCCGATCCGCGTCGGCACTGAGAGCGGTTTTGGCGACACCACACTGTCGGCGACGCGCAGCTTCACTCGCCTCGGCGGTTCACGCGCGTATTTCGACGTCACCGGACGGGTCCGCTTGCCGAGCGGGGACGAAGAGCGCGGCCTTGGGGTTGGGACAACCGACTATGCGCTGCTCGGCGAACTCGGAAATTCAAACGAGGTCGGCGGGGTGTATGTGAACGGGGGGCGCCGTTTCCTTGGCGACCGCACCGGCGTAGAGCGCCAAGACGGCTGGCAGGCTGGCGCGGGGGGCTGGCTGCGCGCGGGTGAGCAGACACGCGTCGGTGTGTTCTACAGCCGCCGAGACGCCTCGATCGAGGGAAACGAGGCCCCGCAGGAGGCCGGCGCCTACGTCTCCTACCGTTTCAGCGACACTCTGCGTGTCTCTATCAACGCCAGCGGCGGCTTGTCGGAAGCGAGCCCTGACATCGCTGGGGGCTTTCGCCTGACCTGGCGTCCAGAGGCGCGCGATCGTTGAACTACTGGCTCTCTTTGTTTCCTTGGGAGGGAGCTCGCCTGGGACAGGGACCACGCTGCAAGTCTAACGACCCGCGCCTTCCCTGCGGCCGCTGGAGGCCTCGGCGTCCTGGCGCCCCAGATAGTCCACGATCGCGTTGGCTTCCGCGTCGTTGAGGCTCAAGTTAGGCATAGGCAAATTGCGGTAACGCGCCAGCAACGCCAGCGCAGTCGGATCGCGCTCGGCGATCATGCGGTCGGGCTCGCGAATCCAACGCGTCAGCCAGGCGGGATCGCGCGTGCGCGACACGCCCGCGAGATCGGGTCCGAGCCGATCGCCCTCACCGATGGTGTGGCAGGACTGGCAACGGGTGCGGAACAGATAATAGCCATGCGAGCGGTCGGTTACTTCGCCGGCGGCGGCGTACGTTTGCCGGGTCTGCGACCCGCGGCCGGCGTAATTGAACAACCTGCCGCCAAGTAGATCCGCGAGCAGATTTGGATTTTCGTAGGCAGTGCGGCGAATCCATTGATGGGTGCGCTCGTTGCCCATGATGATGCTGGCGTCGTGTTCACGCAGGTTGGTTTCGTCCACCGGCCGCAGCCCCAAACGCCGCTGCAGCAATTGCACATCCGCGGCCGAGCCGGTCAGAAACGTCCAGCCGGGGCCGACATCGTAGGTGCGCATGAATTGGCGCAATTGTTCCGGCGTATCTCGCGTCGGGTTGAGCGAAATCGTATACATGTGGATGTCGCGGCCGACGCGGTCGCCCAGGACTTGCTGCACCCGACGCAATTGCGCGGTGTCGAGCGGACAGAGTTCGGTGCAGGTGGTGTAGATGAAATTGATCGACACGACCTTGCCGCGAATGATGTCGTCATAGAAACGCAGTTCGCGTCCATTGTGGTCGCGCAGGACGACATTGGGGAAATAATCGCGTCCCCATTGCTCCTGCGCGGGCGCCTGCGGAGCGAACCAGACGGTGCCCATCGCGGCAACGATGGCCACCAGCATCCTCAAACGCTTCAACATCGCCGCCACTCTCCCCACGCCCGTTCGTGCAAGATCAGGGCCGGTTCGGATCGTCGCCGTCTTGGGGAAGATCGTAGGTCGGCTCGTAATAGACGCCTTCCCATTCCGGAACTGGCGTCGGGATCGCCACCACCTGCCCAGGCGCACGGGCGTCCCAGCGCAACAGCATGGAATTGTCCTCGTGCTGGGTGTTGTGGCAGTGCTCGACGAAGGTGCCCAGGAACTCGCGGAAACGGATTAGCACTTCCAACTCGCCGCTCGCATGACCGGTCGGATTGTCGCCAACCCGGAACACGTCCTTGCGCGCGCCGCGTTCCCATAGCGGCGGCGCCAAGCCGTCGCGCGTGAGAATGCGACCCTCTTCAAAGTGGATGTGCACGGGATGCTGCCAGCCGCCGCCCGAGTGCAGGCGCCATATTTCCCAACGTCCGGTTTCCGGCGCCGCCGAGACGCGGTGCAGATCGGTGGGGAGGCCGTTGCCGCCATTGGTGCGTATGGTCCACGGCTCTTCGTCGGTGCCGCCCGAACGGGTGAATTCGAAATCGCGCCGGTATGCGGTTTGGAGCACATCGGCTGGGACTTCCGGGCGCGGGATCATCACCCGCCCGCCTTCCTCGTAATCGGCGGGATTCATGCTCTGATCCACGCCGTCATACGGCATGACCCGGAATTCCATGATCTTCCCGACCGCCGGATCGCCGCGATAGCGTCCGCTCAGAACATCGGCGAGCGGAATGGTGCGCTTCGGTCCGCGACCGATAGTGAACTCGAGCAGATTCACGAAATACAGTCTTGTTCCCGGCGCAAACCTGCTGAAATCGACGACGATGTCGTAGCGCTCGGCGATCGCAATCTCCGGCAGGTCTTGCGATTGGGCGTTCGGGAAGCGAACGGCGTGCTCCATGATGTTGCCGTCGTTGGCGACCATGTGGAACGGCACCCGCACGCCAGACCCGGTCACCAGCGCGAGCTGGAAATTACGCGAGACCGCCCCATCAAGGATGCGGAAGCGATAACGGCGCGCGCGTACATCAAGATACGGCCGCCAGGTCCAATTCACCAGCACCTGGTCGCCGAGGAAGCCGTCGGTGTTGAAGATATTGAAGAACAATTGCCCCGCACTGTTCCATGCCTTGTCGGCGATGAGCAGATTCACGTCATAGTCACGGTTGCCCCAATCGAGATCAGAACCGGAGGGCAAGCAGAGATTGGCGTTGCTGGCGTTGGTGTAATTGCACTGGAAGCCTTCACGGCCGCGATCCACCGCGCTGTAATAATTCATCATCGCGGCGTTGCCCTTGTACACGTTCTGAGCCGTGTAATCGAGCATGTGGTCGTGGAACCAGTGCGTCGACATGGTTTCGCGCCAATCGCCGCGGACTTGGGTCACGCCGCCCGCGCCGTCGGGCCGTCCCGCGCGCGGATCGCTTGCATCGGTGTTGATCGAGTCGCGCCCGGCCAGCTGCATCGGCCAGTGATAATCGTAGAATTGCCCTGGGAAGAAAAACGCGCCGGCGAAACCGTCGCTTTCGGCCGGGTTGTGGCCGTTGTGTTCGTGCGTGGTGATGGTGTGAGCGCCGAAGCCGTTGTTCGCGGAAGGATCGACCGGCAATGTATTGAAATGGCGGAACAGGATCGGTTCGCCAATGCGCGCTTGCAGCAATTTTGGCGGCATGGTGCCATCGAAGGTCCACACCGAATTTGGCTGCTGAATCGGGAAGCTCGGGTGGAAACGAACGCCAATCCCGCGGGTCGTGCCGCCACGGTAGTACAATTGGCCGTTCGCGAATTCGCCGCGAGTATAGCCGTGGCGCTGCCACCGATCACGAAGGCCGTTGTTTACCCGCGCACCCGCCATCGCGGTTTGGAAATAGGCTTGCGGATAGAATTCGTTCCAACGTTGATGCGAGAACCACACGCCCGGCGGGCGCCCCTCGACGGCGCTAGTGGCGAGCGGGCGCACACAGGCGCCGACACGCGGCGCCCAATAATTGCCGCGCGTCGTGTTCGCGGCTTCGGTCGGCATCGGCCAGAGCCGCTGACGGAGAAACGTATCCAGCGCCGGCCCCGTGGGGCCCGCCGTGCAGGACTGCGCTTGCGGCAGCGGCTGGCAGGTCAGGCAACTACCAGTAGGCATCGCCTGTAAACCAAACTCTTCGAACAGGAGCACGGGCTGGGTCCATTCGCGCGCGCCGAACAATGGACTGCGCGGCGCTCCAGTGGGGATGTCAAATCCGCTCGTTTGGGCGAAGGCTGGCGCAGCTACAAGCAACGCCCCAATCATAGCGCAAGCCTTGATCGCACTCGTTCTATTCATATTCGCCATCTTGCCCACCCAGAACACGCACACCCCGGAGCGATCACGCATCCGACGAGATTTTCAGCAGTTCATTCTGGAATATTGCTGGCGAATACCAATACGGTTCCCCCACGAGGAGAACGCGCGAGCCGCCACTGCCCGCAAGAGGACTGAGTTCAGGTATTATCGAACCACAAACAGCGCCAATTCACCCATTCCCAGCATTTGGCCAATGTTTTGTGCGATGCGGCTAATGAGAGTCAGCGTGCTCGCCAGCGGTTGGCGATGAGAGTTTGCTCTTCATCGGCGTCAAGCACGCTGGCGCCGCCCATGCGCTCCACCGTCGCGGCGATGGGATCGCTCGCTGCGGCCGTGCGGTAAGCTTGGCTCTCGACGGCCACAGCTTGAACCGCAATGCGCCAGGCGCCGCTATCGCGGCACGCGATTGCATCGACTCGCTGCTGCGAGGAAGTCGTCCGGTATTGACGGCAAACTTCGCCGCTTTCGCCACTGAAGCTAAGCGCCACCTCCATCTCACCGCCGCTTACCGCCACGGACTCTCCGCTCGGCGCATATTCAAGAGCCGCAATCATATCGGGCGAGAGGTGCATTCCCGGTCCCAGTTGCGGCGATTGCGTCAACCGCCCGCCAATCACGCCAAGCAAGCACGCCGCCGCGATGGCGGACCCCGCCCAGAACATGCGTGTCGCTGGCCGAGACGGCCAACCCCGCCGCACAAGTTCAGCAACATTGTCCGAACCCGCGCCAACGCTCTCAGCTGCGAACGCGCGACGCAAGGCGGCGTCGCCGACACGCATCCGCTCCAAGCGCATCTGCGCGCCGGGGCTTTCCCCAATCAATCGCTCAACCTCGCCCCTCTGGTCAGGACCGAGTTCATCGTCGATATAGGCGCCGAGGACCTCATCGTTCAGCATTAATTGTGCTTCCTCAACGGTGCTAGCAACGCTGGACCACGGACTCGCGTCGCGACGCTTGCACGTGCGCGCGCGAGCCGGCTCATCACCGTCCCAATCGGAATATCAAGCGCCGCTGCTGCTTCTGCGTAAGACGCGCCATCGAGAACCACCAGAGCCATAACCGCGCGCTGTTCATCGGGAAGTTGGGCAAATGCTTCGCGCACGAGGCGAAGCTCCTCCCTGGACTCCACTATTTCGCGCCCGTCCTCACCCTGCACGTCAGGAGTTTCCATGTCCTGTATGGGCGCCTGCGCGATGGCGCGGCGAGAATCGATCCACAGGTTCTGCATGATCTTGAACATCCAGGAATCGAGGCGGCGGGTTTCATCGTACGCCGTGCTCCGCGTCAGCGCCCGCTCGATCGCCGATTGCAGCAAGTCCTCAGCACCATCGCGCGATCCAGCAAGCGCGCGCGCGAACTTGCGCAGGCGGGGCAACAGCCCGACCAATTCCTCGCGGAACTCCGACACTCGATCGGCCATCGCATTGCGCCTCGATAACCCCTGTGGTTACCAGAGTTCTAATATTTCACAAACTTTTCGGTTGTGATAGGCTTAACTATGTCAAAGGAAAAGCCGAGCCGCGTCTCTCCTCTTGGGGGAACAATTTTGGGAGCTCTCGCACTGGTTGCGGCGAGCACAACGCTGGCTTTCGCGGGCCCAGGACCCGGCGGCGGCGATGATTTCGACGGACGGATTGAGGATGCCGACGCGGCTGAGACCGGCGGCTCAAACCTCGACGATTCCGAAATTCGCGACGATGTGGCCGATGAATCGTCGGAAGCCGGCGACGAAGACCATTCTGGCCCTGGCGGCGGCGATGAAGAGAACGGCGACGACAGCGACGGCGGAGACGATGGGGCCGATTCCGGTTCGGGCGACGACGGCGATAATTCTGGCTCTGGATCCGGCGACGATAGCGGAGGCGATTCCGACTCGGATTCTGGCGACGACGGTGGCGACAATTCCGGATCCGGTTCCGACTCTGGCGACGATGGCGGCAGCAATTCCGGCTCGGGTTCTGGCGACGATGGCGGCAGTTCCGGGTCCGGCGGCGGCGACGACAATTCAGGCTCAGGCTCAGGCAGTGGTTCAGGTTCTTCCGGCCATGGCGGGGATGACGAACATTCCGGCTCCGGCGCCAGTTCGAACTCAGGATCCAACAGCGCCAATTCAGGCGCCGCAGAGACTAACTCACATTACGCGGCGAACGCCACCCAAGTTGAAATCGACGAGCGTGGCAATGAGCGCGTCGCCGGCGAGGCGTTGCTGACCGGCAATCATGCGGAGATCGAGGCCGCGATCCAAGCGGGATACACCCCGATATCTCAGCAATCGTTGCCGTCCATGGATTGCTACATTGTCCGCCTGGCGCTGCCCGTTGGCGTAGGCGTCGATCAAGCGGTTGCGCACTTGCAGGAACTCGCCCCCAACGCAATCGTCGCCGCCAACACCATTTATCATTCTTCCCAAGGAAGCGTTTCCGCGACACCTGCTCCTCGTCGCGCACGCGCGTTTAGCGCAATAGGCACGATGGGCGTCATCGACACTGGCGTCGATGCTGCAGCGTTAGGTGAAGGCGTGGTGGTCGAGCAGCGCTCTTTTGCGGCGGCGTCGCCCACGGCGCGCGAACATGGATCGGCGGTGGCGGCGCTCGCTGCCAGCCGCGGCATGCGCATGCACATAGCCGATGTATTCGCACGAAGCGCGACGGGCGAACAGATCGCTTCGGCGGAAAGCATCGCCGCAGCGCTCGATTGGATGATGGCCAACAATGTCGCCGTCATCAATGTGAGCATCGAGGGACCAAACAATCCCGTTTTACAGGCGCTAGTGCGGCGTGCGTACGAACGTGGCTTCGTCGTGGTTGCAGCAGCCGGCAACGGCGGCCCCGCGGCGCGACCGGCCTTCCCTGCCGCTTTTGAGGGCTCGTTGGCGGTGACCGCCATTGACGGGCGCGACCGGCCTTATATCCGCGCAAATCGCGGCGGTTATATCGACTTTGCCGCGCATGGCGTCGATATCAGCATATCGACGGGGAACGAGAATCTTGTGGTGTCGGGCACTTCGTTTTCCGCACCGCTGGTAGCCGCGCAGATCGCAACCCGTTTGAGTACGCCCTCTCCCGAGCGCGCCCACGCTGTTGTAGAAGAATTGCGCCTGGCGGCGGTCGATCTCGGCGTTCCCGGTCGTGATCCGATTTTCGGCTGGGGCGCGATCCGCGACTAGCGGTTATTCAATCCAGGTGGCGCCGCTATTCCGCGCCCCTTTATTCCGCGCCTTGACCGGCCTGACCTCGTGCAGCCAAGATCTGCGTGCGAGGTTCCTGCTCGGGCCGCTCGCTGGCGCTGGGCGACGGCGCTGGCGGTTGGCCTTGTTGTACAGCGGGTGCGGGCGCTGGCTGCCCGGCGGGCCGGTGCAATCCTTCCACGACATGATCGCGCACGCCGCCAAACGGCGACTGCCAAGGGTACATCGTATACACTTGCGTGCCGCGATGCCGGAATGCGCGATTTACCGAGTTGGTCATCGCGCCCGCGAGCGCGGACATATCCTCGGCGTCTCTGATGATGTAGGGCGTCACCAAAATCACCAACTCAACCTTGTCGCCGCTGACGCTGTCGCTACGGAACGCCGCGCCAATCAACGGAATATCCTTTAACCCCGGAATGCCCCATTGTTCGCGGGTGAAATTGTCCTGCATGAGCCCGCCGATTACCGCGGTCATGCCCTCTTGCAGCGATAGCTGCGTGGTGACGCTGCGATTGAGGATCACCGGACTGTTGATGCTGGCGCTTTCATTTGGGTGTTCGCTCGACACTTCTTGGTAAAGTTCAATGTCGATGCGGCCGTCGCCATACACCGTCGGGCGCACGTTTAAGATGATGCCGGTCTGGCGGTACTGAACGGTTTGCAGGATATCGGTGTCGCCCCCGCTCTGGCTGTTCGACGCGCGCTGCGAGGTGATGACCGGCACGTCGGTGCCGACCACGAATTCCGCCGCCGCCCCTGAGCGGGTGACAATGCGAGGCGTCGAGAGAATGTTGATGTTGCTGTTGGAAGCGAACGCATTGAGCGCAGCCTCAACCGTACCGCGCGAAAATACATGCGTCGCGGTGACCCCCAGTCCACCGGGCTGACGCTCCGAGCCGCCCGCGGTCGTCGCCGTGAAAGGGGTCGAGCCGCCGAGGCGCTCCAATGTCCACTCGACGCCAAACTGAGTTTCGTCGGTCAGCGTGACTTCCGCCACCGTGAGTTCGATGAGAACCTGCTGCGGCGGCACGTCGATTTGCTCGAGCAAAATCCGCAAGCGTTCAAAATCGCTAGGCGTTCCACGGTACAGAATGCGATTGCCGCTCGGATCGATGGTCAGGCCGCCGGCAGAGGTCGGAGCGCCCGAGGATTGGGTTGGGCGGGCGCCTATGCGTTCGCCATTGATGCGGCGTACGGCCACTTCCGGAGGGTTCTGCGCCGGCGCTTGGTTTGCATCTGCCCCGTTGGCTTGCGACACTAATTGCCCCAATTGCTCGGCGCTGGCGTAGCGGGCGTTATAGACGAACAATCCTTCCCCGCTGCCCATCGCGGAGGCCCGGTCCAACTGGCTCACCCAATAGAGCGCGCGGTCGAACACTGCTGCGTCATTGGCGAACAAGAGCAATTGGTTGGTATTGGGGACCGCGAGAAGATTGATCGAACTCGGCCTGCCTTCCACCGGGTTTGAAATTCGATAACCTTCAGTCGCCAACACCCGTGTCAGCGCATCGGCCAATTGGTCGGTTGAAAGGAAGATCGGCTCAACGCGCGCGATCTGGCCGTTGGCGAAATGCGGCCTATCCAACTCCGCAACCACGGCCGCCGCTGAAGCCACCTCCCGCGCCGTGCCGCTGATCAGCAGCGTGTTCGTTTCTGGCTGCGGCGTGAACCGTACGGCGCCGCGATTTGGATAGGCCTGATCCAACAGACCAACCAAGGACGCCACATCGAGCGTCGATACCGAGAAGAATTGCATCACCGGGCGCGAGCCGTTCGGCGTCTCCGGCAGAGTGCGACTTCTGATGAACACTGGCGACTGGCCGCTCAACACGGCGTCCTGCAATACCCGAACGCTGCCGTTCTCGATCACTACGGCGACGCCGTATTGCTGCAACGCAGCTTGCGCCATGGCGAAGAATTGCCGGTTCGAAATTGTCGATGGCCCCCGCAACGCGATCATCTCGCGTCGTTGCGCCACCCCAGGCCCGGTTGAATACGGAACCTGCAAAACGCCGCCGAACACCGTGTCGATGAATTGCGGCAGCGGCTGAGGCGGCAACGCCACCTGCACGTCGCGCTCTGACAACAATTGCTCGACTTGTGCGATCGTGGCGCCGGTATAGGTCTGGTTCTGCTCTACCGGCGCCTGTTGTGCGTTGGCGCCGCTCAAAATCTCCACCGCCGCCGAGGGCCGTTGCCCGGACGCCGGGTGGTATTCGGTAGCGTCTCTATTTTCGCGCGGCCCCGCGCTGACAGGCGCGCGCAGCGCCGGAAAAGAGGCGCACCCTCCAAGCGTGGCGAGTGCGGCGACGCTCATAATAAACGGCGAAGGTTTCGCGGTGGTAGGCGTACTAATCTTGCGCACGGACTTGTCCCCCGCATTAACTCTAGCGCAGCGCCTTGCAACGCGCGAGAGAAATCCTGCAAGTCCCATGCTGGGCCGGCCTTTCACTGAGGTGTGTCCTCGGGCGGAGCGTAAACATCGACCTGACGTGTTTCTGTGCGCTTGCGCAATTCCACGGTTTGATTTCCGATCTCGGAAACCCGCCACCCATCGCGATATTCTCCTCCACGGTGTATCGCGCGCCGCCCACTCGCCTGGTTCCAATCGACAACCCAAACGACAGCGCCAGTCGGCGTGTTCTCGATGGCGGTAAGATCGCGGCGAAAGGTCACCGCGATGTCCGGGGGAGGCGGCGCCTCCACTGGCGGAGGCGCTGCGAAGCTGACCGCGGCCAACCGCTCCGCCGCCTTCGCAGCGACCGCGCCGCCGTGCACGGGCGCTAGGGTATGTGCGTCTGCCTGCGGCGCGGCGGCGCGGGGCGGCGTGGCTGTCAGCGCGCCCACCACCGCGCCTGTCGCAACGCCAGCCGCCAACATGTACAGACTACGCCGGATCATTGGCGTTCCTCCTGCACAAAAGCGACGCGGACGCCGACGTTCATAGTCTGGGGCGCGCCTGCAGCGATTTCCACCGACATGACGGTGAAACTGAGCTCCGAGTTCTCAAGCGTACGCAGCAAATTGAGGAAGGACTGCCAGTCGAAATCCGCGCTGAGCGTGAGGTTGATGGCGCTGAGCCGGCTTGTTGTTTCTTCAATTTCAGCAGCGGCGACGGACACGTTTAGGAGGCCAGCGCCCAGGGCCAGAGTCTCGAGCTGCGTGCTCGCCTCCGCGCGTGCGACGCCGGCGGATGGCTCGACCACCGACCAGCGCCACACCTTGCCAGCGGCCAAGGCCACTTCCTCCTGGAACGCCTTTTCGTCAGCGCGCGCCGAGGCGGCGACCGCAACAGCGCGCGCGCGCGCAGCCGCTTCGGCGTCGGCGCGGGAATTCACCGCCCAATCGAAGGCGTTGAGCGCCAACGCCGTGGCGGCGAAGGCAGCCAGCAGCGCCAAGCCGACGCGCTCGCGCGCCGTCATGCTGTTCAGCTTTGCAAGCGCGCAAGCAAACTGGTTCATGGCGGCGCCTCGCAGCTGAGCGAGGCTGACAGATCGACCATGCCCTCTCGAAAAACGGGCTCAACGCCGCAAAGACTTGGCGTATTCTCGATCGCAGCGACGACATCCCGGAGCGGGAAGTCGCCAGCTTCGCCTCGAACGCTCACGCGCAATTGCGTCTGATCCACGCTCCACGCCTCGGGAACCAGGCCGAATTGACCGAGCACCGCCATCACATCCGTCGCCGCGCCCAGAACATCGAGCCCCTGCGCCGCCGCTTGATATTCCTGCAGCAAAGCCGTGCGCTCGCGCACACGGCGCAAGTCCTGATCGCGATTCATGCGCGTGTCGATTGCATGCGCCGCAGCGCGGTTGGCGTTGGCGTTGCCCTCATAACGCCAGGCCTGGGCGGCGAAGAACGCCGCAAGCGCGGCCGCACAGATTCCCGCGGTGACGAGCGCCGATTCAGCATCGCCCCACGACACAGGCGCCTTGATCTGACTGCGCCGCCAATGCCCGCCCCAGCCGAGCCGCGCCTCCTCCAGCGCAGGCGGCAATTCCGGCGGTGCGATTGCGGGCGCCTCCAGCCCCAGCGCGAACGCGGTCCATTGCTCGCGCGTGAATGCCGCGCGTCGCCAACTGGAGGCCAGTAGCGCGCCCGCCTCCCAATATTGAGCCTCGAAACCCTCTTCGCAGCTGATAATTCGCCAGCCGTCGCCCGCGGCGCGCAACACCGTCTCAGGCGCAGCCTCGCGGGGGGGCTTGCCGCCACAGGCGGCGGCGACTTTCGCCTCGTCCCACCACCACACGCCGACGCCAAGGGGGGTACGCATGAGCACCGAGCCGCTCCGCTCAAAAGGGGCATGCGCCTGCGCGAAGATTCGCGCCGCGCTCGCCAATCGCCCCCCGCGCAATCCAGCCTGAGGACGAAAAAACCTGTAGCGACAAAGCGCGCGGCTCAGCACCAGCGTCTTGCCGCTCCACTTGGCGGGCGCGGCGCTCTCCGCTTCAAGGAGCATTGAGGGCGCCGCTGAGCGGAAGAGGCTCGACATCAATCTCCACATC
>JBEBIU010000083.1:0-14404 GCA_040080225.1 Terricaulis sp.
CCGTCTCATCAACGCATGGTCCCCCGAGACGCCTTGAACGCCTCACGTCCGCGCCGGCCGCAACAAACAGACCGCGCAGGGCGCGCTTCGGCAAACCCAATCTTTTGCGTTTAAGCGCTCCCCGAAGCGCGCCCTGCTCTCCCGTTTGGGAGCACAACTAAAGCGAACCCGGAAACGCCGCGCGCTGTCCGGCGTTTGGCGCGCGCTTCATGCACCGCTTGCCAGCATGTCGCGGATGGCGCGCTCGAACACTTCCGGAGGCTGGCCGCCCTGGATGGCCCAGCGTTGATTGAAGATAATCGTAGGCACCGCCTGCACGCCGCGCGCACGCCACGCCTCCTGCTCGGCGCGTACTTCCTGCGCGTACGCCCCGGACGCCAGCACCTGTCGCGCGCGGGCGCCGTCGAGCCCCGCCTCCACGGCCGCCGCCACCAGCGCGTCAATATCGTTCGTCGGGCGCCCGTCGGTGAAATTCGCCTTGAACAGCGCTTCTTTCAGCGCCAATTGCCGGCCCTCAAGCCCCGCCCAATGCAGCAGGCGATGCGCATCGAAGGTGTTCCAGATGCGGCTCTCGGGCGTGGTGTTGAAAACGAACCCCAACTCTGCGCCACGCGCGGCGATCGCTTGGCGGCCAGCCCCCGATTGCTCCGGGGTCGAGCCATATTTCTTCTGCAGATGCTGGGCGATGTTCTCGCCCTCAGGCCCCATGTGCGGATTGAGTTCGAATGGTTGAAAATGAAACTCGGCGGCGACACTTTCGCCAATCGCCGCAAGCGCCTGTTGCAGCGAACGCAGCCCGATCACACACCAAGGGCAAGCGATGTCGGAGACGAAATCGATGCGAAGCGGCGCCGCCATGGAGAACTCCTACCGCGCGTAAAATGCACGGACGTGTCCGTCCGTGTAGCCAAGAATCCGCCGTTCGCCTCCCGGCCATGTGTGCAGATCGAGGACGAAGCGAAGGCCATTCTCGACGCGATCGGTGAGCGCTTCCGGTTCGAGCCGCACCCATGCGAGCGGCGCTTGCGGCGTGGCGCGCGCGCCCGCTTCGCGGATGGCGGCGATGATCGCCTTGCGCGTTTCGCGTGGTGGGTATTGGAGGAACACGGAATGGTAGACGATTGTCGCTGCATCACCCGCCCGCGCGGCAAGTTTGTCGGCGAGCCATGCATCGGCGCTGGCGCGATCGATCTGCACGCCAGCCGCGCGCGCCAGCGAAACCGCGCCGTCGAAACGCGCGAGCCGCTCGTTTTGGTCGGGCCAGATATAGGACTTAAGCCGCAACACCGCGTCTGCGTCGCCAATGTCGAGCGGATTGAGATCGCAACCCGCGCGATGGCGAATGGCGGGCGCGACCTCAACCGGCGGCGCGGGTCCATGCCAATCGGTGTCGATCTGTGCAGAACTCGCATTGCCCCAGGACCAGCTCTTGGTCTCATAGGCGAAGCGATCCCAATAGAGATTGAGCCCGGCGCTCGCGCCGAGTTCCAGCATATCGATCGGCCCGCGCCAATCCTTCGCGAACGCAAGAAAACCGGCGAGCAAGGCGATAGAGCGGCGGATCTCGTTGGTTTGCGGCGCGGAGGTGATGAACTCGCTGACCCAATCGCGTTCGCGTTCAAGGAAAGCGCGCGCCGGCGGCCAGATCTCGCCCATGCTCCGCCGCCCGCCGCGCGTTGGGTAGATCGCCGCAAGAATTGCGTCGCGCCCAGTCAGCGCCGCCGCATGCAACGCGCCGGCCAGGCGCAAGCTCAAGACGTCAGCGCGTGGATTGCTCGGCCATCGACGTACAAGATTGGCGACCGGCCCGCCCGCCTCGATATCGTCGGCCATGCGCGCAAGCAGCTCGCCCGTGAACGGCGATCCGTACTCGGCGCAGATTATTGCTTGTTCACGAAAATGGGCGAGGATGGGGCTCATGCGAAGCCCTCACCGCTCCACGCACAGCGCGATGCCTTCGCCGCCGCCGATGCAGAGCGACGCGACGCCGCGCTTGGCCCCGCGCGCTTCCATAGCCGCGATCAAAGTAACCAGCACGCGCGCGCCCGATGCGCCGATCGGATGCCCGAGCGCGCAGGCGCCGCCATTCACGTTGAGCTGGTCAAGGCCGATATTGAGCTCCTTCATCGCGATCAGCGGCACCACCGCAAATGCCTCGTTGATCTCCCAGAGATCGACATCACCCACCTTCCAACCAGCGCGGTCGAGCGCCTTCTTGATCGCGGGCACCGGTGCGGAGGTGAATTTCGCTGGCTCTTGAGCGTGGCTCGATTGCGCGACGATGCGCGCCAGCGGCGTCAAACCTTGCTTGGCGGCGTCCGCCGCGCGCATCAGCACAAGTGCGGCCGCGCCATCGGATATGGCGGAGGCGTTGGCGGCGGTGACCGTGCCGTCTTGTGTGAACGCCGGCTTGAGCGATGGAATTTTCTCCGGCTTGGCCTTGCGGGGCAATTCGTCGGTGTCAAGCGCGCCAGCCTTGCTCTCGATCGCGGCGATCTCGCGCTTGAAGCGGCCTTCCTTGGTCGCGGCCTGCGCGCGGCTCAGCGTTTCCAGCGCGTAATCGTCCTGCTGCGTGCGCGTGAGCTGATAGTCCTTCGCCGATTGATCGGCGTAGACGCCCATGGCCTGGCCTTCGTAGGCATCTTCCAATCCATCGACCGCCATGTGGTCGAGCAATTTATCGTGGCCATATTTGCGGCCCATGCGATGGCTCGGCATCAGGAATGGCGCGCGCGACATGCTCTCCATGCCGCCGGCGATGACGATGTTCGCTTCGTTCGCCAGCAGCACTTGGCGCGCCATCGCCACCGCCTGCAGGCCCGAGCCGCACATTTTGTTCAGCGTCACGGCTTCAGTGGACTTCGCGAGCCCCGCCTTGAGCGCGGCCTGCCGCGCCGGCGCTTGGCCGAGGCCAGCGGAGAGCACATTGCCCATGATGATCATGTCGGCGCCTTCGAGCTTGGCTTCGCCTATTGCCGCCTTCACAGCGACGGCGCCGAGTTCCGACGCGGAGAGATGCGAAAGCTCGCCCATTAGCCCACCCATCGGCGTGCGCGCCATGCCGACGATGACAACATCTTCGCTCATGCTGATTTTCCTTCAGGTCTGATGATCATACAGGTGGAGGTTCCGTGCGCGTAGAGCTTGCCTTGCCTGTCCACGATCTTGGCTTCGGCCGTTATGATGGTGCGCCCTTGCGACAACACGCGCCCTTCGGCGCGCAGCGTTCCGGTGTTTGCCGCAATCGGGCGTACGAAATTGGCTTTCGTCTCCAGCGTCCCATAGCCGACGCCCGCATGCAAAGTCGTATGGCCCGCCGCGCCGCAGGCGCTATCGATCAAGGTCAGCGCCCAGCCGCCATGCACCGCGCCCATCGGATTGAGCACCGCCTCGCTCGGCTCGCCCTCGAACGCAACAAAACCGTGGGCCACCGCGACCAGGCGAAAGCCCATCGTCTCCGAGATCGACGGCGCCGGCGCGCGCCCTTCAACCAAGGCCTGCAGCGCCTCGAGTCCGGTCATCGCCATGAGCGCCGCAGCGTCGGCTTTGTGTTTGTCCATCATCGCTCCGTCGCCGCGATCCAGCCGCCGCCGAGAACGCGGGTGGAGTGCTTATCGTAAAACACCGCCGCTTGCCCAGGGGCGACGCCGAACTCGGGGGCATCGAGGGTGATGCTCCATTCTTGGACCGCCGGCGTCCTCGCCGGCAGCGCCCTTCGATCTAGCAAAGGCGTCCGTGGGAGCCGCCGCGCCGGCGAGGACGCCGGCGGTCCAAGCTTAAGCTGCCCCGCAACCGGCGGCCGCGTCGAGCGCACGCGCACCTGGATATCGCGACCATCTTCATCCGCATCCCCGATCCAGTTCACATCCTTCAGCGCGATGTGAGTGACGCCCAGCGCTTCGCGTGGGCCGACAATGACGCGGCGCTTGCCAGCGTCGAGCTTGACCACGAACAGCGGCTGCCCCGCCGCAACGCCAAGGCCGCGGCGTTGGCCAACTGTATAGTTGATGATACCCTCATGTTCGCCGAGCACGCGGCCTTGCGTATCGACAATCTCTCCAGGCGCGGCGGCGTGCGGACGCAACTTCTTCACCACGTCCGCATACTTGCCCTGCGGCACGAAGCAGATGTCTTGGCTGTCGGGCTTTTCCGCCACGCGCAGACCAAGCTCGCTCGCCAGCGCGCGCACTTGCGACTTTGGCATATCGCCCAAAGGAAAGCGCAGATAGTTGAGCTGCGCGCGCGTGGTGGCGAACAGGAAATAGGATTGATCACGATCGGCGTCGGCGGCGCGATGCAATTCCGCGCCTGCGTCGCCCTCAACGCGGCGCACATAATGGCCGGTGGCGAGGCAATCCGCGCCGAGATCTTCCGCCATCCGCTTCAGGTCAGCGAATTTCACGGTTTGATTGCAGCGCACGCAGGGGATGGGCGTCGCGCCCGCGAGGTAGGTGTCGGCGAAATCCTCCATCACGGCTTCGCGAAAGCGGCTCTCGTAATCGAGCACATAATGGGGGATGCCCACCGCGTCGGCGACGCGGCGGGCATCGTGGATGTCCTGCCCCGCGCAGCACGCGCCAGGCTTGTTCACCGCGGCGCCATGATCGTAGAGCTGCAGCGTGACGCCGATGACGTCATAGCCCTCGCGCGCAAGCATCGCCGCGACAACGGAAGAATCGACGCCGCCCGACATGGCCGCAACCACGCGGGTTTGCGAGGGCGGCTTGGCGAAGCCGAGGGTGTTGAGGACGACCGCCATCGTCAATATGGACCGCCGGCGCCCTCGCCGGCAATCGGCGCCTGCGAAGGCACAGATTGTGCGCGTTGAAACACCGCAGGCCGGCGAGGGCGCCGGCGGTCCATATTGCTGTTCATCTATCACCTCCCCCCGGGGTCAAGGCTCGGGGCGATGGGGGTTATATAAGGGCGGGTCGCAATGCTGTCACTCGTGACGCTACGCGCCTTACGCTCGCATGGAAGGGCACGATCAAAAGTCAATCTGCACGAGCACACACGACCAGCCAATCATAGCGATGCGCTCATCGCTCACTTCAAAGAAAACCGTGGCGTGCCCGAGGCCCTGATGTTTGTCATAGATATCAAACACCTCGCCTCGCTCGCACCCAAGCTCAGTTCGCAAGCTACTTTCGCCGCAATCGGCGGTTCCTGAAAAACTGAATCCTTGTGCAGCCATGGTCGCGCTGGCGGCCTCACGAGAATCTCCGACCGAAACGCCGAACTTGGCTCCCTCAGCGATGTAACCGTAGAAGTCTGTGTTTGTACCTCGAGGTACAGGTCGCGGTCGTTCGCACGCTGTTACAGCGACAAGCGACAATGCGAAGAGCGCCTTGAAACACTTCACATTGATTCTGTCCTCCGCCTGGGATCGTGTCCACGATTAACTCAGGTCCGATCACGGGGCTATCCGGCTACAGATAGCGCAGCAGGCTGAGTTGTGAAAGGTCGGCGAAGGTTTTTGCGGACGCTTCGTATTGCGTCATCAGCGCGCTGAGGCGCATCGACACTTGCGCCAGGTCAGCATCGGCATGGTCGCCGATCTCCTTGACCAGCAGATCGGAACGTTCCCGCAATCGGTCGCGTTGGCTGGCGAAGCGCGATTGCAGCTGCCCCGTGCGGCCCTCCTCGGTGACAATCGTGTTCGCATGGTGCTCGACCGTGGCGGCGATTTCCTGCAAGCGCAGCGATTGCGCGTCGCCGATCGGCTGGCCGATCTGGCCGCCTGCGCCATCGAGCAGGAGCTTCAGATCGCGCAAGGTCTGCATCAGGCCGCCTGCTACCTCAGAGGCCTTCGGCGCGATCTCCGTCGGCGGGCCGGAACCGAGATCGACGCTCTGGCGCCGTTCTGCTTCCTCAAAAATGTCTTGGGGAGTGCTGGAGGCGGCGAGTTCGTCGAGCGTCGTCACCTTGACCGGTATGCCGTCTAGACGCTCTCCGGCGAACAATGGTTGCCCGTTCCAGCTCTCGTTGAGCGCAGAGACGATGCTCTTGAACGAGAGGTCCAGTTCAATGCCGACGCCACGACCGTCATTGGCGCTAATCGCGACACGAATCGCCTGCGCCAACCGCGAACTGGCGCCCGAGACTTCGCCCAAGGCCGCCCCTTGCACCCCGAGGCGCGCATCGAGCTGGCCGAGAACCGAGCTGCGCGCGTCGGTTGAAGCTTTCAGCCCGTGCGCGCTGAGCAACCGGCTCGACGCGCTGCCGAAACCGGATAGGTCGTTGGCCCTGACGCCTGAAGCGACCTGACGCTGCAAATCCGTCAATTCACCGGTGATCCGGCGAATATCGACTTGCGCCTGGGTCGAAAACCGGAGCGACATTGGGCCTTGCATCCGTCCCACTCCTTACCGGTATCCAAGGCTCATCAAGATATCGAGCATGTCGGTCGCGGCCTGAATGACGCGCGCCGCGGCTGCGTAGGCGTTCTGATAGGTGGTCATGCGCAACAATTCGTCATCGAGATTCACGCCCTCGATCTGAGAGCGCCGATCATCGGCCGCCGCTGACACCGCATCGGCGCCGCGTGAGGCGCGCTGGGCGTCCGACGCCATGCGCCCTGCTTCCCCGCCAAGGCGAGAAGCGTAGGTGGCGAGCGTCGTCGCCTGCGCGGTGAGCGCGCCAGCCGCTGGGAACGGACGTACGGAATCGCGCGCGGCGGCGAGTGCGGCGGCGCCGCGATTATCGCCCGCCTCGATGATGCGCTGCCCCAAGGCGGCGCTTAGATTGGGCCTGCCGACGGCGAGGCGCATCGGGTCGGCCGCCAGCGACGCGTTGACGTCGGTTTCCTGGGCGCGGCCTGCGCCGGCCGCTGCAGACAACCCGTTCAGCGCCGTGAACGAAACGCCCGTCGCGCCGCGCTGGGTGGTGTCGCTAACCAACGACACCTGGTATCCGCCGGCGCCGGCCGCGAAACTCACCCGCCCGCTGGCGGCGTCCATGGCAAACGCGCCGTACTCACCAACGCCGAGCCCAGGCGTGTTGAGGTCGTCGATGAAATTGTCCCAAGTCGCGGTCGGGCTTGCACCAACCGCGATTGTCCGCAGCGCGACGAAGCGGCCCGCGGCGTCACGGACCTGATAGGTCAACGATCCGCCGGCAACCATGCCATGCCTGTCCGAGCCTTGGACACCGCTCTCGAAGAAAAGCGGCGTCGGGCGCGAGACTAGGTCGTTCAACCCGAAGAAATGCGCGAAGCCGCGGCCGGCGCGCTGTGCAGGATCGGCCGCATCTTGCTGCACGACGAGGCCGCCGCCTGAGGCGACATCAAGGACAAGTTCGCCGTCAGCGAATTGCGCGCCGCCCGAGGGGCTGGCAGCGGCGAGAGCGGAATTGAGCGCGGCGGCGAAACTGTCGATGTCGCCGCCAGCCGCGGTGAACGTTGTCGCCGACGCGCCGCTGGTTATGGTCCCGGCATCGAAATCAATGCTCAGCCGCTCGCGCAGCACGCCGGTCGCATCCGTTACCCCGATCGTCGCCTTTCCGGTGAAGCCAAGCGCATCGGTTCCGAGCAAACCGGTTTGCCGACCACTCAATTGGCCACGGGCCGGCGAAGAGGTATTCTCGTTGTGCACCGCGTTCATCGCGTCGCCGAGCGCGCCGGCGAAGCCGCCAAGCGCTTCGGCGAGGCCGCTGAGATCGCGATCGCGCACTTGCAACAGCCCTTGAATCTCACCGCCCAACAAGAATGGTTCAAGATTGGCTTGCGTCCCTAGTTCCTCGTTGAAGGCGATGATTCCGTGACTTGCATAAGGCGTGCTTGATGGCGTGTAACTCAATTGCGCCGCGCGAACCCCGACCAGCAGCGCCCCGCCGCTGGTGCGAACCTGCACCCCGCCCTCGCTCTGCGGCAGCACGCGCAGATCCATCAACGTAGAGAGCTGATCGATCAAGGCGGACTGGGCGTTCTCCGCGCCGGTGGCGTCGGCGCCCGTTCGTTTGCTCAGGCGGACCTCGTCGTTGAGCTGGGCGATGCGGTCGATCAAGTCTTGTGCTTCAGTCACCTTGTCGGCGATGCGCTGATCGGCTTCGCCGATGAGGTCTTGTATCGAAGCACCGATGCGATGCACTTCGTCATAGGTTCCGCGCAAGGCGGCGACCGCATCCGAACGCCGCAGCGACGAAGAGGGATCGACGCCGAGTTCGGTCAGCGCTGACCAGAATTGGTCGAGCCCCGCAAACATCGAGGAGGCGCTGGCGGGGTCGCCGAAACTCATCTGCGCGCGATCGAGAATGTCAGCGCGCGCCGCGGCTGAGCCGCGCGCGGCCTCGGCAATGTAGCTCGCGGTGGCGAGGAAGCGGTCGGCGGCGCGGCGAATGGTGGAGACGTCTACGCCCGAACCAGCGCCGAACTGGCTGCGCGGCGCGAGCGTGATCTCGGTGCGGACATAGCCAGGCGTGTTGGCGTTAGCGATGTTCTGCGATGCGGTGGCGAGGCCGGTCTGAGCGGCGCGCAAGCCCGAAAGCCCCGACAAGAATGTAGCGCTGATCGAGGTCATTGATCTGACCTCGGCAACAGGCGCCGGGCGCCCGGCGGAATTTGCCGAGCTGCGCCGCCCCGTATTGGGGGCGGGCGGGTCCGGATAAAGACCTGATTAGACAACGTTTCTCCTCTGCCTTGAGCTGAGCGGCGAAGCGGCGCCCGGCCCCTGCTCGCCCATTCCTCGCAAACTCGGGGCCATGGTTAATCGCCGGCAAATTCTGCCTGGCTGGCGGCGACAATTGCCTAACCGGACCGAAATCAACCGCGGGTCAAAAAGGTTATCTGTTTGGTTTTACAGATTTTTCCTATGGTTACCCGAGTGGCCCGCTGCTTGCTCTCTGCAATCGGCCGTCACGAGCGGCCAGAGGGGACGTTCATGGATTTCGCGGCCGCAGCCGTCGTCAACACCGCCCCGCCGCCCGCGCGGCCCGATGCAACCGCGCCCGACGATGGACCCTCCTTCCGTGATCACATGGATGCCGAGCGCGCCGTCGAAGCGCGACGCACCCCGCAAGCGGAGCGCCCCGACACAGCTGCGACTCGCACTGAGGACGAAGAGCAGAACAACGACCAAGCCATGGCGGCGCCGATCGTGTTGGTGGCGCCGTTGGTTGTACAAATCGCTGTGGCGGCGCCCGCGGAGACTCCAGCGCCGCCGCTTAGCGATATCGAACCGGCGCCAACTGCACCGGCGGCCAGCGCCGCGCCGCCACAAATGCCGGCGCCGGCGCCAGCACAACAGCCAGTGCAACAATCGAGGCAGGCGAACGTAGCGCCGAAAGATCAGGCGAAGTTCGAGTCGCCGCCCAATGTGGAGTCCGCGGACGGCGCGCCGCTGCCGCAAGCGTCGCCTCAAACCGGCGCCGCCGATGCGCCGGCGGCAACGGCATCACAACCCGCTTCAGCGCCGCCATCGACACAGGCGTTGCAGCCCAGCGCCGATGCGCTTGCAGCACTTCAAGTCAACGCGCAGCCCGCCACGAAATCAGAGCTCGACAAAGCAAGCCGCGAGGTCACGCCGAAGATCGAGGGTGCAGTGGAGGCCAAGCGCGACACTCCTACATCCCAAAACGTCGAGCCGACGAAGAAACAAGGCAAACCTGCAAATTCTCAGAATAGCGTCCAGGCCAAGAGCGTCGAGGCCCCATTCCAACCCGCGCAAGAGGTTCCCGCACCAACGCAAGCGCCAGCACAACTGCAAGCGCCGAGTTCGTACGCCTCCTCGCAAGCGCTGCAGTCTGGCGCAGATCAAGGCGCTCCACGCGCCGCACCCGCAGCTGCACAGGTCGGGCGCGAAATCATCCGCCGCTTCAACGGCCACAACACGCAATTCGAACTTCGCCTCGACCCGCCCGAGCTAGGGCGCGTCGATGTGCGCCTTGAGGTCAGCCGCGATCACCGCGTCACCGCCACGATCTCGGCCGACACGCCCCAGGCGCTCGCTGAAATGGCGCGTCACGCCCGCGAGCTTGAGCAGAGCCTGCAATCGGCCGGGCTCGAACTTGCCGACAACGGCTTATCGTTCGATCTTCGCCAGGGTAGCGGCGACGAACGTGAGGCCGCCGACGAGAGCGGCGGCGCGCAAACGGCGGCGCTGAGGTTTGAAGAAGAAGTGCAAACGATCGCACCGCGCGCGCGCCCGGTCGGGTTCGAACGTTGGCGCGGCGTGCGCGTCGATGTGATGGCATAGGAATTGAGCTGATGGCGATCACCCCGATAGCAACTGATGCGGCGCCGGCGACCCAAGCTGCGGGCGACCGCGCCCGATTGTCCGAGAATTACGACAGCTTCTTGGTGCTGCTGACCGCGCAATTGCAGAACCAGGATCCGCTTGCGCCGATGGATTCGACGCAATTCACCCAGCAATTGGTGCAATTCAGCCAAGTCGAACAGCAGATTCGCACCAACCAACAGCTGGAAGGCCTCGCTGGGCAATATCAAGCCGCCTCCGCCGGCGCCGCGCTTTCATACCTCGGCCGCAACGCGCTCATTGAAAGCGACACCACCACGCTCGCAAGCGGTCAGGCGAAATGGAATTATTCCTTCGCGCAACAGGCTGAAGACGCGACGCTGACCATCACCGACGCGCGCGGGCGCAAGATTTTCGAAACCGCGGGTCTGACCGCGCAAGGCAATCACGCCTTCGCCTGGGATGGCCGCGACACCAATGGCAATCTCGTTCCGGACGGAATCTATCGCCTTGTCGTCTCGGCCCAGAACTCCTCGGGCGACAAGCTCAACGCGACCATGAGCGTGCGCGAACCGATACGTGGCGTCGATTTCTCGGGAACCACGCCGCTGATCATCACCCCGTCTGGCTCGCGCGAACTAGGATTGGTGCGCGCCGTGCTCGACGATTGACCAAACAGCGCCGGCCGAACGCCGACGCTCGACCATGCGCAGAAGCGCGCCATGCAAACAGCAAACGCCCGCGCCCGCGCGGCAATGGAGCTTAGGCAATGTCGATCTATACCGCACTGCGCGCGGGCGTTTCGGGCCTCACCGCCAATTCGAGCGCCCTCGCGGTCATTTCCGACAATATCGCCAACGTCAACACCGTCGGGTACAAGCGCAGCGGGGTGGATTTTTCCGCGCTCGTGAACGCGCAGAATTCCAACACCACCTACAATGCCGGCGGCGTGTTGCCGCTAACGCGCCAACAAATATCGTTACAAGGGTCTCTTGAGCAATCGCGCTCGACCACCGACCTCGCGGTTTCAGGCGAAGGCTTCTTCGTAGTTTCCACCAACGACCAGCAGCTTTCCAACGGCGGCAGCGTATTGTTCACGCGCGCGGGATCGTTCACGATCGACGCCAAGGGTTTCATGGTCAACGCGCAGGGTTTGTTTCTGCAAGGCTGGCCGGTGAACAGCGACGGCAGCGTGGTCTCCTCACCCACATCGCTCTCGGCGATCGAGCCGGTGAACATCGCCGGGGTCGGCGGCCTCGCCGAGCCCACCGCGAACGTTACCATCAACGCTAATCTAAGATCGGGCCAGGACGCCTATGCCGGGGCGCAAGGCGCCTACGACCCGGGCGATCTCGCTACCGGTACAATCACGCCGCATTTCGAAAGCTCGCTCGAAGTGTTCGACAGTTTGGGCGAGCCGCGCACCATCGCGTTCGGCTATATCAAAACCGCACCCAACACATGGGCTGTGGAAACCTATGCGCGCCCCAACACTGCCATCACCGGCGGCGCTGGCACCGGCGGGCTGCTTGCAAGCGGGACAGTGACCTTCAACACCGATGGCACGGTGGCGAGCGTCTCCGGCACAATCGGATCGGCTTTCTCCGCCAATTGGGCGTCCACAACGGGCGCCGCCGCTCAGCCGCTCAACATCGACCTCACTACCGGCATGACGCAGTTCGCCAACAATTTCGGCGTCACCAGCGTCACCGCCGACGGCGTGCCGCCCGGCGATCTAGTGGGGCTGGTGCTTGAGGGCGACGGCAATCTCACCGCACAATTCTCCAACGGCCGCGCGCGTGCGCTTTATCAATTGCCGCTGGCGACGTTTCTTAACCCCAACGGCCTCAAGGCCGACCAGGGCGGCGCCTTCCGCACGACGCTGGAATCCGGTCTCTACAATATCAATGCCTCCAACGCCGGGGGCGCAGGCCGCATTGTCTCGGGCGCGCTCGAAGCCTCGAACGTGGACCTCGCGGCTGAGTTCACCAACCTCATCACCACGCAGCGCGCCTATTCGGCGTCGTCGCGGATCATCACCACCGCCGACCAGATGCTGGAAGAATTGCTCATGATCAAACGATAGAAGCGCGCTCCCGGGTAAGAAACAAGTAAGAAGACTCGTGTTCTAATTCGAGACACGTTTCGCGTGCCTATTGGCGCGCCGTCTTAGTCGTTTCTTTAGTCATCTGAATTATAAGAGAGGCTAAGAACGAGGAGATTGGCGCATGCAGAAGCAACGCCGCTATGATGGGGTGGTGATGGGTCCGGACGGGAACCCCCTCACCTTGGAAGACCTGCCGGCGCCAGGCACGACGCGCTGGGTGATCCGCCGCAAGGCTGAAGTGGTCGCCGCTGTCCGCGGGGGTCTGTTGACCGCCGAGGAGGCGTGCCAGCGTTATTCGCTCTCTGAAGAAGAGTTCGAAGGCTGGCGCAAGGCGATCGAAAAGCACGGCATGCCGGGCCTGCGCACCACGCGCATCCAGCATTACCGGTTGGTCCCGGCCTGATTTCACGCGCTCCGGCGCGTCCCCTGAGCAAAGGCCTCCGCCCGCAAGGCGGAGGCCTTTGTGCTTTCGCGCCTGTGAGCAGCGGACCGCGCCGTCGAACATGCTTAACCATCGCTTTACGCACACCGGGCAAATTCTGCCGACCGGCGAGTTTTGCCTAGTGATTCCCGCGTTGGATTGATTCCCTCGCTGGATTTCAGGCGCGCCGGAGCGTTGCAAAAGGCGGGGCGGCACCACGTGTTCGACTTTATTCTCAAGGCTGGCCCAACGCGCCTCTATGCGGCGCTCGGCATTACCGCGGTGGTGGCCGCGATTGCGTTCTCGATGTTCCTGCGCATGGGCGGGGAGCCGAAGGCGCTCTTGTTCGCAGGCGTCGAGATGCGCGAGGCGGCAGAGATCACCCAGCGGCTCGAGCAGGCCGACATCCCTTACGAAATGCGTGGCGACGGCTCCTCGATCTTCGTGGCCCGATCGAGGGTGCCGGAAGCGCGCATGATGCTATCTGCCGACGGCCTGCCCTCGCGCGGTTCGATCGGCTACGAGATTTTCGATCAGCCCGATGCGTTGGGGCAAACCCAGTTTCAGCAGAACATCAACCGCCTGCGTGCGCTCGAGGGCGAATTGGCGCGCACCATCGCGTCGCTCGACGGCATAGCCAGCGCCCGCGTTCACCTGGTGCTTCCCGAGCGTCAGCTGTTCGCGCGCGAGGCCGAGCAGCCGACCGCCTCGATCGTGCTCAAATTGCGCCGCGACGAACTCAGCGCCGGTGAAGTGCGCGCGATCCGCAACCTGGTCGCCAGCGCTACGCCTGGGCTTTCCTCTAGCCGCGTCACCATCCTCGACGACACCGGCCGGCTGCTGGCGGCGGCCTCGACCGAGGAAGGCGCCGCCGCCGAAGGCATCGATGCGCGTCAAGTCGCGGTCGAGGAACGCATCCGGCGAACAGTGACCGATATTGTCGAAGGCGTTGTCGGGTCCGGTAATGCGCGGGTGCAAGTCTCCGCCGAGATGGACTTCAACCGCGTCGAGGAACGCCGGCAGACGTTCGACCCCGAAGGACGAGTGGTGCGTTCGACGCAAAGTTCGGAAGGCAATTCCAGCAGCGCCGAACGCTCCCAGGGCGCCAGCGCTGGCGCCAACATCCCCGACACGACCGCAACCGCACCCGCGGCCGGCGCCCAAAACGCCGACAGCACCAGCCAGGAAACAGTCAATTACGAGATCTCCAATACGCTTCGCACCGAGGTGAGCGAGGGCGGGCGGGTGCGCAGGCTTTCAGTCGCGGTGGCGGTGGACGGCGTCGCCGCACCCGGCGAAGGCGAAAACGCCGCCCCTCAATATCAAGCACGCAGCGAAGAAGAAATGCAGCGCCTGGCGCAATTGGTGCGCTCTGCGGTGGGCTTCAACCAGGAGCGCGGCGATATCGTCGAGGTCGTCAACACCCAGTTCGCGCGCGCCGCGACCCCGGAGACCGCGCCTGCGCCAGGCATGCTCGATTTCATGGGCGATCTCGATGTCATGCGCATCATCGAGATCGCGGCGATGTTGATCGCCTCGCTGGCGTTCGTGTTCTTCGTGCTGCGGCCGCTGATCGGCGGTTTGATCCGCGGCGGCCAAGGCGGAGGCGGAGCGCCTGCGCTTTCCGGCCCCGCCGGCGTGGCGGCACTGGCGGGCGGCGGCGCGATGGCGCTGCCGGCGCCGGAC
>JBEBIU010000005.1:0-58432 GCA_040080225.1 Terricaulis sp.
GTATGCCGGCGAGGGCGCCGGCGGTCCATGTTTACGAGCTTCCGATTTCCCGTCAGCTGACGGTCAGCAAGTCCCCACAGATCGCTTCAAGGCCCGCTTGATCGATCTTGTCAAACGCATTGAACTGCTCTGAATCGACATCGAGCACGCCGGCAAGCGCGCCATCGGCGTCGAACACCGGCACGACAATTTCGGAGTTCGAACGGCTGTCGCAGGCGATGTGTCCTGGGAAAGCGTGCACGTCCGGCACAATGATGGTCGCGCGCTGCGCTGCCGCCGCACCACACACCCCTTTGCCAAACGGAATGCGCAAGCAGCCCAACGTGCCCTGGTAGGGGCCGACGACCAGTTCATAGCTCTTGTCAGGATCGACCAGGTAGAAGCCGGTCCAGAAAAAGCGCTCGGAAAACGCCTGCGCCAGCAGGCACGCCGCGCTCGCGTAGCGGGCCACGCGGTTCGGCTCGCCCGTGATGATTGCGGCGATCTCGGCGCGCAGCGCCGTATACAGATCGGCCTTGCTCACGCCAGCGCTCGCCTTCTCGGAGTTGTGCATGGACTTGCTCCAGCCTCGTTGTTTTATGGACCGTCGGCGCGGTCGCCGGCAAGGTGCTGACGTCGCGCTTCGATAAACTCAGCGTGACGCCATTCTTCGTCGGCTTGACACCAACCAGCGTCAGCCTGAGCCTGCCGAAGGCCGCACCTCGGCAGGGACGCGTCCAGAGGGGAACAATATGCGCGCTCTTATTTTGGCGTCAGGGTTTGTGGCGCTCGCAGGCGCGGCCTCCGCGCAGGAAGAACAATCCGGCTTCGACCGACCGTACTGGCTGGACCGCTCGGTGATCGAGGCAGTCGGCCGCGCCGAACTTGAGGTCATGCCTGACCGCGCTGATTTTTCGGCTATGTTCGAAGAGACCGCACGCGAGGCTGGCGACGCCTCAGCGCAAGCTGCCGATCGCGCCCGGCTCGCTGTCGCGGCGATGCGCCAGCGCGGCGGCGACGGCGTCCGCATCCGCTCCGCCGTAACGCTGCAAGCGAACTACGAGGAGTACCGCACCCGCGATGGCGCGGTCGAGCGGCGCGAGGGCGCAGAGAACATTCGCTCCTACACCGCGCGGGTGAACCTCAGCGTAGAAGTGAACGACATTGCGCGCGCAGGTTCCGTTCGCGCGGCCGCGCTCGCGGTAGGGCCGGAACAGGCGCAGCCGCTGTCGTTCGGCTTGCGTTTGACTGCCGAGCATAACCGACGTGTGTTCGCCGCGGCTGCCGCTGACGCCGCCGCACGTGCGCGCGCCGCCGCCGAAGCGGCATCGGCGCGGCTCGGGCCTTTACTGGTGCTACAAGAGGGGCAGGGACCCTGCTTAGGCGAATGGTACGGTTCGCGGCCTGGGACTTACGCGCCGCCGCCGCCGCCGCCGCCACCGGCGCCGCCGATGGCGAGCGTCAACGAGATCGTCGTCACTGGCGCTCGAGGGCGACAATTGCAGGTGACCCAGGATCAGATCGATCGCCTGGATTTGCCCGCCGACATCGCCCCGATGCATCTTTCGGCTTCAGTGTGCGCGGTTTACGCCGCTGGCTAGGCGTCAGGTTCGCTGCGGAGGTCTGGAAGGTATGGCAGGATCAGAACCCGCGGATCGCAGCTGCGAGTGGGATCAACAGGCAGATGATCATTGTGCCCCCGGTCAGCACTTGGCGTAGGGCGGGATACCATTCGGGCGCGCCAGCGTCTCGGGCGCTGTGCTGATCCCACACATATTGCGCCGCAAACAGCCCGGCGAATCCGGCCGCGGCGCCGATCGCGCCGGGGATCAGCAGTACGAACAAGGTGAGCGCCCATCCCGCCAAAGCAGGCAGAGCGCTGAAGACGAGCCGCAGCGGATTCGGGCCGTGCGGCGCGCGGAGAATTTCCATGCCGCATCGTATGCCGCCGAGAAACGACAGCAGCGCTGCGCAGTAGACCGCGAAGGCGACGATACCGAAATGGGCGGTTCCGGAATGGCCCGCATAGAGCGACACGAGCGCCGAGATCGCCATCGGCGCGAGCGCCAGAAAACCAAGTCGTAGGGCCGCGCGCGGGAGAGGCGGCGGCGGTTGCGGCGTGCTCATGAACGGCGGAACAAGGCCGCCGCTCCCCAGCCGACGCCAAGCGCAAACAGCACCGTTAGAATGCCGTAGAGCACCGGATATTGGTTGGCGAGATCGTGGATGTTTCGCTCAATGCCGATGCGGGCAATGTTCACGGGCGTGCGCTGCGAGGATATCAAGCGCCGGTCACGAAACAGATAGGTATCGACCTGATATTCGTCGATCGGGGCGTTGGCGGGCAAGCGCACCACCGCGCGGAACAAGCCTCCGCGATAGAGCGTGATCGCGCCTTGGGTGTCATCGTTCGTTATCCCCACCTGCTCCTGATAGAGCCCTTGCGCCCGGCGCAGGCGCACGAGCGCAGCGCGGTAATCGGCGCCGGTGCTGCCGCGCGGAGTCTCGCTCGCTAATTCAGCAGAAGCCGCCGGGTCGAGTTCGTATTGGCGGATCGCGGCGGCGGGCGCGATGATGTTCAGTGACTGCGTGCTGAGCACGGCGAAGAATGTCGGTGCGCTGGCAAACGCCACGCGATCGCCATTGACCCAAAGACCGAACACGCGGCGTTTGCGCATGAGCATGGCCGGCTTGTCCGGGCCGCGCACAACAACAACGATGTCGCCGCGTCCGCGCCGGTCTGGGTTGAACCCGAACACGGTGATGGACGAGCCGCGATAATCTGAACCGACGCTGATCCGGTCTTCGGCGACTGCGGCTGGCAAGTCGCGCGCCACATCTCCGGGTTGACGCTGCGCCTGGACTGGCGCGGCTAACGCCATAAGCGCAAGCGCGGCTAGCGCGCGCCTCACCAGGCGCCTCCAAGCACGTAGGTTTCTTGCGGGGGCACTACGACGTCAGCCAGGAATTTGATGCTGGCGGCAATCAGGATGGCGCCCAACAGCGCGCGAATTTGCTCCCCCTTCAGGCGCGCTCCCAAGCGCGCGCCGAGCTGCGCGCCGACCACGCCGCCAAGCATCAACAGGGCCGCAAGCACGAGGTCGATCGTGGCTGTGGCCTTGGCCTGAACGATTACAAGCAGCGAGGTGACGATCAGTGTCTGAAACAACGAGGTGCCGACAACCACATTGGTCGGCATACGCAGCAGGTAGATCATTGCGGGTATGAGGATGAAGCCGCCGCCCACGCCCATGAGCGCCGCCAAGGCGCCGATGCCGAAGCCCAACGTCAGGGGTGGGATCACGCTGATGTACAAGCCCGAGCGCGGGAACAGCATGCGGAACGGGAGGCGATGGGCGATGGTGCGCGCTGGGCGGCGAAGGATGCTGACGCCGCGGTGGGTGCGTCCGCGCATCACCGCGTAACTTTCCGCCAGCATCAGCCAGCCGACGCTGGCGAGCAATAAAAGATACAAGAGCGAAATCACCAGATCGAGCTGGCCGAGGCCGAGCAGGCGCTGGAACAGCCACACGCCCAGGGAAATGCCGATCATGCCGCCGATCGACAAAAGCATGCCCATGCGCCAATCGACGCTGCGGCGGCGCGTCCGCGTCATGATCCCGGAAAACGAGGTCGCCGCGACCTGACTCAGCCCGGTGGCCACCGCCACCGGCGCAGGGATGCCTAGGATGATCAGCGACGGCGTGACGATAAATCCCCCGCCGACCCCGACCAATCCGGACACAAATCCAACCCCGCCGCTCACCAACAAAATGAGCAACACGTTCACCGGCATTTCGGCGATCGGCAGGTAAATCACAACTATCGCTCTGAACCGGGCGCCCGCGCGCCCGCGCGTTCTTATGGGCGCCTGGCAGCCCTGGGGCAATCGCCAAACGCCGTCGCTTCGCCGCAAAATTTTAGCGAACTGGACTCGCAGCGCTGTGCTGGCTGAATTCGCCGTTCGCCGCCGCGCTCGCAGCGCGGGGGCGGAATGCCTGGGCACGCGCACGCGCTTGTTGCGCCTGCGCCTGCGGCAGTTGCGCCTCTAGCGCCGTGGCGCGCGCGCTTGCGTCCTGGTCGCCCTGGCGCGAGGCCACCAGGAACCAGAACAGCGCCTCCGAAGGCGAGGCGTTCACACCACGCCCCTGTTGATAAAGGACGCCCAGATTGTACTGGCTGTCGGCCACGCCGAGTTCAGCGGCCTGACGGAACCAGCGGAACGCCGCCGCCTCATCCAGCGGCGCGCCTTCGCCGCGGGCGAAATAGACGCCGAGATCGTGCATGGCGCGCCGGTTCCCTCCCGCCGCCGCTCGCTCGGTCCATTGCCGTGCAACCGCCAGGTCAGCCCCCACGCCTTCGCCCCGCTCGTAGAGCTTGGCCAATCGATATTGCGCCATGGCCAAGCCGCGGTCGGCGGCGCGCCGCAACAAGGTGACGCCCTCCTGGGTTCGCCCCGCGCTCAGGCGTTGCAAGGCAAGCTCGTATTGGGCGGTGAGATCGCCCGCTTGCGCCGCTTGCTCAAGCGAGGCCGAGTTCGGCGCCAGCGGACCAGCGACCACTGGTTCTTGCGAGGTCGCCAGGTCGTCGCCGGCGTCTAGCGCCGGCTCTGTATTTTCGGCCGGCGTCGTGGAGGCGGAGCCTTGCGCCTCCGCCGCGCGAGCGGCCGCCGCAGGAGTCATACGAACTTCGTTGGCGCCAGGAGCGTCGCCCGTTCCCTGCCGCGCATTCATGTACCAGGCGCCGCCGGCCAACAAAGCGGTCACAGCCGTAGCGGCGCCCCACAAGATGATCCGGCTAGAGCCGCGCAGGCTGAGACGCGGCGTTGGTGCGCGCTCCGCGCGAGTCGACGATTGCGCCTGCGCCGCGCGACGCGCGACGGCGAGATAGTCGTTCCTGTTGATCGCCGTATCTGTTGGCGTCGCTGCGTGCGGCAGAGTAGGCGCGGCAAGCGCTTCCCCAAGCGTTGGTACTTCGTCGTCAGCGCCGAGCGTCGGCGCGTGGTCGAAGGAGGCTTCCTCCTGCTCTTGCTTGTCTTCCGCCCAAAGAGTTTCTTCTTGCGGCGCTGCTTCCACGGTGGACGTTAGGCTCGGCTCGTCCTCGACCAACAGATCGTCCAGATTCCGCTCAAAATCGCGGGGTGGAGGCGGCGATGCTTCGCGGGGCGTGAGTTGGTCCTCAAACTGCAGATGCTCGCGTTTGTCCTCTTCGGAGAAATAGATGTCGAGGTCGTCGTTTTCGTCGTCTTGGTCCTCGGTATGGAACGGTGTATGCGCCAGCTCGTTCAACGGCGCAGGAGCATGAGATTGCGGCGCCAGCGGTCCCGCCCGCAAGGGTTGCGCGGCCTCCAGGGGTGACACAGTTGTCGTCTGGACATCGAGATAGTCGTCGAGGTCAAGGTCGAGGTCATCGGCGCGTCGCGTCGGCGTGGGCAACGTTTCCGCCTGTGTGTCGAAATCACGTCCGCTCTCATAACGCTCCAGCTTCGAGGCGACACTGGACACCGCCTTCTGCACCGGGGCTATGGCGTCGGCGGAATTGGCCTCCACCTCCGCCAGGCGCTGCATGATCGAGCCGATGGCTTCGGCCACGCGCGCGCCGGCGCGCTCTTCGCTGTCGAGCATGCGCTCGCCCATGTCCCGCGCCAGCGTTTCTTGACGTTGGTTGAAGCGCTCGGCCATGCGCGCGACCTGTTCGCCGACCTGCTCGATCGCTTGCGCGCTGCGTTTTTCCACAGCGCCGAAACGTTCCTCAAGGCGTTCGGAGAGGCGGCCTACTTCGAGGCCCATGCGGTCGAACGCCGCCGCTTCACGAGTTTCGATTTCGTCAAAACGCTGCTCCAACGTCGTGGCCATACGCGAGAGTTCCTCGCGCACTGCCGCCGCGGCCGCATCGTCGTTGCGCGCCTCGACGGTGCGCAGGCGCTTATCGACGGTCTCCGACATGCGCCGGATTTCCAGGGAAATCGCCTCGATCGTCTGCGCCTGCCGGCGTTCGGCCGCGGCCAGGCGCCGGTTCACATCCGCGAGCGCTTCGTCGAAGCCTTCGCCGCGCGAACCTTCGAGCGCGGCCTGCAATTGGCCCGCCAGTTCAGCGCGCGCATCGCCGACCATTTGCGAGAGCCGCTCTTCCAGCACCGCGCGAACCGCTTCGGTTTCCTGCGCGGCGTCCTTCTGCTCCATGCGCGCGCCGAGCGAGGAAACGGTTTCCTCGAGTGTGCGGATGGCGGTGCTGGCGGTCGATTCTGTTTCAGCGATGCGGTCGGCAAGCCGGCGCAGCGCATGATCGAGGGTAACAACCGCCTCGTTGTCGCTTTGGCCTTCGGCGCTCGCGGTTTGCTCGATCCGCGAAAGGCGCGTCTCAAAAGCGGCCATCGCATCGGTCACGGGGCTGGCTTCGGTCTTGTGCTCAAGTGCTGCGAGGCGTTCGCCGATGTCTTGTTGTTGCTGGCGCACGTCGGTGAGGTCGCTTCCTCCCCCGGCGCCGCTTTCTTCGACCTGCTTGACCCGCGCCGTGAGCGCCAGCTGCGCGTTGCGCAGATCGGCGATCGCTGCACCAGCCGCTTGGCGCAGGCCCGCGGTCGATTCCCGCGCGCCCGCTTCCGCGCGCTCGATGCGAGTGATGAGAGTGGATTGTTCGCTCTTCAGCTGCTCGATGGCCCCGACGCGTTTGGCGATCTCGCTTTCGAGACGCACCACTTCTTCCAGCAACGCTTCGCGAGCGCCGCGGGTATCGCTCGCAGTTTCGGCCCGCACTTCTTGGATCGCGGTTTCGATGACGCGGCGCGTGGAAGTTTCCGTCTCCGCAAGCCGTTCGCTCATCTGCTCTTGCAGCAGCCGCAATTCGGCGACGGCGTCGGCTGACGCCTGCGACGCCTGGTGCGCGGCTTCCTCGGCCACCCTGCGCGCTTCAGCCAACGTGCGCGCGTGGGCGCTGTTGCGGCTCTCCATCTCGGTGGTCAGGAACGAAGCCGCGGCTTCGGCGCGACGCGCCACTTCCTCGGCGATCGCAACCTGGTTTTCCAATCTTGCGCGCACGCCGAGCAAATCCGACTTTGCAGTGTCAAGCGCGCGGCGGCTTTGCTCAGAGTCCTCTTCCGCACGTTCAAGCCGGCCGCCCAGTGTGTCGCCTGCGATGCGGAAATGTTCGAGCGCCTCAGCGACCCGTTCGGCGCTTTCCCCGGAGACGGCCTCGGCGTCCTCAATGCGCGCAGCCAAGCCAAGCACGGAGCGATCTATAGTGGAGACCGCACGGTCGAGCCCGGTCACCGCCAATTGTGTGCGCCGTTCGATCGCCTCGAGCCGCTGCGCCAGCCGTGCGGGGTCGAGCGTCCGCGGCTGCGGGGACGAAGTGCTCAGATCCCAATCGCCGTCTTCGCTGTCCTCGAACCGCGTCGAACTGATCGCGCGCAATGGGCGTTGGCGCGGCGTGCTGGATTGGCCGCCTTGAGGCGCGTGGCTGGCGAGTGCGAAATTCAGATATTCGGCAAGGGTCATGCCCTGGCGCTCGGCCGCTTCACGCGCAGCCTCCCGCACTTTTGGGTCAATGCCCTTGACGTTCCAGCTTTGCGCGCCGCTCATTGTTCAGCCCTCGCGATCGACGGCGCTGCCCACAGCTCCGTCACGCCCAACCATCGCTGCGAGTTCCCAGCCCTGAGAATCGCCGATGGTTCAGCAGTGTCGATCAAACTGGGCGCAGTGTTAATGGCGGGTAAAATGATGAACGGGGAGAAACCATGACAAGCACGCCACGCTCTTTCGGGCCCGAAACGCAAGCGGCGATCTATGCGCGCGGATTAGGCGGCGCGAAACCCGACATCCCAACGGCTTTTCCACAGCTCGAAGCCAAGGCGCGTGAGCAAATGTCACCCGAGAGCTTCGCTTATATCGCGGGCGGCGCCGGACTTGAAACGACAATGGAGGCGAACCGTTCCGCTTTCGCGCGTGTGGAAATCTCACCGCGCATGCTCGCGGGCGCAGGCGTACGCAAACTCGGATGCGAAATATTCGGCGCGCGCGCAGCTGCGCCGATCATGACTTCGCCGATCGGCGTGTTGGAAATGGCGCACTCCGAAGCCGATCTCGCAGTCGCGCGCGCGATGCGTGATCTGCACCTGCCCATGATCATATCGAGCCAGGCGTCATTCCCGATGGAAGCGATCGCCAAAGCCAATGGCGAGGCCCCGCGTTTCTTTCAGCTCTATTGGGGCAAATCGGACGCCATCGCCGAGAGTTTCGTCAAACGCGCGGAAGCCTGCGGCTGCAAAGCGATTTTCATCACGCTGGACACCATTATCCTGGGGTGGCGCCCGCGCGACCTCGATCTGGGCCATTTGCCGTTTTTGCGCGCCAAGGGCGTCGCGCAATACACCTCCGACCCCGCGTTTCGCGCATTGTTGGCGCAAACGCCGGAAGAAAACGTCTTCGCCGCCGCAGCGCACTTCACCCAGGTGTTTTCCGATCCCTCCCTGGATTGGGAGCGCATCGCCAAGATCAGAACCTGGACCAAGCTTCCCATTGTACTCAAAGGCATTCTACGCGCCGATGACGCCGCCAAGGCGGTCGCGGAAGGCTATGACGGGATCATGGTTTCTAACCATGGCGGGCGTCAGATCGATGGGGGGCTTGGGGCGCTGGCGGCGCTGCCTGGTGTGATTGCCGCAGCCGCGGATAAGGTCCCGGTGCTGTTCGATAGCGGCGTCCGGTGCGGCGCTGATGTGTTCAAGGCGCTGGCGCTGGGCGCGAGCGCTGTCGGTATCGGCAGGCCTTACGTTTACGGATTGGCGCTGCAGGGCGAGGCCGGCGTTCGAGCGGTAATGGAAAACCTCCTCGCAGAGCTGGACCTTACTCTGGCGCTGACCGGGTGCAGCGCGCCCACGGAGGGCGGCGACAGATTGCTGACGCCTCCGTCATTTTAAGTTGACGTAAACGTCAACGGCAATGTAAAGCTGCGCACAACCGGATCGAGAGACGATGCCCGACCAGACCTACACAATCTCCCAACTCGCGCGCGAGTTCGCGGTCACCGCGCGGGCGCTGCGTTTTTATGAGGACAAGGGCCTGCTCACGCCGCGGCGTGAGGGTCTCAACCGTGTCTACGCACACCGCGACCGCGCCCGGCTGCAATTGATCCTGCGCGGCAAGCGCGTTGGGCTGTCGCTACTGGAGATCAAGGAAATCCTCGATCTCTACAAGGTCGATCAGCGCGCCCAGGCGCAAACAGCGTTGAAGCGCTTCAAGGCGCGCATCGTCGCGCTCGAGGAGCAGCGCCACGACGTCGAGGCCGCGATCGGAGCGCTGACCGATGGCGTCAGACAACTCGAAGATTTTCTCGCCAAACCAGCAGCGCCCGCCGCCATCGGCGCCGCGCGCGCTTTCGAAAAAGAGGCGAAGAAACGCCTCGAAGACGCACATTGAAAAGACGGCAATAGGCTTTAGGCAGTCGGCAATTGTGCCGGCGGTTTTCTCCATTTGCCTGCTGCCTGTTGCCTATTGCCGCGTTAGGAACACCCATGCCGTCCTACAAAGCCCCGCTGCGTGAATACCGTTTCCTTCTCAACGACGTGCTCGACGTCGGGCGTTATTCGAACCTGCCGAGCTTCTCCGACGCTCCGCTCGATTTGATCGAACAGGTGCTCGAGGAGGGGGCGAAGTTTTGCGAAGGCGTGCTGGCGCCGCTCAACAAGGTTGGCGACGAGCACGGCTGCACGCGCGCCGCCGATGGTTCGGTGACCACGCCGCCTGGGTTCAAGCAAGCGTATCGGCAATTGGTCGATGCCGGCTGGCCGGCGCTGTCGAGCGATCCTGCTTATGGCGGCCAAGGCATGCCGCATATCGTTGCGCTGGCGTGGAGCGAAATGGTGGCGTCCTCGAACATGGCGTTCGGCATGTATCCGGGGCTTAGCCATGGCGCCTACGAGGCCATCCATCAGCACGGCAGCGACGAACTGAAGCAAAAATATCTGCCCAAATTGGTGACCGGCGAGTGGACCGGAACGATGAACCTCACCGAGCCGCATTGCGGCACCGATCTCGGCATGCTCCGCACCAAGGCGATCCCGCAAGCCGATGGCAGCTATCGCATCAGCGGCCAGAAGATTTTCATCTCCGCGGGCGAGCACGACCTCGCTTCCAACATCATCCACCTGGTGATTGCGCGCATTGAAGGCGCGCCGGCGGGAACCAAAGGGATTTCGCTGTTCATCGTGCCGAAGTTTCTGGTGAACGCCGATGGCTCGCTGGGTGAGCGCAATGGCGTGGTGTGCGGCAAGATCGAAGAGAAGATGGGCATTCACGGCAATTCGACTTGCGTGCTCAATTACGATGACGCGGTCGGCTATCTCTGCGGCGTCGAAAACAAGGGCCTCGCCGCCATGTTCACGATGATGAACGTGGCGCGGCTTGGCGTTGGCCTGCAAGGGCTCTCGCAATCGGAGGTCGCCTACCAGAATGGCGCCGCCTACGCCAAGGATCGCCTGCAAATGCGTTCGCTGACTGGGCCGAAGAACCCCGAGGGCCCCGCCGACCCGATCATCGTTCATCCCGACATTCGCCGCATGCTGATGGACGCAAAGAGCTTCAACGAAGGCGCGCGCGCGTTTGCGTTCTGGACCGCGCTGCACGGCGATCTCTTGCATGCCTCGCCCGACGACAAAGTGCGCGAGAAGGCCGGCGATTATATGGGTCTGATGACGCCGGTGATCAAAAGTTACCTCACTGACAAGGGCTATGCCAACGCCACCAATTGCCAGCAGATATTTGGCGGCCACGGCTATATCGAAGAACACGGGATGAGCCAGTTCGTGCGCGATGCGCGCATCACCATGATTTACGAAGGCGCTAACGGCATCCAGTCGCTCGACCTGGTAGGCCGCAAGCTGGCGGCGAACGGCGGGCGGGCGATCTTCGCCTTCTTCAAGGAGATCGATGAGTTCGTCGAGGCGCATGAGAACGACGTGGAGCTTGCACCATTCCTCGAAGGCCTGCGCTCCTCCAAGGCGCAGCTGCAAGAGGGGACGATGTGGCTCATGCAAAACGGCATGAGCAATTTCGACAATGCGGGCGCTGCCGGCCACGATTATCTGAACCTGTTCGGGCTTACCGCGCTCGCTTATATGTGGGCGCTGCAAGCCAAGGCCGCGTTGGCGGCGAAGAAAAACGGCGGCGGCGATCCGTATTTCGATACCAAGCTCGCCACCGGACGCTATTTTCTGGCGCGCATGCTGCCGGATACGGGCGCGCACCTGGCGAAGCTGAAGAGCGGCGCCGAGCCGGTGATGGCGTTGGCGGCGGAGGCGTTTTAATGGCGAAGAACAAAACTCCAGAGCGGCAGGGCCAAGCGGCGGCGCCGAAAGCGGCCGCGGCATCGGCGCCGACGGTCGATCCGCGGCAGGTGGCGGTGATCGCGCTTGACGCCGAAATCGCGCAGCTCAAGGCGCAATTGGCGGCGCTGGAAAAGCAGGGCGGCGGCGAGGCGGCGGTCGAGCAGGTGCGCAAGCTCTTGAGTTTGCGCGCCATCCAGCGCGTGACATTGGGGTGAAGCGATGAGCGCTTATACAGCAACGCTCACCTGGCGCCGCGGCGAGCAATCGTTCGCCGACGGCAAATATTCACGCGGCCACGACATCGCCTTCGATGGCGGTTTTTCCATCGCGGGCTCATCCTCCCCGCACGTGGTGCGCCCGCCCTTGTCGCGCGAGGACGCCGCCGATCCGGAGGAATTGTTCGTGGCGGCGCTGGCGTCATGCCACATGCTGTTCTTCCTGGATTTCGCGCGCCGGGCTGGGTTCGTGATCGACAGCTACGTCGATGCGCCCGAGGGCCTGCTGGCCAAGAACGCCGAGGGCAAAATGGCGATGACCAGGATCATTCTGAAGCCGGCCGTGGAATGGTCCGGCGACAAGCGACCCAGCGCGGCGGAGATCGCGGACCTGAATCACAAAGCCCACGAAGCCTGCTTCATCGCCAATTCGTTCAGGGGTGAAGTGGTGGTGGCTGAAGGCGGGTCATGACGTTCAACGAACGCCACAACGAGGTGCTTAGGGCTCACGCCGGGTTTCTCAATGCCGTGGGTGTTGCGGCGGCCGGCGGCGGCGGGTTTGTGGCGATAGCGAACGACGACGGACTGACGGCGTTGCTTTTTCTGATGTTCTCCGCCTTCTTGCACATTGTAGCGACCGAAATACTGGATCGCTTGAGGATAGAGCTATGATGGAGTTCCAACTCTGGATGTTCCCGATCGGCGCGGCGGTGCTGATGTATGGGATGCATTTGGTGGTGATGTGGCGACTCAATGCATCGGAAAGGCGATGGCTGCGCGAGCATGCGCGCGATCCCCACACCACTGCAGCGGAATGAGTTTTTGCCGCGCTGCGTCCGGCCCGGGCGCGACGGTCAGCGGAGTAGGCGCGTTTGCGCTGGGGACGACTCCGGTCCCATCCAGGGCGAGACGCGGCGCGCGCCGCGAACTGGAGAGTGAAGATTATGGCTGACGCTTACATCTATGACGCAGTGCGCACCCCGCGCGGCAAGGGCAAGTCGAACGGATCGCTGCACGAGCAGACCTCGCTGCAATTGGCCACGCAGGTGCTGCAGGCGATCCGCGACCGCAACAACCTCGACACCTCTAAAGTCGATGACGTGTACATGGGCGTGTTGTCGCCGATCGGCGAGCAGGGCGGCAATCTTCCGCGTATCGCGGTGCTGAACGCTGGCTATTCGCAAACGGTGGCGGGCGTGCAGGTCGAGCGCTTCTGCGCCAGCGGCCTAGAAGCCTGCAACATCGCCGCCGCGAAAGTGAAGTCCGGAGAAGCCGAACTCGCCATCGGCGGCGGCTGCGAACACATGAGCCGCGTGCCGATGGGCTCCACCGGCGGTTCGTGGGCGAGCGATCCCTCGATCGCGATGCCGTCCTATTTCGTGCCCCAAGGCGTCGCCGCCGACGCCATTGCTACCAAGTACGGCTTCTCGCGCACCGACCTTGACCAATATTCCGTGCAGTCGCAGCAGCGCGCGGCGAAAGCCTGGAAGGAAGGCCGCTTCAAGAAATCAATTGTGCCGGTGAAGGATCAACTGGGCGGCGTGCTGCTCGATCATGACGAGCACATGCGCCCCGAAACCACGCTGCAATCGCTTGGCGCGCTGGAGCCCAGCTTCAAGATGCAGGGCGAAATGATGCCGGGCTTCAATGACGTGATCAAACAACGCTATCCGGAAATCGAGAAGATCGATCACGTGCACCACGCCGGCAATTCGTCCGGCATCGTCGATGGCGCCGCTGCGGTGCTGATCGGCACGAAGGAAATGGGCGATGCGTTGGGCTTGAAGGCCCGCGCGAAAATCTTGGGCGGCGCCTCCATCGGTTCGGAGCCGTCGATCATGCTCACCGGGCCAGAGCACGTCACGCACAAGCTGATGAAGAAGCTCGGCCTCAAGAAGGAAGACATCGATCTCTGGGAACTGAACGAAGCTTTCGCCGCAGTGGTGTTGCGCTGGGTGCAGGCGCTCGAACTCGACATGGAAAAGGTGAACGTCAATGGCGGCGCCATCGCCATGGGTCACCCGATTGGAGCGACCGGCGCGATGATCCTGGGCACCATGGTCGATGAATTGGAGCGGGCCAACAAGGAACGCGCGTTGGTCACGCTCTGCATCGGCGCGGGCATGGGCACGGCGACGGTGATCGAGCGGGTGTGATGCAGAGTGGCGCGAAACTGGCCTTGGGCGTCGCGGTCGGCGTCGCCTTGGGGATTGTGTTGAACAATCTCGCGCTCTGGCTGTCGCTTGGCGTCGCCATCGGGACGGCGCTGAGCGCGGCCAGTTGGAACAGGTCGAACAAACCGGAGGACCGGGCCGGTCCTCCGGAAGAGAATGAAAATCGCGGAGAGGGCCGATGAACATCGGCTTCATCCTCTTCCCCAATGTGACGCAGCTCGACTTCACCGGGCCGTTGCAAGTGCTGCACCGCATGCCGGGAGCGACGACGCATATTCTCGCTAAGGCGATGGAGGCTGTGCCTTCCGATTGCGGCTTGGGGTTGATGCCGACCGTCACGTTCGCGAGCGCGCCGAAGCTGGACATTGTGTGTGTGCCTGGCGGCTTCGGTGTATCGCAAGCGATCGCGGACGCCGAGACGGTCGCCTTCGTGCGCGAGAGCGGCGCGCACTATGTGACCAGCGTCTGCACCGGCGCGTTCGTGCTCGGCGCGGCCGGTTTGCTGAAAGGCAAACGCGCCACGACGCATTGGGCGTACCATCATCTCTTGCCGCTGGTCGGCGCCATCCCAGAGAAGGCGCGCGTGGTGCAAGACGGCGATACCTTCACCGGCGGCGGCGTCACCGCGGGCATCGATTTCGCTTTGACGTTGGTGGAGGCGATCGCCGGCGCGGAGGCCGCGCGACGTATCCAGTTGGCGATCGAGTACGATCCCGGCCCGCCGACCGCGTTCGAAGCGGCGCGCGAAGGCGCGATTGGCGCGGTCGGGCCTTTCTACGAGAAGCGTGTTCAGGAATTTTCCGCCGAAGTGAAAACGGCGATGGGGTGTTAGGAGACGACGATGGAAAACTTCAAGATCGATTTGGACGGCGACGACATCGCACTCATCACCTTCGACGTTCCCGGGCGTTCGATGAACACGATTACTGGCGGCGTGATCCGCGATCTTTTTGAGATTGTCGGCACGATCAAATCCGACGCCGCGATCAAGGGCGTCGTGTTCACCTCCGGCAAAGCCAGCGGATTTTGCGCCGGCGCCGATCTTGGCGAAATGAACGAGCGCGGCGCGGCCGCCGAGAGCGCGCCAAAGAGCGAGAACGATAAGATCAAGGCGAATTTCGAACGCGGTTTCTCGCTCAACCGGGTCTACCGCGATCTTGAAACCTGCGGCAAGCCGGTGGCGTTTGCGCTGGAAGGTTTGGCGCTCGGCGGCGGTTTGGAATTCGCGCTCGCCGGTCATTATCGCGTCGTCGCCGACAATCCGAAAATCAAGCTCGGCCTGCCGGAAGCGAAGGTCGGGCTGCTGCCCGGCGCCGGCGGAACACAGCGGCTTCCGCGCCTGATCGGTGTGCAGAACGCGGCGATGATGATCCTGCAGGGTCAGGATAAGTCGCCGCAGGAAGCCAAGGGTCTCGGCTTCATCAATGAAGTCGTTCCCGCGGGCCAAACCGTCGAGGCCTGCAAGACCTGGCTCAAGGGCAAACCCAATCACGTCGCGCCATGGGATGTGAAGGGTTACAAGGTGAAGGACGGTCCGTTCACGCCCGGCGGGGCGATGGCCGCGATCGGCGGCAACGCGATGGTCTCGAAGCAGACCAATCTCAATTATCCCGCGCAGCGCAATATTCTTTCGTGCATCTATGAAGGCGTGCAGGTGCCGATCGATGCGGCGCTGCGCATCGAGAGCCGCTATTTCCTGAAGACCGCGGCGACGCCGCAAGCCAAAGGCATGATCCGCTCGCTGTTCGTGTCGATGCAAGCGCTCGGCAAGGGCGGCAACCGCCCGGAAAATGTGCCCGAATATCAGGTGAAGAAAGTCGCCGTGATTGGCGCCGGCCTGATGGGCGCGGGCATTGCCTACGTGCAAGCAAAAGCCGGCGTCGAGACCGTGTTGATCGATGTGTCGATGGAGAACGCCGAGAAGGGCAAGGATTATTCGAAGAAGATCGTCGATAAGGATGTCGGGCGCGGCAAGACCACGAAGGAGAAGGGCGATGCGCTCCTCGCTTTGATCAAGCCGTCCACCGATTACAACGACATCAAAGGCGCCGATCTTGTCATCGAGGCGGTGTTCGAGAACCCCGCGCTGAAGGCTGAAATCACCAAGAAGGCCGAAGCCGCGCTTGGCGAGAACGCGGTGTTCGGTTCCAACACCTCGACGCTGCCGATCACCGGCCTCGCCGAAGCCAGCGTGCGGCCAAGGAATTTCATCGGCATCCATTTCTTTTCGCCGGTCGAGCGCATGGGGCTCGTGGAGCTCATTCGCGGCAAGGAAACTACCGACGAGACCGTCGCGAAAGCCATCGATTATGTGCTGAAGATCAAGAAGACGCCGATCATCGTCAACGATTTCCGCGGCTTCTACACCTCGCGTTGCTTCGGCACCTATCCGGCCGAAGGCGTCGAGATGCTGATGGAAGGGATCGCGCCCGCGATCATCGAGAATGTCGGCCGCCAATGCGGCATGCCGATGGGGCCGCTCGAAGTGTCGGACTCGGTTGGGCTCGATACCGCGCTGAAGATCGGCAAGACCAATGCCGAGCTGTCGCAGCAGGACTACAAAAAGGACCCGCGCGCGAACTTGTTGTCGTGGATCGTCGAGGACAAAGGCCGCGTCGGGCGCAAGGGCGGCAAGGGCTATTACGAGTACGGCGAGGACGGCAAGCCGACGCGCATCTGGCCCGGCATTTCCGAGAAGGTCGCGGTGAAGGTGAACGAGTGTCCGCCGGCCTTGAAGGAGGAACTCACCAAGCGCTTCCTGTTCCGCCAATGCATCGAAGTGGCGCGCTGTTTCGAAGAAGGCGTGATCACCGATCCGCGTGACGCCGACGTGGGCTCGATCCTGGCTTGGGGCTTTGCGCCATACTCGGGCGGCTGCATCAGCTATATGGATCTGTTCTGGGGAACGACGAAGTTCGTGGAGGAAGCCGATCGCTTGGCCAAGCAATACGGCCCGCGCTTCGAACCGCCGAAATTGCTGCGCGAGATGGCCAAGATCAATCAGAGCTTCTACGAGCGCTTCGGGAAGAAGGAGAAGGCGACTTGAGCGCTGCACCCGCCGCGACGCCCCGTCCGCTTGCGCTGGCGGGTTTGCGACGCTAAGGCGCGCGTGAGAGGTTGAGGCATGGATTACGCGCACATCCGCGACTTGATGGTCGAGACCCAGGTCCGCACCAACGACGTGACCGACGTGCGCATCTTGGCGGCCATGCGCAGCCTGCCGCGTGAGCGCTTCTTGCCTGCGGGCAAGCGGGCGCTCGCGTATGCCGATATCGAGCCGGAAGTCGCATCGGGGCGGACGCTGTTGCGGCCGCGCGATCTTTCCAAGCTGTTGCAGGCGCTGGCGCCGCAGCCGCACGAACGCGCGCTCGAAATCGCCGGCGCCACCGGCTACGGCGCGGCGCTCTTGGCCGCCTGCTGCAGGCACGCGATCGCGCACGATCCCGATCCGGACTTGTCGTTCGCCGCGCGCGCGGCGCTGGAATCGGTCGGCGCGACCAACGTGAAGACGGTATCGACGCCAGCGGCGGAGGCCTGGGCCGAAGAAGCGCCATACGACGTTATCATGCTCAACGGCGCAACCGAGATCGTCCCCGAGGCTTGGTTGGCGCAATTGGCGCCGGGCGGCAGGCTTGGCGCGATCGTGCGTGATGGCGCCGCTGGAGCTGCGCGCATTTACACCCGCTCGGGCGATGCTGTTGCGTTTCGGGTCGCGTTCGACGCAGCTCCGCCGCTGGCGCCGGGATTGTCGCGCCCGCCTGCATTTGCGTTCTGAAGCCGCAACAACCAGCCTCGTTAAGATTCTCTTAGACGCTAGCGCGCACATGCTGTTGCGGTTGATTCCACGCGTGGACAGGAATCGACCCGGCTCCTAGGCTTTCGAGTCGAACCACCAGGGCATGGCATCAGGCGAGGCGGGAACATGGCGGCGCAAGAACAACAAGCCGAACCTTCAATGGAAGAAATCCTGGCGTCGATCCGCCGGATCATCTCGGAAGAAGAGCAGGCGCCGGAGGTCGAGCCCGAGGTTGTGCTTGATCTGACGCAGGCAGAGGAGCCGATCGCGCTGATGCCCGAGGACGAAGAGGACGACATCGTATTCGAGACTGTGCCAACACCGCCGGCCGCGCCGACACCGGCGCCGACCGTGACGGTGGCGTCGCCGCCTCCAGCCGACGTCATCATCTCGCCGCCGACCGCGAGCGCCGCCGCCGGCTCGCTGGCGCGTTTAGCCGGCACGCTGCGCATCGCCGATACGCCGGGGCAAACCGTCGAAGGCGTTGTGCGCGAACTCTTGAAGCCGATGCTCAAGGACTGGCTCGATCACAATCTGCCCGCGATCGTAGAATCGCGAGTCGAAGCCGAACTCGAACGCATCGCCAGGATGGCTCGCTGAGCGCAGGTCGTATGAGATCCTGTCTGGTCCCGAGCGGAAATCAGCTTCCGGATCGGCGGCGCCCAATCTCAGTTGGGGGGAAAGCGATACTCCTGCGGCAGCTGCGCCCTTAGAAGTGCGCCGTGAGGTCTTCCATGGGCAAAGCTGGTTCAGCACTTCTCGCCGCTGTTATCACAGTCTGGGTGCCCTGCGCTCGGGCGCAGCCAGCGCAAGATGAGATCGTCGTCACCGCAAACAAGCGCGGCGAGGTGCGGGCGCAGGATTTGCCGCTGGCGATAAGTGTGTTCGGCGACGACGATCTGCGCACGCGCAATGTCGAGGACCTGCAATCGCTCTCCTACGCGATGCCCAATGTGCAGTTCGAAGATATCGGCACCGCGCGCGGGATCGCCAATTTCTCCATCCGCGGCGTCGGCGTGAATTCCTCCATTGCTTCGGTGGACCCCGCGGTGGGCGTGTTCGTCGATGGATTGTATCTGGGCCTGAACGCGGGAACCATCACCGACGCATTCGACCTCGAAGCCATCGAAGTGCTGCGCGGGCCCCAGGGGGCGCTCTACGGGCGCAACGTCACCGGCGGCGCGGTGCTGGTGCGCACGCGCGCGCCGAGCGAGCGCTTCGAAACGCGCGGCCGGGTCGCGATCGAATCCGGGCTCAATCTCATCACTGAAGCGGCGATCTCGGGTCCTATCGCCGACGGCCTGCTCTATGGCCGCATCGCCGCGCTGCACAGCGACGAAGAGGGCTGGTTCGAGAACGCCGCCGACGGCTCGCGATTCGGCGCCAATGAAACCGATGCTTGGCGCGCGTCGCTGTTGCTGACCCCGTCGCAGGGTATCGATGTCACCTTGCGCCTGGAACAGGGAAACGCCGACGGCGACGGTCCCGTCTCGCAAAATCATGCGCTGTTCGCGCGCGACAGTTTCGATTTCGCCATCGACAATCGTGGCTATGCCGCCACCGACTGGGAGCAGGCGACGCTCGAGGTCAATTGGCGCGTTGGCGACGGCGTCATCACCAGCATTACCGGCTGGCGCTCGGTGGAAGTTCCATGGGCGGCCGACATCGATTCCACGCCAGCCTTCGTGTTCCACACCCGCGTGCTCAACGTGCAAGAGCAAGTGAGCGAGGAATTGCGCTATGCTGGTGGATTTGGCGCAGCGGACGTCACCGCCGGACTCTATTGGCTCGATCAGAACCTGCTCTATATCGACGAGCGCAATTTCTCTCCGACGTTTCGTCGCGTCGGCGGCGGGCGCGGGGATTTCACCAGCTGGGCGGCGTTCGCCAACGCCGATTGGCATGTCAGCGATGCGCTTACGGGCAGCGTCGGGTTGCGTTACACGCGCGAAGAAAAGCGCTCGCATATCTCTCGCGTACGCCGGGCGATCGACGATCTAGACGGACCGAGCGTCAATGTTCCCGGCGAAGGAGCGACTGGCGGTGATATCGATGCGCGTACGCTGAACTTTTCCGATGCGCCATTTTCGCAGAACTGGGACGATCTCTCGCCGCGCCTTGGTCTGCAATGGCGGCCCAGCGCTGGCGCAAACCTCTACGCGACCTGGTCACGCGCGTTTCGCGGCGGCGGTGTGAATTTCCGCACTTCCTCATTGGGGCTGGCGCCGCGCGCCTACGATCCGGAACAGCAAAGCACGTTCGAGATCGGCTGGAAGCAGGATTTATTGTACAACCATTTGCGCCTCAATGTGGCGCTGTTCGAGAACCAGATCGAGCGCATGCAGCGCGAAACCAATCAGCCCGACCCGATATCGGGCGTGCAACAGATTGTGCTCAACGCCGGCGATGCAACGATCCGCGGCGGCGAAATCGAGGCGCGTCTGATCGTGGACCCCAATTTCACCATCGCCGCTTATGCGGGCTATCTGGATGGCGCGTACGAGCGAGTGACAGAGGACCTAAGCGGCGATTTGGTCATCAACGCCGCCGATCGCGCGCTGAGGATACCGCGTCTCGCGCCCTGGACGTATGGCGTCGAGATCGATTATGAGGCGCCGCTTGGGCCGGGGGTGTTTTCCGCGCGCGCCAGCTACAGCCACCGCGACGGCGCCTTCTACAACGATTCCAATCTGGGGCGCTTGGCCGAGGTCGATATGATCGATGCGAACATCGCCTGGGAGCAGGGCCGCGGACGCTGGGCGCTCTATGGCGAAAATCTCGGCGACGAAGCCACCTGGGGCGGCGACACCATCCTGCCGTCAACCGCCGCGTTCGGATACAGCGGCGGTGCGCGCCCGACGTTCTCGCCGCTGAACAAGGGCCGGGTTTACGGCGCGGAATTGCGCGTGCGGTTCTGACGCCAGCCCCCGCGGTGCGGGCGCTCCAACATCGAAGCTCCTGACGCGAATATGACGAGCCGTGGTTTCGCGCGCTGGATGAAAGATGTTTGGAATAAGCCATGGGCACGCAAATTGGCCTCAACTCATAAGCGAGTCGGGGGCAGCATGCGCAGACGCCATTTCCTCCAATACGGGGCGGCGTGCGGTGCGTCTCTAATGTTCGCCGATGGTGCGCAGGCTCAGGCCGGCGCGTCGGTCACCGCCGCGCTCACCATCGAGCCGGCCGATGTCGAAATGATCGACGGCGTGCGCGTGTTCATGCTGCTTTTCTACGGCGCGAGCGGCGCACGCCCAGTGCTGCGGGCCACCGAGGGCGATCAGCTGCGCGTGGTAGTGCGCAATAATGACAGCCGCCCGCACGGCTTTTCCGTGCCCGGCGTTCCTGGCGCGTCCATCCCGTCAATCGGGGCTGGCCAGACGCGAGAAGTAATTTTTACCGCGCCGCGCGGGGGAACTTATCTCTATCTCGATCCGACGCTCGCGCCGATCAACCGCTTGCTAGGTCTGCACGGCGCGCTGATTGTAGCGCCGCTCGATCCGACCACGCCGGCGGGCGTGATCACCCCGTTCTCGCGCGCTGCACAGACCTCAGAGGTGCGCGCAGTGTTCGAGGCGCTCGGTCCGCCGGGTCGCTTCCCCGGCCGGCCATGGTCGCCGGACCGCGATCGTATCTGGATGTTCTCGCAGATCGACCCGGCCCTGCATCGGCGCGTGGACCTGCGGCAGAGCATCAATCCTGCTTCAGTCGCTGCGACCTTCGCGCCTCGCTATTTCACGCTTAATGGCAGAAGCGGCTTCGACGCCGCGCACGACGAAGCGACCGCGCCCGAGGGTTATATCGGCGAACCGATGTTGCTACGGGTGCTGAACGCCGGGCTCGCCACCCACTCCCCACACATCCACGGCAATCACGTCATGGAGCTCTCCGGCATCGATGCGGCCGGCGCAATGACAGTCCGCGCCAATCTCCTGGAGATCGACGCCTGGACCATGAGTCCGCTCGACCGCAAGGATGTGCTGCTGCCGTTCGAGCGTCCGCCGGACATTCCCGCCGCCGCTTATCCGATGCGAGAGGAGCAATTTCCCCTGCACTACCCGATGCACTGCCACATCGAGATGTCGCAAACCGCCGGCGGCGGTCTCTATCCGCACGGGCTGATCGCCGACTGGACCATACTCGGTCCAACGCCGCCGGAGAGTTGAGCGATGGCTGACAATATCTTCGACGGCACGGCGCAAGACGCTGGCGAACTCACGTTCGACACCTTCGGCTGCAATGTTTTCCACGCCAATCCGCCGACGCCGGATCGGCTCGCGCCCGACATCAACTTCGAACTCGGCGTGCGTTTCGGCTTGAGACTACAAACACCCGATTTTCGTGAGATCGAGGTGTGGCGCTTCGATTGGGAGGACCGGCCGATGACCAATCGTTGGCCTTCGCCGGCAATAATCATGCGCCAGGGGCAGGTGGTGCATAGCACCGTCCACTCTCGCAGCAACACCCACACGATCCATCACCACGGCATCGATTGCTCACCCTTCAACGACGGGGTGGGACACACCTCCTTCGAAGTCTCGGGCCGCTATACCTATCAGTTTCAACCCAGTGAGCCCGGGACCTATTTCTACCATTGCCATAAGAACACGGTGCTTCATTTCGAGATGGGGATGTACGGGCCGCTCGTCGTTTATCCGCCCGAGGGCCCCGGCCACGTCTATTCGGGCGGGCCGCGTTACGATTCCGAGAAATTGTGGGTCCCCGACGATTTTGACCCGCGCTGGCACACGCTCGGCCACGACGCTGGCCTTTGCGGCGATGATCCCGGCTTGAACCGCTTCGATCCAAAATACTTCGTGGTGTCGGGCGTATTCGCGCCCAACACACTGACCGATCCAGCCGTCGTCGTGCGGGCTCTCCGGGGCGAGCGCGTGCTGGTGCGCCTCCTAAACGCGAGCTATGGCATGCTGCGCACCACGCTTGGCCTCGATGCGCTTGTCGTCGGCGTTGACGGGCGCGCTCTGGGCCGGCCTGGTTCGCCTTGGTCGCGCCCGTTCACGATTCCCGCCAACACCCCGTTCGAATTGAGCACGGCGCAACGCTACGACATGATCGTGTTGTCCGCGAACGCGGGGACCTACCCAGTCAAGTTTGAGTTCTTGAACTGGATCACGCGCGCTATCCAGAATAACGGCCGCGGAATTGCCAACACGCGGATCGTGGTCACATGAGAGCGGTTCTTGTTGCAGCGGCCGTATGTGCAGCGGCGGGCGCCGCCTTGGCGCAGGAGCGTGGCGCGCATGAAGGCTCGTCGCACGCCTACGTGACCCCTAACCCCGGCGATCTCGGCGGCGTCATCTCGCTGCGCGACGCTGCGGGTGAGTCCTTCACCAACGCCAACCTGCGCGGCCGCTGGACCATGCTCTATTTCGGCTACGCACGCTGCCGCTCGGCCTGCCCGATAGCGCTGCCCACCTTGGCCGCCGCCGCCGATGCGCTCAATGCGCGCGGCGTGACGGCGCAAGCGGTGTTCGTCGATATCGAGGCCGAGCCCGCGTCGATCCAGCTGCGTTCGCAACCGGCGTCGCACCATGATGAGCATGCGCATGGCGCGCATGGGGCTGCGCAAGAATTCCCCGGCGTTATGTTGTTGAGCGGAAATCGGCTGCAAATCCGCCAGGCGCTCACCGCCTTCCGCGTACGCACCGATCACATGCCGCCGCGCACGGAACTCGGCGAAACCGGCCACAGCATCAACCACACCACCGCGATCTACATCATCGATCCCAGCGGCGCGGTGGTCGATCTTGCCTATCACACAACCCCGCCCGCGGGCCTAGTCGCCGCAATCGAGCGCCGCGCCGGAGGCTAAGGTCTGTCGGATGGCGATGCCGGCGCTTCCAGTCCGCTGAAAGAAGCGTCACGCCCTTCCCAATCCCCCGCCATCCGCTACACGCCCCGCTTCCCGCGCGGGAGGCCGTTCGCCCTAGGGCCGCCGCCATTTCAGGTCGCGGGAGAAATGGCTGGCGCGGTCTTCGAGAGCTGCCACATAAGCATTTATGCTCTGCGCTCCTTGCATCGGGCGCCGTAGGAAAAGTTAGCAGATGCTGGGCTTCATACGGCTTATGATCAGAACGTTTGCTCGTCCATCGAAGCAGCAGCGGCCTCGTACATTTACGCCTGTTCTGGACAACACTTGGGACACCACGAAAAAGAAAGCGCAAAGCACCGCCTACGTTTTGACGAACCTAGAACGCCTGCCGGAAGCCAAGGTCGTCCACGTCATGGACGGCGACTCTTTGATTGTCGCCCAGGGGCGGCATCGAACGGAGATCAGGCTCGATTCCATTGACTGCCCGGAGGGCGGCCAGGATTGGGGCGGACAAGCCAAAGGCGGTCTTATCAACCTCGTTTACGGGCGAAGATTGATGCTCGAAGAGCATGGGCTCGACGATTACGGGCGAACGCTCGCTACGATTTACGTGTGGCCCGCGGATCGCGAGGAGCCCATGAACGTGAACGAACAAATGGTCATGCGCGGCCACGCATGGGTGATGCGCAAGTACTACGATCACCTACCGCCAGACCGGCAGGCCAAGCTGAACCGACTTGAAACCTGGGCGAGGTCAAAAAGAGTGGGGCTGTGGGGCACGGAAAACCCCATCCCGCCATGGCAGTGGAGGAGGAAGCAAGGCGTTTAGGCTGACCCCCTTTCCAATCCCCCCGCCATCCGCTACACGCCCCGCTTCCCGCGTGGGAGCCCGTTCGCCGGGCCTACCACGCACCCACTCAGGCGGGGCGGTTTAACCATCGTCCCGCGTTAAGCGAGAGGCCATCATGGCGAAGAAGGTACTGGGGCAGATTAAGCTCCAAGTGCCGGCGGGTGCTGCGAATCCATCGCCGCCCATCGGCCCCGCGCTCGGTCAGCGCGGTTTGAACATCATGGAATTCTGCAAGGGCTTTAACGCCCGCACCCAGGACATGCCCAAGGGCGACCCCTGTCCCGTGGTGATCACCTATTATCAGGACAAGAGCTTCACTTTCGAGATCAAGACGCCCCCGGCGTCGTTCCTGATCAAGAAGGCCGCCAAGATGGCGACGGCGAAGAAGCCCGGTTCGGGTTCGAAGAAGCCCGGCGTCGATTTCGTCGGCAAGATCACCATGGCTCAGTGCAAGGACATCGCCAAAGCCAAGGGCAAGGATTTGAACGCCGCCGATCTCGACCAAGCCGCGAAAATGATTGCCGGCACCGCCCGCTCGATGGGCGTGGAAGTGGTGGAGTAGGGACATGACAAAGACCACCAAGAGACAGAAAATCAGCCATGCCGGAATCGATCCGCGCAAGCTGCACACGCTCGACGAAGCGGTGAAGCTGATCAAGGAACGCTCCGCCAAGGGCAAAGGCGGGGCCAAGTTCGACGAGACCATCGAGATTTCGATGAACCTCGGCGTCGATCCCAAATATCCCGATCAGCAGGTGCGCGGCGTGGTTTCGCTGCCTAACGGCACCGGTCGCACCGCACGCGTGGCCGTGTTCGCGCGCGGGCCGAAGGCGGAAGAAGCCAAAGCCGCCGGCGCCGATATCGTCGGCGCAGAAGATCTGATGGAAACCATCAATTCCGGCAAGATCGACTTCGAACGTCTGATCGCCACGCCCGACATGATGGCTTTGGTCGGCCGCTTGGGCAAAGTGCTCGGGCCGCGCGGCCTGATGCCGAACCCGAAAGTCGGCACCGTCACCATGGACGTGAAGAAGGCCATCGCCGACGCCAAGGGCGGGGCGGTCGAGTTCCGGGTCGAGAAAGCGGGCATCGTCCAAGCCGGTATCGGCAAGGCGAGCTTCAGCGAAGCGCAAATTCGCGAAAACGCCAAAGCGTTCGTGGACGCGGTGGCGAAAGCCAAGCCGACCGGCGCGAAGGGGACGTTCGTGAAGAAGGTCGCGCTCAGCTCGACGATGGGCCCGGGCGTGCGCATCGATCCGAGCAACGCGCTGGCGGCGGGATATGGGCTGACGGCGGGGTAAAGCGGCGCTATCGTGACGATCGGGAGCGCTGCTTGGTCGACGTCTTTATTTCTTACCCGCGCGCGTCGCGGGCCAAGGTAGAGCCGATCAAGGCCAAGCTTGAAGCGCTTGGCCTTGATTGCTTCTTCGATCTTGAGAATATCGACGGCGGCCAGAATTTCCCTGACGTCATCACCCGTGCGATGCGCAGCTCGAAGGCTGTGCTCTGCTGCTGGTCGCCGAGTTATTTCGAGCGGGAATGGTGCATGGCCGAATGCCGTTTCGGCTATTCGCGCGGCGTCCTGGTTCCCGTCGCGCTTGAGGCCTTCGACAAGTTCGCGCCTCCCGTCGATTTGGGTCAAGTGAATTACTACAATCTCACCGATTGGGATGGCGGCGATGCACACGAGGACTGGAACCGCACGCTGCTGACGCTCGGACGCTTGGTTGGGCGTGAACTCGCCGCGCCACTAAAGCTGGGCGCTGGCAGCGTCATCGCGGCGCAGGCGCCGGCGCCTAGCCAAGCCGTGCAGCAAAGCATCGACATCCTCGCCGATCTGCGCGCCACGTGGGCGAACTTTCCCGCAAAACAGGATGGCGAAGCGGTGGCGCGGTTTCTGCAGCGAGTGAAAGCGGTTGTGCCCGGCTCGGGGCTTGAGTTCGAGATCGAACATCATGTCGACCTGGCGCGCCGCGGGGAGGCGGAGCGCCAGGTGCTAGAAGCGGCGGAGGCAGACAAGCGCCGCCGCGACGCGGAAGCCGCGCAATTCCTTGCGCAGCAGCGCGAGAAACAGGCGGCGGATGACGAGGTGCGGCGCAAGCTCGCCGAAGAGGCGCGCCGTAAGGTCGAGGCCGAAGTCGAGCGCCAGCGGAAGCTTAAGGATGAAGAGGTCGCCGAGGCCAAGCGTCAAGCCGATGCACGGACCGCAGAGGCCAAGAGAGTGGCCGACGAAAAAACCGCCGCCGCGCAGGCAGAAGAGCGCTGCCGCAAGATGGCTGCAGCGTTTGTTGAGGCGAAGCAAGCGTACAAGAAATCGAAGTCGTTCGTCGCCGACCGCGTGCGCGATGAGATCAAGGCTAAGCTCGCAATAATACAGCCAGATTGGGCTGTGCTGGCCGCGAAAACAGAACCGTTACCGAGTCCACATCCTTTCGAAAGACCGATCCCTGACAACGCGAAGATAACAGACGTCCTCGGGATTTCGCCGTACTCGCTCTCCGTTTCCAAATCCGGCGACATCGTAGCAATGGTGGAGATCCAGAAACGCTTGACAGCATTTGCAAGCTTGCAAAGACGGCTTGAGGAGGCATTTGGCGTCGACCTTGGCGGCGACCTTAAGGGCCTTCTTCTGGAGCATTTCAAAGCGCCGAACTTGCCAATGTGGGGCACATTAGGCGAGCTGATAAAACTCATCGAGCGAAAGCTGAAGGCATAGAATACGGCGCGTGCGCGATGCGATGCGCATGCACATGGAGACGCAAAAATGGCGGCGTTGGACTGGCTCGTCCTGGCTGAGGAAATCGCGCGCGGCACGATGCGCGATCCAATGCAGCATTTGCGCCCGCGCCAGGAGCGCGAATGCCCGCTTTGCGGTTTCACCGGCTATTTCCTGAGCGCGGGCAGCCGCCAGGAGGCGCGCTGTCCCAATTGCGCCTCCAAGGAGCGCGACCGCATCATCGCGCTGCATATGAAGCGCGCTGGAATCGATCCGGCGGGAAAGCGCGTGCTGCACTTTTCGGCCGAGCGGCCCTTCTTTCGCCGCTGGCGCGCCAACCCTGCTTACGTGGCGGGCGACATCAAGAAGAGCGCCGTCGCCAACGCCATCGTCGACATCACTGCGCTCGATTATCCCGACAATCATTTCGATCTCATCGTCTGCAATCATGTGCTCGAGCACGTGGTTGAAGATGGAAAGGGCATGGCGGAGTGCTTTCGGGTGATGAAGCCCGGCGGGGAGGGCATTTTCTCGGTGCCGCTCGACGACACGCGCGCGGAAACCTGGAATCCGCCGCCCGGCACGCCCCAGGAAGAGATCACCCGCATTTGCGGACGCACACATGTGCGCCTCTACGGCAATGATTTCGGCGATTTGCTAGCCCGCCACGGCTTCAAGGTGGAACTGATTTCGTTCACGCCGGAGGAGGCGCAGCGGCATCGACTGACCGCGCACATGGGCGACAAGGTGTTCGTGGCTCGAAAGCCGGGTTGATCTTGGCGCGCGTCAAGCAAGAACCCGCGCAGTAAGCATGGACCGCCGGCGTCCTCGCCGGCATCGGTGTTTGCTACCGCTCGGGTGGCGGTGTGTTTGCAAGCACCCTAGGCCGGCGAGGACGCCGGCGGTCCATGATTACGCCCCTGCCTATAGCGTGATCACGGTCCTCCGCCACAAAAACGCCCAAATCACCCCCCTTGCGGCGGTGCAGCAAAGCGTGCATATCCCCGCGTTCGGCGGGGCGTTAACCCGTCGAAAACCTGTCCTAGACTGCAGGCGCCACGCACGAGGGCCGCCCGAGAGGGTGTTTTGTGCGCGGCTTAAATCTTTGAAAGCACGGTGAAAACCAGCGCTTTCGGGCCCGCAATAGACAGAAGCTGACGTTTTTCGGGGTGGGCGTCAAGCCCGTTCCCGCAGGGCCGGCCTCTGGGACAGAGCGCGCGTGGATCGCGCGCCGGTTTCGGGGGTGTTTTTCCGCCGGCCGGCTGATCCGCGCGCTCAACGGCGTTCGGATTGGCCGGGCGCCTAATCTGAGGACTGCCCGGCCGACGCGCGGCCGGGTGGGAGGAGACCGCAATGGATCGTGCTCAGAAGGCCGAAACGGTGGAGTCGCTGAAAGGCGTATTCGCCGGGGCTGGGGTGATGGTGGTAGGCCATTATTCCGGTTTGACCGTTGCGGATATGACGGTGCTGCGCAGCCGGCTTCGCCAAGCCGGGGCATCGCTGAAAGTCGTCAAGAACAGGTTGGTGAAATTGGCCATCGACGGCACGCCCAAGGCGGGCGCCGCGACCATGTTCACCGGCCCCACGGCGATCGCTTACTCCGCCGATCCGATTGCGGCCGCAAAGGTCGCTGTCGGCTACGCAAAGGAGAAGGAGCGGTTCGTCGTTCTGGGCGGCCTGTTCGGCGACCAGGTGCTCGACAAGGACGGCGTCACGGCTCTGGCCACGCTGCCTTCCTTGGACGAGCTGCGCGGCAAGCTTGTGGGTCTCATCCAGGCGCCGGCGACCAAGATCGCAGGCGTGGTTGCAGCTCCAGGCGCTCAGCTCGCGCGCGTAATCAACGCCTACGCCAGCAAGGACGCCGCCTGAACCGTCATTTCCGCGAATTTAAGTGAAGCAAACAATTTCAGAAGGGTGCCAACACCATGTCGAAGCTCGATAAAATCGTAGAAGATCTGTCCTCGCTCACCGTCATCGAAGCCGCTGAGCTGGCCAAGAAGTTGGAAGAAAAGTGGGGCGTCTCGGCCGCAGCACCTGTGGCTGTCGCCGCTGTCGCCGCCGGCCCCGCCGCTGTTGCCGAAGTGCAAACTGAATTCACGGTCATGCTCACCGGCGCTGGCGACAAGAAGATCGAAGTGATCAAGGAAGTGCGCGCGATCACTGGCCTTGGCCTCAAAGAAGCCAAGGACCTGGTCGAAGGCGCGCCCAAGCCGGTGAAGGAAGGCGTGAACAAAGCCGACGCCGACAAGTTCAAGGCCCAATTGGAAAAGGCCGGCGCCAAGGTCGATCTGAAATAAGTCTGCGAAACTGGAAGCCAGCGCCGAGAGCGTTGGCTTCCCAATGCGCATTTTGTACAAAATGCGCCGGAACGCCGCTCCCGCCCGCGGCGTTTTGATGCGATCGGAACCGCCGGTGCGCGAGCCGGCGCGGTCTGACGGGCGGAACGCGGCGCAGTCGCCCACGCTGACGGGTCTTAGTGGCCGGGGTCCGTCGTTCAGCGTGGCGCACAAGGGGAGAGCTAATGGCTCTGTCGTTCACTGGTAAGAAGCGTATCCGCAAATCGTATGGCAAGATCCCGGAAGCGGGAGCGATGCCAAACCTGATCGAGGTACAGAAGAGTTCCTACGACCAGTTCCTGCAGAAAGACCAGCGCTCCTACGAGCGCATTGAGGAGGGCCTGCAGGCAGTTTTCAAGTCAGTGTTCCCGATTCGCGACTTCTCCGATCGCGCGGTGCTCGAATACGTCTCGTACGAGTTCGAGGTGCCCAAGTTCGACGTCGAAGAATGCCAGCAACGCGACATGACCTATGCCGCGCCGCTGAAAGTAAAGCTGCGCCTCATTGTGTTCGAGACTGACGAGGAGACGGGCGCCAAGTCGGTGAAGGATATCAAGGAACAGGACGTCTATCTCGGCGACATTCCGTTGATGACCGACAAGGGCACGTTCGTGGTCAACGGCACCGAGCGGGTGATTGTTTCCCAGATGCACCGCAGCCCGGGCGTGTTCTTCGATCACGACAAGGGCAAGACGCACGCTTCGGGCAAGCTGCTGTTCGCCGCGCGCGTGATCCCCTATCGCGGCTCCTGGCTCGATTTCGAGTTCGACGCCAAGGACATCATGTTCGTCCGAATCGACAGGAAGCGCAAACTGCCGGCGACGACGCTGCTCTATGCGCTTGGCATGTCGAACGAACAAATCCTGTCGACCTTTTACCAAAGCTCCACCTACAAGCGCACGCGCGCAGGCTGGTCCACGCGCTTCCGCGCGGAACGCTGGCGCGGCGTGAAGCCGAACTACGATCTGGTCGATGCCAAGGCCGGAAAGGTAGTGGCTGAGGCGGGCAAGAAGATTTCCGCGCGCATCGCCAACAAATTGGTCGAGGACGGGTTGGTCGATATCCAGGTTCCGAGCGAAGACCTGTTCGATCGCTACATCGCCGAAGACATCGTCAACCCGGAAACTGGGGAAATCTATGTCGAAGCCGGCGATGCGCTGAGCGAGGCGGTGCTGGCGACTTTGATCGAGGCCGGTATCCACGATCTGCCGATCCTTGACATCGACCCTGCGACCATCGGACCATACATTCGCAATACGCTGAAGCTCGACAAGAACGAGAACCGCGAGCAAGCGCTGTTCGACATCTACCGCGTGATGCGCCCCGGCGAACCGCCGACCATCGACACTGCCGAAGTGCTCTTCAACGCCTTGTTCTCCGATGGCGAACGCTACGACCTTTCAGCCGTCGGCCGCGTCAAGATGAACATGCGCCTAGGCCTCGACACCGACGACACGTTGCGCGTGCTTCGGCTTGAGGACATCATCGAGGTGCTACGCACGTTGACCGAGCTGCGCGACGGGCGCGGTGAAGTTGACGATATCGACAATCTCGGCAATCGCCGTGTGCGCTCGGTCGGCGAGCTGATGGAAAACCAGTATCGCATCGGCTTGCTGCGCATGGAGCGCGCAATCAAGGAGCGGATGAGCTCGGTCGATATCGAGACCGTGATGCCGCACGATCTGATCAACGCCAAACCGGCAGCGGCGGCGGTGCGTGAATTCTTCGGCTCCTCGCAGCTGTCGCAATTCATGGACCAAACCAACCCGCTGTCGGAGATCACCCACAAGCGCCGGCTCTCGGCGCTCGGCCCGGGCGGTCTCACCCGTGAGCGCGCGGGCTTCGAAGTGCGCGACGTGCACTTGACCCATTATGGACGCATCTGCCCGATCGAAACCCCCGAAGGCCCAAACATCGGTCTGATCAACTCGCTCGCGACGCATGCGCGTGTCAATAAATACGGCTTCATCGAAAGCCCGTACCGCAAAGTCCGCGGCGGCAAGCCGTCCGATGAAATCGTCTACCTCTCGGCGATGGAGGAAACCAAGCACAAGATCGCTCAGGCCAACGCCGCCATCGACGAGAAGGGCAGGCTGGTCGATGATCTGGTGCAGGCGCGCGAAAACGGCGAAGCCATGCTGATCGCGCGTGAAGAGATCGACCTGATGGACGTTTCGCCCAAGCAGGTGGTTTCGGTGGCGGCGGCATTGATCCCGTTCCTCGAGAACGACGACGCCAACCGCGCGCTGATGGGTTCGAACATGCAGCGTCAAGCCGTGCCGCTGTTGCGCGCCGATGCCCCGATTGTCGGCACCGGCATGGAAGCGACCGTGGCGCGTGATTCTGGCGCGGCCATTCAGGCCCGGCGTACTGGCGTTGTCGAGCAGGTCGATAGTCAGCGTATCGTTGTGCGTGCGACCGAGGAACGCGACACCACCAAGCCGGGCGTCGATATCTATCGATTGCTGAAGTTCCAGCGCTCCAATCAGAACACTTGCATCACCCAGCGTCCGATCGTGAATGTCGGCGATCTCGTGCGCCAGGACGACATTATCGCCGACGGTCCCTCGACTGACCTCGGTGAACTTGCGCTTGGGCGCAATGTGCTGGTCGCGTTCATGCCCTGGAACGGCTACAATTTCGAAGACTCGATCCTGATCAGCGAACGTATCGTCAAGGACGATGTGTTCACCTCGATCCATATCGAGGAATTCGAAGTCGCCGCGCGCGACACCAAGCTCGGCCCCGAAGAAATCACCCGCGACATCCCAAACGTGGGCGAAGAAGCGCTGCGCAATCTCGACGAAGCCGGGATCGTTGCCATCGGCGCTGAGTTGGAGCCAGGCGACATTCTCGTTGGCAAGGTTACGCCGAAGGGTGAAAGCCCGATGACGCCCGAAGAGAAATTGTTGCGCGCTATCTTCGGCGAGAAGGCATCCGACGTTCGCGACACTAGCTTGCGGTTGCCGCCGGGCGTCAACGGCACGGTGGTGGAAGTGCGAGTGTTCAATCGACACGGCGTCGATAAAGACCAACGCGCGATGCAGATCGAGAAGGAAGAGATCGAGAGTCTCGCCAAGGACCGCGACGATGAACTCGCGATCCTCGAGCGCAATATTTTCGGTCGCCTCACCGAGATCTTGATCGGCAAAGTGGCGGCCTCCGGGCCAAAAGGGCTCAAGAAGGGTGAAATCACGCAGGAAGCGCTTGGCGATCTGTCGCGCGGCCAATGGTGGCAGATCGGCCTCGACGACGAAGCCGCCATGACCGAAATCGAGGGCCTGAAGAAGCAATATGACGACGCCAAAAAACGTCTCGATGCGCGCTTCCAAGACAAGGTCGAGAAGCTGCAACGCGGCGACGAATTGCCTCCCGGCGTGATGAAAGTGGTCAAGGTGTTCGTGGCGGTGAAGCGCAAGTTGCAGCCGGGCGACAAGATGGCCGGCCGTCACGGCAACAAAGGGGTCATTTCCAAGATTGTGCCGGTCGAGGACATGCCGTTCCTCGATGACGGCACTCATGTCGATATCGTGCTCAACCCGCTGGGCGTGCCCAGCCGGATGAATGTCGGACAGATTCTGGAAACGCATTTGGGCTGGGCCTGCGCTGGCATTGGCCGCCAAGTGCGCACCGCGCTCGATGTTCTCGAGCGTGAAGGCGATAAGAAACCGCTCGAAAAGAAGCTGAAGGAAATCTACGGCGCCAACGCGGAGCTTCCCAAAGACGCCGAGGACATGCGAGAGCTTGCCCGCAACATTGAGAAGGGGATTCCGGTCGCGACGCCCGTGTTCGACGGCGCCAAAGATTCCGATATTCGAGAATTGCTGCGCACGGCGGGCTTCTCAGAGACCGGCCAAGTCATCCTGCACGACGGCCTGACCGGCGAGCAGTTCAAGCGGCCGGTCACGGTCGGCTACATCTATATGCTGAAGTTGCATCACCTCGTCGATGACAAGATTCACGCGCGCTCGATCGGCCCGTACTCGCTCGTCACTCAGCAACCCTTGGGCGGCAAGGCGCAGTTCGGCGGTCAACGGTTCGGGGAAATGGAAGTGTGGGCGCTCGAGGCCTACGGCGCCGCCTACACGCTGCAGGAGATGCTGACGGTGAAATCCGACGACGTCGCCGGTCGCACCAAGGTGTACGAAGCGATCACGCGCGGCCATGACACGTTCGAGGCCGGCATTCCCGAGAGCTTCAACGTGCTCGTCAAGGAGATGCGCTCGCTCAGCCTCAATGTGGAGCTGACCGATGGCGGGCGTTTGAAGGCGGCCGAATGATGTCATCCCGGAAGCAGCGCAAGCGGCTATCCGGGATCTCGTGAAGTTGAGTTTGTTGCCCCTGGGTCCCGGATCGCGCGTGCGGCGTCCGGGATGACGGAAGCGGAAGGCAAGACAAAGATGAACGCCATGAACCAAGACCTGATCAACGCTACCTTCAACGCCAATCAGCCCCCGGCGCCGGTGTTCGATCAGATCAGGATTTCGATCGCCAGCCCGGAGCAGATCCGCTCCTGGTCGTTTGGCGAAATCAAGAAGCCCGAGACCATCAATTACCGCACGTTCAAGCCCGAACGCGACGGCCTGTTCTGCGCGCGCATCTTCGGCCCGATCAAGGATTACGAGTGCCTGTGCGGCAAGTACAAGCGGATGAAGTACAAGGACATCATCTGCGAAAAATGCGGTGTGCAGGTGACCTTGCAGCGGGTGCGGCGCGAACGGATGGGCCACATCGAGCTGGCTGCGCCGGTGGCCCACATCTGGTTTCTGAAGTCGCTGCCTTCGCGCATCGCCTTGATGCTCGACATGCCGCTGAAGGACATCGAACGCGTGCTCTATTTCGAGCAATACATCGTGCTTGAGCCGGGTTTGACCCCGCTCGAAGCCAAACAGCTGTTGACTGAAGAAGAATTCACCCGCGCGCAAGATGAGTATGGCGAGGACAGCTTCACCGCCACAATCGGCGCTGAAGCCGTGCGCGAATTACTGATGGGGCTCAATCTTGAAAAAGAAGCTGAGCACCTGCGTAAAGAAATCGCCGAGGCCACCACCGAACTGAAGCCAAAGAAACTCGCCAAGCGGCTCAAGCTGGTCGAAGCCTTCATCCGCTCCGGCAACAAGCCGGAATGGATGATCCTGCAAGTAGTGCCGGTGATCCCGCCTGAGCTGCGCCCGCTGGTGCCGCTGGACGGCGGGCGCTTCGCCACTTCCGATCTGAACGATCTCTATCGCCGCGTGATCAACCGCAACAACCGCTTGAAGCGCCTGATGGAGCTGCGTGCGCCGGACATCATCATCCGCAACGAAAAGCGGATGCTGCAAGAAGCGGTGGATGCGTTGTTTGATAATGGCCGCCGTGGGCGCGTCATCACCGGCGCCAACAAGCGTCCGCTGAAATCGCTGGCCGACATGCTGAAGGGCAAACAGGGCCGCTTCCGGCAGAATCTGCTTGGTAAGCGCGTCGATTATTCGGGGCGTTCGGTTATCGTCGTCGGCCCGGATCTGAAGCTGCATCAGTGCGGGTTGCCGAAGAAGATGGCGCTCGAGCTGTTCAAGCCGTTCATCTATGCGCGCCTCGACGTGAAGGGGCTCTCGGGCACGGTAAAACAATCGCGCCGCATGGTGGAGAAGGAGCGTCCGGAAGTCTGGGACGTTTTGGAAGAAGTCATCCGCGAACATCCGGTTCTCTTGAATCGCGCACCGACCCTGCACCGCCTGGGCATTCAGGCGTTCGAGCCCAAGTTGATCGAAGGCAAAGCGATCCAGCTGCATCCGCTCGTCTGCGCGGCCTTCAACGCCGACTTCGACGGCGACCAGATGGCGGTGCACGTCCCGCTTGCGCTGGAAGCGCAATTGGAAGCGCGCGTGCTAATGATGTCCACAAACAACATCCTCAGTCCCGCGAACGGCAAGCCGATCATCGTGCCGTCGCAGGATATCGTGCTGGGGCTCTATTATTTGTCGCTGATGAAGGACAAGGAGCTCGGCGAGGGCAAGATTTTCGCCAGCATGGGCGAGATCGAGAGCGCGCTCGACCAAGGGCTGGTTTCGCTGCACGCCAAGATCAAAGCGCGCCACGAAACCGTGGACGAAAGCGGCAAGGCGGTGCGTAAGACTATCGAGACGACGCCCGGTCGCATGAAGCTGGCCGAGCTGCTGCCGAAGCACCCGAAGATCAGCTATTCGCTGCTCGAAACCACCTTGACCAAGAAAGAGATCGGGAATCTGATCGAGGCCGTTTACCGCCATTGCGGCCAAAAGGCGGTGGTGATTTTCGCCGACCGCATCATGCAGCTGGGCTTCCGCGAGGCATGCAAGGCCGGCATCAGCTTCGGTATGGCCGACATGGTGGTGCCCAAGGCCAAAGAGACTTTGGTCGAAGACACCCGCAAGCGCGTGCTGGAGTACGAGAAACAATACGCCGATGGCCTGATCACCAAGGGCGAGAAGTACAACAAGGTGGTCGACGCCTGGTCGAAATGCACCGACAAGGTCGCCGACGCGATGATGGATGAGGTGTCGAAGCCCACGAAACTCAAGGACGGCCGCCTGGGTGAACTGAATTCTGTGTTCATGATGGCCCATTCCGGCGCCCGTGGCTCAAAGAACCAGATGAAGCAGCTCGCCGGCATGCGCGGTCTGATGGCCAAGCCGTCAGGGGAAATCATCGAGACGCCGATCATCTCCAACTTCAAGGAGGGGCTGTCCGTGCTTGAGTACTTCAACTCAACCCACGGCGCCCGCAAAGGCCTTGCCGATACGGCGCTGAAGACGGCGAACTCCGGCTATTTGACACGGCGTTTGGTCGACGTCGCGCAAGACTGCATCATCACCGAGGATGATTGCGGCACCCAGGACGGCATCCAGATGGCCGCCGTCATCGACGGCGCGGACATCATCGTGTCCCTCGGCACGCGCATTCTCGGCCGCACCGCCGCGATCGATATTATTGACCCCGGCAACGGCAAGGTGGTCGTGCCAGCCGGCACGTTCCTTGAAGAGGATATCGTTATCGCCGTAGAGAAGGCGGGCGTGCAGGGCGTGAAGGTGCGTTCGGTGCTGACCTGCGAAACGCGCACCGGCGTTTGCGGCGCCTGCTACGGGCGCGATCTCGCGCGCGGCACGCCGGTCAATATAGGCGAAGCGGTCGGCGTCATCGCCGCGCAATCGATCGGCGAGCCCGGCACGCAGCTCACCATGCGCACGTTCCACATCGGCGGCGCGGCGCAGATCGCCGAGCAATCGGTGATGGAATCTGCGCACGACGGCAAAGTGCGCCTCGTCAATCGCAACACCATCAAGAACGCGCACGGCGATCTCATTGTCATGAGCCGCAACATGCAGGTGATTGTCGTTGATGACGAAGGCAAGGAACGGCAGAGTTTCAAGCTGCCGTTCGGCGCCCGGCTTAAGGTCGATGAGAAGGCTAAGGTCGCGCGCGGCGACCGGATCGCGGAATGGGATCCCTACGCCACGCCGATTCTCACCGAGGTCGCCGGCAAGGTGAAGTTCGAAGACATGATCGAGGGCGTCTCAGCCCGCGACGAGTTCGACGAAGCCACCGGCATTTCCTCCAAAGTGGTGATCGATTGGCGCTCGACCGCCAAGGGCTCGGAATTGCGCCCGGCGATCGTCGTGCTCAATGCCAAGGGGGTTCCGCTGAAACTCTCCAATGGCGGGGAGTCGCGCTATGCGCTGCCGGTCGGGGCCATTCTCTCCGTCACGGACGGCGATGACGTCACGCCCGGCCAGGATCTCGCGCGCATGCCCACCGGCGGCGCCAAGACCCGCGACATCACCGGCGGTCTGCCGCGGGTGGCGGAATTGTTCGAAGCCCGCCGACCGAAAGATCACGCGATCATTTCGGAATCCGACGGTCGCGTCGAGTTCGGCAAGGATTATAAGAACAAGCGCCGCCTGCGCGTCGTTTCCGAAAACGAGGAGCAGGAGCCGTTCGAGTACATGATCCCGAAAGGCAAGCACATCCCTGTACAAGAGGGCGATTTCGTCAAGAAGGGCGACTACCTCCTCGACGGCAATCCAGCGCCGCAGGACATCCTCTCGATCATGGGCGTGGAAGCGCTCGCCAATTATCTCGTAGAGGAAATCCAGAAGGTCTATCGCCTGCAAGGGGTGCCGATCAACGACAAGCACATCGAGGTGATCGTGCGCCAAATGCTGCAGAAGGTCGAAGTGATGGAGGCTGGCGACACGGAATTCCTGAAAGGGGAAGCGGTCGAGGCTCTCGATCTCGAAGACGAGAACAAGCGTGTCAGCGAACTGGGGCTGAAGCCCGCCACGGCTCAACCCATGCTGCTCGGCATCACCAAGGCGAGCCTGCAGACGCGCTCGTTCATCTCCGCCGCCTCGTTCCAGGAAACCACGCGCGTGCTCACTGAAGCGGCGTCGTACGGCAAGTCCGATACGCTGGAAGGTCTCAAGGAGAACGTCATCGTCGGGCGTCTCATCCCCGCCGGCACTGGCGGCCAGTTGCGGCGCTATCAGAAGCTCGCGGTTGAGCGCGATGCGCAATTGGCGCTCGATCGGGCTGAAGAAGCGCGGTTAGCGCGACCAGCCGCGGAATAAATCAGGGAAGGAAACGCCGTGAGAGCGTTACGGCCCGGCGTCGCCGCCGGGCCGTTTTTTTTTGCTCAATAAACCGGCGGCAACAGGCGAACGCCAATTCCCTCCAGACGCAACACGCCGTTGGCCGCCTCCACATCGAGGGTGATCGATTTTCCGGTGGCGTTGAAGCTCGTCGCCAGCATTCCGAGCGCGCGGCGCGTGCTTTCGTTGGCGTTAGCGCCGTTTGCGAGAGCAGCGAAGATCGGCCCTGGCCGATCTATGGGCAAAGTCAATGTGCCGTTTAACCGCCGCTCGGAATCTAGTCCGCCCGCGCCGGAGCCTCGCGTCTCGATCGGTCCCCAATTGAGGTCTATCGCCTCGAAGCGCATCTGCCCGCCCGCGCTTCGCCAAGGAGCCGTAGGGTCACCCTCGTCGCCTTGGAGTAGGGTCGCGCCATGCTCAACCACGATTGCGGCGCGCAGCTTGGCGACATCGACGCCGAACGCTTCGAAGCTGCGAACCGGGCGAGGCAAGGCGAGGTCCAGCGCCTCGAATGCAAGCTGGTAGTCGCCCGCGGCGCGTGCATCGGGTCGCAAATTGGCGACGAATTTGCGCACGCGCAGGACGCCCTCCCGCCGGGGATCGTCGAGGCTGAGATCGTCGGCTTCGATCCCGGCGCGGGCGAGCGCGCTGCCTCTGGTGCGCAGCGAGGCGATCAAGGCGCGCGCTTCTATGGTGGTGACTGCGCCGTCCGCGCGCGTCACCGCAATCGGCGCCTTGGCTTCGAGTACGACGTGCTCTGGGCGGAGCAACGCTATGTTAAGATCGGTGCGCTCCGTGGTTATGCGCCAGCCGCCTCGCGCCGGGGCAAAAGCGACGCCATGCAATTCGAGCCGCAGCAAAGCGGGAAAGCCATGGCGGACGACGCGCGCGATGGAAGCCTGCGCGCCCTTGGCGTTTTGGTCGCGCACAAAGGCCGCCACGCGCGCCTCCGCGGTCCCCGCGACCACGTGCCAATAGATCACCCAGCCCAGCGCCGCCGTCGCGAAGAGGCCCCAGGGGATCCATAGCCATAGCGCGCGTAGCTTCATGGGCTCTGTTTCCGTCTCAATTCCGGCGGCAACATCGCCTGGCTCTCGCTTTCGATCGCGTGTTCGAGGCGGGCCATGAATTCCTCGCGCGAAAGTCCGGCTGGAATAGGCGGCAGCACTTTGATCGTGACATGGCCCGGCTTGCGGGTGATGCCGGAAGGCTTCCAACAAAGCCCGGTGTTGAGCGCAATCGGCGTCACCGGCAGGTTGAGATCGCGGTACATGGCGGCGATGCCGGGCTTGTAGTCGGGTGGGGCGTCCAGCTCCTGGCGCGTGCCCTCAGGATAGATCACGATCTGGCGGCCCTTGGCGATTTGTTCGCGCGCCGTGCGGACCAGGCTCTTCAGCGCCGCAGCATGGGTTTCGCGCTTGAGCGGGATCATGCCGCGCTTCATGTAGAAGCCGAAAACAGGGATGTTGATCAGTTCGTATTTCACCGGAAACACCGGCTCGGCCACGAATTGCACCGGCAGCACGGTGTCGAGCGTGGCCTGGTGCTTGGAAGCAAACAGCGCTGGCCCGGGCGGGGGCAAGTGCTCGAGCCCTTCGAAGCTGATGCGCACGCCGCAGATCCAGCGCAGGCCCCAGATCGTCGCTTTTCCCCAGCCGCGCATGGCATGCCAGATAAAGCGGTCATACCCCATCAGGATTGCCGGCATGTATGCAAGGCCCCACGCCGCCATGGAGAGGTAGAACCAGATCACGAAGATGAGCGAGCGGAGGAAGATCATGGCGGGTTCTGTGGCGCGGCGCGGCGGAACAGCCCGATCAGCGCCTCGCGTCCGCGAATGACAAGATATTTCACGTACTCGGCCCCAACGCGGCTCGCCGCCCCTAGGTCGCTGCGCCAGAGCGCGGGGTTGGTCCAGCGGGTGCGTACTGGAAACGGATGGATCTCCGCCTCCGGCATCGCCAGCGACAATTCAAGCCGCGAGCGCGGCATGTGATAATCGTCGGTGACAAGGATGATCCGGCGATAATGGTGCGCGCGCGCCCAAGCCGCGGTTTCCGCAGCGTTGCCCAAAGTGTCGTCGGCGGCGCGGCCAAGATCTATGCAACAATGCGCAAGGTCTGGATCGACTCTCAATGCGTCGCGCAGCAATTCATCATCCGTCACGGCGCGATTGACCCCGGAGATCAGCAATCGTTCACCTTTGTGGGCGGCCAACAACGCCACTCCGGTCGAGAGCCGGTGCAGCGAGCCCCCGGTCAGCGCCACAATGGCGTCTGCGTGCGGAGGCGGGATGGCGGGAGCGCGCACCTGCTCGGCGAAGCGCCAAAAGCCGACGAGCCAAAACACCACCGCAAGCGCGCCTAGGAGAATCGCCGCCTTTTTCACCATCAGCCGAGCTTCGCCGCTCGCTCATGAAAGCTCAACGCCGCAGTGCGCGCGCCGATCCCAGCAGCGATCGCCGCTCCCAGCGGCACGGCCGCGAGCGGGGCTAGGTCAAGCGGGCGGATCAGGCGGGGCAAGGCCTCCAGGCTCGCCTCCGGCGTCGCCAACAAGATCGCCACCACGCCAAGCGCGCCGGCGAGCGCACACCCAGCGGCGCCGGCCAAAAGTCCAAGCATCGCCGCTTCGTCGGCGACGCGACCGGCCGCTTGTGCGCTGGTGGCGCCCAGGTCCGTCATCACTGTCACCAATTCGCGCCGCCGCCCCGCCAAGCCGCGGGCGGAGAACGAAATGACCAACGCCATGATCAGGCCAAATCCGATTGCGCCCCATAAGGCAAGCCGGCGAATGCGCCCAGAGACGCCGGCGCCGCCGGAATCGTCCGGGGCTCCAACCACCTCGGCAGTGACCCCTCCCTGGGCGAGGGCGGAGATGATATCCCCAGCCACGTCAGCGCCAGGCCGCGACGGCGCGAGTTCGATCTCGATCAGGCGCAACGCAGGGACGTCGGCGGTGTCCTCCATGCCCAGCAGCGCCGCCGCCCGCCCCGCCGTCATGGGCGCGGCGCTATCGACATGGGGCGCCGATTGCAGGATCGCGGACGCCCGCGCGACCCCCTCGGCGCCCTCGGGGGCGATCACCCGAACGATCGCGTAAGCGCTGCGGCCGATATCGTACAAGGCCGCTTCCCGATCGACCGCGCGCCAAAGCAGGCCAGCGGCCGCTGCCGCGAACGCCGCCAGCGCCAGCGCCCAGAATAGCGCCCGCTCTACCCCCGCCCCAGTTTGCTTCATTCATACGCCTCCAGATCGGCGTGCTCGGATTCTTCCGAAAGCAGTGTCAACCTGCCCCGATCCATGCGCCAATGACTAAGCGGCGCGCAATCGGCTAGCGTCTCGTCCTGGCTCGCGATCACGACGCCTGCGTTTACTCGGCGCATCTCCGCGAGCAAACGGACAATACGTCGTCCGTCCGCCGGGGACATGCCGGCGGTGGGGTCGTCGGCGAGGATAAGGTCGGGCTTGCCCGCCAGCGCGCGCGCAATCGCAGCACGCCTGCGCTCGGCGCCGGACAATTTTCCGATGGGTAAGTCAGCGGCCTCGCTAAGCCCGACGAATTCCACCAATTCGCGCACGTCCTCGCTGTATTCCGTACTGTGCCTGCCAGCTAATTGCAGTGGCATGGCGATGTTTTCGAAAGCGGTCCAATGATCGATAAACACAGGGTTTTCCGCCACATATCCGATGCGGCGCTTGACTAGAGCGCGAATTTTTGGGCTTGCGCGCGCGACGTCTTCGCCCAGAATGACGGCGCGTCCCGCATGCATTGGCAGTGCGAGGCGCAAGAGGTGCATGAACGTCGTTTTCCCAGCGGCGGCGGGGCCAGTCACCAACGACACTTCGCCGAGACGGGCTTCAAATTCGACCCCCACCAGAATGGTGGCTGGTCCGTAACCCGCATCGACCATGGTCAACCGGGCCAGGACGCCGCGGCGGAACAGTTCAAGGTCGGCGGGGTTAGGTCGTACCATGACTGGACAAGCCGAATAGAATCAATGCACCAAGAACGATTATTGGGGCTGATGAAACAATACTTACCATGATCCTGACTTGTTCGTCTTGTTCAACCCGCTATTACACTGACGATAGCGCGATCGGCGCTTCCGGCAGGACGGTGCGGTGCGCCGCCTGCGGGTTTTCCTGGTTCGCCGAACCTCAGCTGGAATTAAGCAGCAAAACCGAAGCCACCGCGCTGCCGGGCACGGCTGGCGCCGAGCCATTGACCCGGGAGCGGGTGGAACGGCTGCGCAAGGCCGCCGAACAACCCGGGCCGGCGCCGTCCGCGGCGGCTAAATTTCGGGCCCAACAGGCCGAGCGCATGCGCAAGGAGCGCACCCGCGCTGCGATCGCGGTCTGGGGCGTCACAGGCGCAGCTGTCGCGGCTTCCGCCACGGGGATGGTGGCGTTCCGCCAGGACGTCGCCGAATTGTGGCCGCGCTCGGCCAGCGCCTTCGCCGCGCTGGGGCTCGATGTGAACGTCTACGGCCTTGAATTCTACGACATCAATGTCGAGCGCGCGTTCGATGGGCCCACGCCTGTGCTGTTGGTCTCGGGCGAGGTCCGCAATATCGGCCGCGATGATAAGCTGGTGCCGCCGGTGCGCTTGTCGCTGCGCGACAGTCGCTCGCACGAGATTTTCCAGGTAGTCAATACGGTCACCGACGCGCCGATTGTAGCGGGGGCGTCGCTCCCGTTCCAAATTCGCGTGGAAAACCCGCCGGTGGATGCGGTGGATCTCGAAGCTACATTCGCGAGCTTCTCGGAGATTTCGGTGGCGGGCGGCGCAGCGCACGTTTCACCCGCGTCCCAGGACGAGTTACTGCTCGACGACGCCGTCGATGATATTGGCGTGCACGTGATCGAAGAGACGCCGGCCGCCATGAACAGCATGGGCCCGGTCGAGGGCCTGGCGCCGCGCTTTACGAATGGCTGAGACGCGCTGGCGCGTCCTGCTGAGCGAGGCCGAGATTGCCGCCCGCGTTGGTGGACTGGCTGACGAACTCGCCGCGCAGATCGACGAAAGCTGGACGATCGTCGCGTTGCTGCAAGGCGCGATCCCATTCGCGACCGATCTGATGCGGGCGCTTGAGAGCCGTGGGCGCCATCCGATCTTCGATTCGCTGTGGCTCGAAAGTTACCGCGACGCGCGGGAAAGTTCTGGCAAGGTCGTGGTGCGCGCCGACATTTCCCGTTCCGTCGAAGGTCGCTCGGTGCTGATCCTCGATGATGTGTTCGATTCCGGTCGCACGATAGCGTTTGCGCGCGGGCACCTCATGGCCAAAGGCGCAGCGCGCACGCTGGCTTGCGCGTTTGTACGCAAACCGCAGGCGGCGGGCGAGGCGATTGACGCCATAGGCTGGGACGCCCCGGACGATTTCCTGATTGGGTATGGCATGGATGACGCGGGCCGTTATCGCGGGCTGCCGTTTATCGCGGCGGTGGAGGGGTAAACCTGAGCCGTCGGCGCTCTCGCCGGCAAGTGCGGCCTTCGACAGGCTCAGGCTGACGAAGAATGGCGTCACGTTGAGCTTGTCGAAACGCGATGCCAACACCGACGCCCGCGACGGCGCCGGCGGTCGGTGCTACGCGCCGCCACACATGTGCTGACTGTCCGGCGCGCTCCAGCTCTCGCCGGTTCGCAAATTGGTTCCCGAATACATGCGCCCGCGATCGTCGCCAGGGGGGCAATTTTCCGGAACGCTGACCAGACAAACGCGGACCTCGTCGCCAACGCGGGAATTGGCGACGCCCGGCAGTGCGTCGTATTCGACTTGAGCCATGCCATTTGCGTACTGAACGGAGCTGCCACTGTCGGCAGCGCCCTCCAAGCGCGGGCCGAGCGAAGTGATTGTGGTCTCTACGCAGTCCCCAACATTTTGGGGTTTTGTCGCCGAACCAGCGTCAGCCGATTGCGAAGTCGCCCCCGGGCCGCCTGGGCCACTCGCGCCATTTGGCCCACAACTGGCTAGAGCCATGCAAGCCGCTGTCGCCATGACAATTGAATTCCGCCGAAGTGCGATCATGCTCAATCCCCAAGGCTTCGTAGAGATCATTGCTACATCGCGCTCTGCGCGCCAGCAAATCTTCGCCCCTCACTCCTCCCCGAACCGATCCAGCAAGCGGCGCAGATACTCGCGTTCTGCCTCCGGGCGGTTTGGGTCCTGGGCGCGGCGGACGATATCGTCGAACAGTGCGCGAGTGCGGGAGGGATCGCCATTGCCTTGTCCGCTCTGCCAATCTTCCCCGCCATTGGCGCCGCGTCCTAATGGGTCGATCTGGTCGCTCGATCCGACTTCGCTCTGGGTCTCGCCCTCCGCAGACGCCGGGTTGGGCTGTCCCGCTTCTCCAGACAGCGCGGCTGCGCCACGCTGCAGATCGCCGAGCGCTGCATCTTGAGCGGCGCGGGCGCCCTCGAAATCGCCGCGACGCAGAGCGTTTTCGGAGCGTCGCATCGCTTCGCCCGCCGCATCGAGCGCTTGCTGGGCGGCCTCGCCGTCGGCTTGCGATTGGTCCCGCGTTTGCGCCAGGCTTTCGCTGATCTGGGCTTGACGCTCGGCCAACTCGTCGCCGCCCTGGCCGCCTTGTCGTTCGCCGCCGCTGCCGCCTTGGCTGTTCTCCTGCTGCTGTTGTTCTTGCCGCTCGCGCTCGGTCTCTTCGCTGAGCGATTGTTGCTGTTGCATGACTTCGGACAGGTTCTCGGACTCTTGCTGCGCGCGCTGCTGCTGGCGCTGAGCTTCGTCGGCCTGCTGCAATTGTACGTCGAGATTTTGCAAGGTGTCGGTCAGCGCTTCGGAAGCGGCGCGCGCCTCCTCGGTGCGTCCCTGTTCGGTCAATCTTTCAATGTTGTCGAGCGCCCGCTCGATGTCACTCTCGGTGATCTCGGTGCGCTCGCGCGTGTCTTCAGCCGATTCCGCGCCGCCATTGCGTAGCGCTTCTTGCGTGAGTGATTCTAGATAGCGTTCGGTCGCGCGGCGCAACGCCTCGATGCGTTCGCGGGCACTTTGGCGTGCGTCAGGGCGCTGCAGCGCCTGTGAGAGTTGGCTCTGCGATTCCTCCAGCGCACGGCGAGTGTCGGCGCCGCCGCCATATTCGGCCCGTTGCGCCACGTGCCAGAGCGTCGCGGCCGCGAGATCGGTTTGGCGTGTGTTCTCCGACACCGCGAGTTCCGAGCGCGCCAGGCGCAGGCCCAGGTAGACCGCCGGGTCGCGAAAATAGCCGTCCTGGGCGTCGGCGGTGAGCGCATCGAGCAGGCGGGCCGCGCGGCGGACGCCCTCCGGCGCGCGCGTGAGCGCGGCGCGCGCGTCAAAGTCGCGAACCTCGATACGCTGCCTGCGCATCTGAGCTTCGCTATCGGGCATCGACCGCCTGTTTGCTTGCGCCGCCGCTCGGTAGGGGCGGCGCTCGGCGAGGATCTGACGGCGGATTTCAATTGCAGCGCGTGACAGCGGCTGCAGGAACAGATGCTCCGGCATGGTGAAGCGCAGCGGTTCGCTTACCCCTTCCTGTCCCAAAGCGTCCACCGCCACCAGGCGCGCCTCCACCTCCATGCCGGCATAGGGGTGCGCAGCCAGTTCAAGCTCGGCCTCCGCTTCGGCGGCTCGCGGCGCACCTACGGGGATTTCCAACTCGCTGTCGAACGGGTCGGCGCGGGCCAGACCGGGTGGCGGCGCTATCGGCTTTACGCGCAACCGCAAGCCTTCCAGGCCAAAATCATCGCTCGCACGCCAAGCAAGAGCGGCGCGCTCTGCCGGCAGGTTGGCGACTGGAGCAATGAACGCTGCTTTTGGAGCGGAATCAGCGGCAGGCGCCATGCGCCAGAAGCCGCGTTCGTAGAAGCGCACGATGCTCAGCCGCCCTGGGCCAGGCAGCGCCAGGCGCGCTTCCCAGGCCCCGTCGGCGGCGCGCGCGAACCGCGTTTCCCGTCTCCCGTGCTCGCCGCGAAACACCAACCGCGGCGCTCCTGCTGGTCCGGTTGCGCGAACTGTGACTTCAATGGTCGGTGCGGTTGCAACGGTCTGTCCCAACCTGTCGCTCAGCGAGATTGGCGCCGCATGGGTGTAGTCGGCGGGGGAAGCCCAAGCCTCCACCACGATCGGGCGGTCGCCCAGCAGCGGACCGGGATCGGGCAGGAACGCACGCGCCAAGCGTTCGGGCGCCGCCGCCCCGGCAAAAACGAGCGCGGCCAGAAACGCCGCAGCCAGGACATAACGCAGCCTGCGTGGATCAACTTCGTCCAATGCAGGCCGCAGCGGTCCGGCGCGCAGCTTGGCGACCTGGTCGAGCGAGCGCTGGCGCGCGCGCCGCCAGAGCGCCGCCGCCGCCGCCTCATAATGGACGGGCCGATCGCGCAGCACCTCCAGCGCGCCTTGCTCGACACGGGATTCCATGGCCAGGCGGTTGCGCGCTTCGTCCTCACTGGGCCTGCGCCATGCGCGTCGTGCGCGCAGAGTGAGAATGGCGCACAGGACCAAAGCCGCGAGAGAGGCGAGACTTTGGGCCGCCCAGGGCAAGGCCGCCTGCACGCCGGCAAGCGCCAACGACGCCCAAGCAAGCGCCGCGCCGAGCACGGGAAGCGACGCCCGCAGCGCGCGCTCCTGCGCCATGCGCCGATGCATACGCGTCGTCTCGCGCGCCAATTGGGCGAGGGCCGTCTCCAGCTTCATGGGTCGGGAGCCTATCAAGCCGGATTGGACCAAACCAAGGCCCGGGGGCAGCTAGTCTGGCGCCAGCGCCGCCGGAGAAGTATCATTATCCTTCGGGGAGGCGAAGCGCTGTGTCGATGATAGTCAAAGCGCCGGTGCTCATTCTTGCCTGGGTGTTCTGGGCAGTGGTCGGGCTGTTTATCTGGACACGAGTTCTAGTTTTGAATTTTGTTGTATTCGCGATGATGATCGCGCTCGCCCCGTTTGGGCGAGGCCCGCCAGATCCTGGGCCGGCGCAACGGTTTGACAAGGCGCTTGGCCTCTACGGGTACGGCTTCGGGCGCATCTGGCGCAGCCTGAACGGCGCCAGCGCTGCGCCTGACGATATTTGGGAAGACGACCAACGGCGCGGTTTCTGGGGTTCGCTTGGGAACTTCCTGTGGCAGAGCGTTGCGACATTGGCGTTTTGGGCGCCGATTTTACTCGTGCTGCATCATGGCGACATTCTGAGATTTGAGTTTGTCATGCGTGCGGAGGCCGCGATCACGCGGATGATCGGGATTGAAAACCATGAGGCGGCGTCTGATAGCGAATGCCGGGGCGCCTCCGGCATCGCACGCCTCGACCAGCCGCAAACATTCAAAACCACGCAGGACGTCAACGTGCGGGGCGGAGCGGGAACAGAATTTCCGCGGATCGGGCGGCTGAAGCGAGCGCAGATTGTTGCAGTGCTTGGGCGTACGCCCTCCGGACAATGGTCGCTCGTCAGCGTCGATGGGAAGGAGCTCTGCTTCGTGGCGTCAGATTATTTGAGACCGAAGTCCTAGGCGCTCAGCGGCGGAACTGAAGCGTCGGCGTCCCTTTGTAAGAGGTGAGCCCGGCTTGCCGATACCCTACCTTCTCCGCAACCCGGATCGAGGCGGCGTTTTCCGGCGAGATGATGCAAACGAGGCCGCCTGGCGGCAAATGCGTCTCTCCCCAGGCGACCATCGCGGCCACCGCCTCGGTGGCGAAGCCTTTGCCATGAGCCCATGACGCGAGCGCCCAGCCCTGCTCGGGCGCATCGAGCGGCGGCTCTATCTCGCGTTTGAAATCGGCGAACCCGCCTTCTCCGACGAGGCGCCCGCTCGCCTTCTCTTCGATCGCCCAGAAACCGTAGCCGATGAGCGCCCACATGCCGGGATAGCGCAAGAGGCGCGCCCAGCTTTCCTCGCGCGTGGATGGCTTGCCGCCGATGTAGCGCACCACGTCGGGGTCGCGCCACATCGCGGCCACGGCTTCGAAATCGGCCAGAGTGTGGCCGCGCAGGCGCAGGCGTTCGGTTTCCAGGATCGGGACCAAGTCTTACTCCTCCGCCAGCACCGCTTCGATGAGCCCCCGAGCTTCTTCGCTGTCCCAGTTTGCGGCGCCAGCCACGCGGGCGACTTCCTCGCCGCGGCGATTGTAGATGAGGGTGAGCGGCAGGCCGGGCGCGCGCGCATCGAAGATGACAGCACGCGAGTTGTCCACATAGAATGGGAGCACGCCTCCAGTAAGTTCCGCCAACTCGGCCTTGGCCTCCTCGACCTTGCCTTCATCGTCGGCGCTTACCGCGATCACGCGGATGCGGTCGCCGAAGCGGCGCTGCAGCGCTCCCAGGGTCGGCATCTCCGTCTTGCACGGCGCGCAGAACGTGGCCCACAAATTGACCACCGAGACTTGGCCCCGCGTAAGCCTGGCGAGGTCAGTTTCCGCGCCAGCCGCGTCGCGCAGCTTTTGCGCCGACATCGCCGGGGCGTCAGCCATGATTGCGAGGCGCGCCATGCCGCCATGTGCGAATCGCGTCAGATCAGATGCGGATTGCGGCGCTTCCTGCTTTGAACACGCGGCGAGGTTCGCGTAGACAAACGCGGCGGCGAGCATGGCCATCATCGCTTGCGCCGCCGCGAATGCCCATGATCTTGTCGGGCGAGTGGAGCTTCGATTGTCCAATTCCGATCCCCCGGAAAACCCTGGCCCAGGCGGCCAGAAAATGTGGGGAGGGCGTTTTTCGGCCCAACCCAGCGCCGCCATGCAAGCGATAAACGTTTCGATCGACATCGACAAACGCTTATGGCGCGAAGACATCGAAGGCAGCCAGGCGCATGCCCACATGCTCGCCGCCCGAGGTATTATTACGCCGGAGGACAATGCAGCGATACAGGCCGGACTGGAGCAGATCGCCGCGGAGATCATCGAAGGACGCTTCGTGTTCTCGCGCGAATTGGAAGACATCCACCTTAATATCGAGGCGCGGCTGACCGAGAAAATCGGCGAAGCCGGCAAGCGCCTTCACACGGCGCGTTCGCGCAACGATCAGGTGGCGACCGACTTCAAGCTCTGGGTGATGCGCGCCTCGCGCGAAGCGGGCGATAGTTTACGGGGGTTGCAGAGGGTGCTGGTCAAGCGCGCCGACGCGCACGCGGATTGGATCATGCCTGGCTTCACGCACATGCAGACCGCTCAGCCGATTACGCTGGGGCACCATTTGCTCGCGTATGTCTCCATGTTCGAGCGCGACCGCGTGCGCTTGATCGGGGCGGCTCTCGAAGCGGCATGGGAGTGCCCCCTTGGCGCCGCGGCGTTGGCGGGAACGTCCTACCCCATCGACCGCGATATGACCGCCGACATGCTCGGCTTTCACGCGCCGGCGTCGAACTCGCTGGACGCGGTCGGTTCGCGCGATTTCGCGCTGGCGGCGCTCGCCAACGTCGCCATCGCCGCCACCCATCTTTCGCGTCTGGCCGAGGAGGTCGTGTTGTGGACGAGCCCGCAATTTTGCTTCGCGGCGCTGAGCGATTCCTGGTCCACCGGCTCTTCGATCATGCCCCAAAAGCGCAACCCCGACGCCGCCGAGCTAATTCGCGCGAAGGCGGCGCGCATTGGCGCGAACTTCGCAGCGCTCAACGCCATCGTGCAGAAACTCCCGCTGGCCTATGCCAAGGACATGCAGGAGGACAAAGCGCTCACCTTCGCCGCGTTCGATGAATTCGCGCTTTCGCTCGCGGCCATGACCGGCATGATCGAGACCATGCGTTTCAACCGGGAAGCGATGCGCGAAGCCGCGGCGCGCGGGTTTTCCACGGCGACTGATCTTGCCGATTGGCTGGTGCGGGAATTGAAAGTTCCGTTCCGTGAAGCTCACGAAATCACCGGCAGAATCGTGGCCCGCGCCGAGCATTTCGGGGTACGAGAGCTTGGATTACTCCCGTTGAGCGAGTTTCATGAAATCGATCCGCGCATTACTGAAGCAGCGCGTTCGTTGCTGAGTGTTGAAAAATCGGTCGAGAGCCGTGATAGCTATGGCGGAACCGCCCCCGAGCGGGTGCGCGAGCAAGTCGCGCGCTGGAAGGAGATGTTCGAATGACGCGCATCCTACTGGGTTTGGCGGCTTTGGCGCTGCTGTCGGCGTGCGGCATCCAAGGCGGGTTGGAACGTCCCGATCCGCTGTGGAATCGCGAGGAGGCCATCCGCCACGAGTGCGCGCGGCAAGCTGAAGCTAATCAGCCCCAGGATCCACGCTGCGCGGAACTTCAAACCGGCGCGCAACCGAGTCCGTGAGCGCGCCGTCGATCGTGCGGCTTGCGGGCGAAGGCGCTACCTTGAGCTCAATCGAGGCGGCGGCCGGCAAGCTCTGGCTCGCCGCCGGAGGCGAAGATGTAGACGGTAGCGTGCGTAGGGCGGTTGAGGCCTTTTGGCGCGCGCAACCGGGCGCCGATCCCTATTGGGATTTCCTGTCTACGCGCATGGATTGCGATAATTGCGGCGAGCGGAACCGGTTAGAAAACCTCTCCATCTGCCCGAATTGCTTCAACGTCTATTGCAGCAAGCATGAACGCAAGTGCGCTTGCGGGCATAATTTGGTGGGGTAGGTGCGGTCGTTGAATGGAGACGCCGTGAAAACCAAGTTGGCGGGGCTGTTGCTCATCGCGATTGGGTCGTGCGCCACTATTCCCGCGCAATCGCCGCAGAGTGAGTTTTGGGCGCACCTGAGCGAGTTGTGCGGGCGCGCGTTTGTGGGACATGTTGTTAGCGCCGACCCCGCCGATGCGCGTTTCGCCGGCCAGCCGCTTATCATGCATGTACGGGAATGCGCGCGCGACGAAATTCGCATCCCCTTTCATGTCGGCGAGGATCGCTCGCGCACTTGGGTGATCACTCGTATGCCGGCGGCTCTTCGCCTCAAGCACGATCATCGCCATGAAGGCGGCGCCGAGGACGGACTCAGTCAATATGGCGGCGACACTCTTGGGGTAGGTCTTTCAAGCCGGCAGGAGTTCCCGGCTGATGAATTCTCAAAGCAACTTTTTCGCGCCAACAACATTCCTGCGTCGGCCGAGAATGTGTGGGCGATAGAAGTCCGTTCCGGGGACAGGTTTGTCTACGAATTGCGCCGACCCGGCCGCCACTTCCGGGTTGAGTTCGACCTTGCAGTCCCGGCGCCCGCACCGCCGCCGTGGGGTGCAGAATAAGTCCGCTGCGCTTGTTTGTTAGTGCGCTTCTGGCGGAAGGATTGCGATCCGGTACGCACTTCGCGGCGTCAGGTATCGCGCCGCCGCGGCGCGCAGGTCGGCGATGGTGACCGCCTCCAGTTCCTGGCGCATGCGGCGGTGGCGGGCCAATACTTCCGGATCGGACTGGGCCCGCGCCGCCAGGCCGAGCCAATAGCGATTATCCTCCTGGTTCTGCTCTAAGGCGTCGAGCACTGGTCGGCGCGCGCGCTCCAGTTCATCCGCAGTGATCTGACCCGACGCCAGCGTTCCCGCGATTTCATCGACGACACCGAAGAAACGGTCGACTTCGCTGGGCGCCAAGTCCAGCGCCACGCCGAAATAGCCGTAGCCAGGATTGACGCGAGAGAGGAACATCTGCGCGCTCGGGGAATAGGTTGCGCCTTCGGCTTCGCGCACACGCGCGATCAGTTTCAACGACAACACGCTGCGCAGGAGCTCGAGCGTGCGCGCGCGTCGGGAATCGCTGTCATCGGCTGCGGGCCAATACACCAACGCCTGTGCCTGCGTGGGCGCGCCTTCGTGGCGCAGGACCAGGGCTTCGTCTCGCGGCGCTGGGAATGCGAGGCGGCGGGCGTCTCCGAATGGAGGATCGTTTGCGTTGCGCGGCGGCAAGGCGCCAAATGTCCGTGCTACAATATCGATCGCGACGTCCGTTTCCACATCGCCGACAATGCCGACTTCGATCGTGCCTGCGCCGCTCGCACGCGCCAACGCCGCGCGCGCCTCGTCGAAGGTGCGCGCCAGAAGGTCCGATCGCGCCGCAATGCCGAAACGCGGATCGCCCGATCGAAGCAGACGGGGAAGGTCGCGCTGCGCGACGCCCGATGGCGTTGCGGCCAAGGGTTGAAACTGACCCTCGACCACTTGGCGGAACTGGGTCAGGCCTTCAGGCCGATAACCCGGCGCCGTCAGCTGCGCTGCCATCAGCTGCAATTCCAGTTGCAGATCGTCGGGCGTGGTGGCGCCAGTAAGCGTGAACGCGTCGCCGCCGGCGCCAATTTGCACACTGACATTGTGTCCGGCCAACAAGCGTTGCAGGTCATCGGCGCTGTGCGCCTCTAGGCCGCCCGCGCCCATTGAAGAGATCAGCAATCCTAAGCCGGGCTGGTCTTTTGGCAGTTCCAGTTGGCCGCCGCCGAAGCGCACGCTGACGAGCACTGAATCGTTGGTGAAGTCGGTGTGCTTGATGTTGAGGCGCATATTGTTGGCGTAACGAACCTGGATCAGGCCGAGGTCCTCCACCACCCGCCGCTCTGTGACGCGCCCCGGCGTTCCGAAATCGGTGTAGGCGAAGGCTTGCGCGCTGATTTCCGTTGGAGGGGAAACCGGCTGCGCCCGGCTTCGTTCATAGGCGGCGTGTACGGTCGCTGGCGCGTCGGCGATCGGTTCGCTGGTGTCCACGAACAGAAGCGGCGCCAGTTCGCCCCATTGGTCGCGGAACGCAGCCGCGACGGCGGCGGGCGTCACGTCTGCCGCTAGCGCTTCGAAGAGCGCCAATTCGTCCGCAGGCGCCATGAACACGCCCCAATTACTGAACTCGTCGACGATGGAATTGGCTATTGCATTGTTGCGCCTCGTCGATGCGCGTTCGGCGGCGGTGCGGTAGGCGGTGCGATACTGCGACAATTGCTCGTCGATCTCGGATCGGGTGAACCCGTACGTAAGCGCGCGTCGGAGCTCTTGTTCTCCGAGCGCGAGCGCCGCTTGCCAGTCCTGCGGTCTCGCCACCAGATCGAGTTGGGTCAGCGCGACCGAATCGAAGAGGACATTGTGTTGCGCCTGAGCTTCTTGGATCGTCGCATTGGGCGCGCGTGACAAGGTCTGCAAACGTCGCTGCACGATTGCGTTGCCGATGGTGCGCATTAGGTCGGCCTTGTAGGAGGCGCGGGAGTTGGCTTCACGCGGCGCGGCGGCGACGGCCGCCAAGGTCACGATCGTGGTCAAGCCGGGGTCGCTGAAATGACCCGCCGGGGTCGGCGGCCGAGCAGGCGCGCCGAGATCCGGATCGCCTGGGTCGGGACGGCGCGCGCGCCAGTCGGCAAAGGTTGCTTGAATGCGCGCTTCCATCGCGGCTGGCTCGATGTCGCCGACGACGACAAAAAATGCCCGTTCCGGTCGATAATAGCTCTCGTAAAAATCTCTAATGCGCTGAGCCGGTGCGTGCGCGATTGTTTCAATCGCCCCTATCGGAAAGCGCTCGGGAAACCGCACGCCGGGGAACAAATAATCCCATTGCGCCATCAGCGCGCGCAGGCCGGGCGTGTTGCGGGTGCGTTCCTCCGAGAGAATGACGCCGCGCTCGCGCTCCACAGCGTCGTCGGCAATCGTGATCTTGCTGGCGACTTCGCGCAGCAGGAAGAAGATGGTGTCAAGCGTCTCGACGTCTGCGTTCGGCGCTTCGAGCGTATATGTGGTTTCATCGAAGGAGGTGCTGGCGTTGGTGTCGGCGCCGAACGCCAAGCCATGGCGCTCAAGAACATGCACCATCTCGCCTTCGGGGACATTCTCAGAGCCATTGAACGCCATATGTTCAAGGAAGTGCGCGAGCCCGCGCTGATCGTCTTGCTCGGCCAGCGAACCCACGTCGAACCGCAGCCTGAAAGATGCGGCGCTGGACGGCGTCTGGTTCGCCATGATTGCATAGCGCATGCCGTTGGGCAGTCGCCCGTAGCGCACGGCCGGGTCCGGCGCGAGGTCGCTCTCTTGTTGCGGCCAATCGAGCTTGTTTTCGCCTAAGCGCTCCATCGACGCCTGGTGCGGCGCGACGGTCTGGCACGACGCTAGCAGCAGGCTTGCGCTAAGGGCAAAGACAAGTCGTTTCATAGTCAGTCTCGCTTAAGGCGGCGCCCGGCGACCAGGGTTTGCGTCTGTACGTCTCCCTGCGCGACGTCGCAATCCATGCGGCCGGCCCAAACAGCCACAAAAAAGAAGATTGAGATGAAGTCGCTTCAATGAGCTGCGAATTGTGGGTGTGCATCGGCGGCCTTCCGGTTCCCGGCGTCGCGTTTCGACAAGCTCAACGTGACGCCCTTCTGCGTCAGCTTGAGCCTATCGAAGGCCGCACGGGCGCTGGCGTCGGCAATCCGTGTTTGAAACGAACTACTCTTCGCAAAAAATGTCCGCGCCGGGCTTTCTTTGCCCTTGACCCAGCCCCCGGAGCAGGGTCCCTCGGCGCGCATGCAGAAAGACCTCACCCAAGGCTCGATCACTGGCCACCTGCTCAATATGGCGGCTTTCATCGCGTTGGGGCTGGTGTTTCAGACCCTGTATTTTCTGGTCGATCTATATTTCGTCTCGCGACTCGGCAGCGCCGCGATCGCAGGCGTAAGCGCGGCGGGGTCCGCCTTTTTCCTCGTGATGGGCATGACCCAGGTGATCGCGGTGGGCGCGATGGCGATCATTGCGCAAGCTATCGGCGCCAAGGACGAAGACGGCGCAAATCTCGCGAGCAACCAGGCTTTATCGCTCTCGTTCGCATTTGCGATCGTCACCATGACGGTGTTAGCGCTGTTTGGCGGCGAAGCCATTGCGGTGGTGGGCGCTGATGCGGCCACCGACGCGGCGGGCCGCGCCTACCTGCTCGCGTTCGCGCCTGGGCTGGCGTTGATGTTCCCATCGGCGGCTGTCGGGGCTGCATTGCGCGCCGCCGGCATCGTCGGAGCACCGATGGTGGTGCAGACGGTGTCGGTGTTGATAAACGCGGCGTTGGCGCCAGTGCTCATTGCAGGTTGGTTTACCGACGCACCGCTCGGCGTGGCTGGGGCAGGTTGGGCGAGCACGATTGCAGCAGCTTTCGGCTGCCTCGCTCAATTTTTGTTGTTCCCTCGTGTGCAGAAGGCGATGCGTTACTCCTGGGAGAGAATGAGGCCGCGCATGGCGTCTTGGGGGCGGCTCGTTGCCGTGGGCGCACCGGCGGCCGCCGAGTTTCTCCTGATGTTCGTCATCTTCGGCGTCGTCTATTGGGTGATCCGCGATGTGGGGCCCCACGCACAGGCAGGTTTCGGAATCGGCTCGCGCATCATGCAATCCTTGTTTTTGCCGGTGATGGCGGTGGCGTTCGCCGCCGGCCCAGTGGCGGGGCAAAATTTCGGCGCACGCAACGCAGCGCGCGTGCGCGAGACCTTCAAACAAACCGCCTTGATCAGCGCGGCGCTTATGCTGGCGATGACCGCTTTTGTGCATTGGCGGCCCGATCTTCTGCTGCGCCCGTTTACCGACGATAGCGATGCGTTGGCGGTGGCCGAAGACTATTTGCGCGTCATTTCCTGGAATTTCGTCGCCAGCGGCATTGTGTTCACCTGCTCGAGCATGTTCCAGGGGCTCGGCGACACGCGGCCTTCCTTATTGGCGAGCGCGACGCGATTGATCACATTCGCGGCGCCGGCGATCTGGCTCACTTCGCAGCCATTCTTCAGCCTGCATACGGTTTGGCTGTTGTCGGTTGCATCGGTGTTCGCGCAGATGTGCTTCTGCGTGCTGCTGCTGCGCGGGCAGTTCCGGTCCAAGCTCGGGCCGCTTGTTGTTTAGAAAAGTAGCGGCGAGAGCGCCAAGCGCACCCGCGAGCTTTGGGCCAGCAGGTCGCGGTAAGGGGCAGGGTGCTCGGGCGCGGTGGCGCCTGGCCACAGCGCCACGAACCGCTCGATCTCGGTAAGCGCCTCGTCATAAGCGCGGGCGTTGCGTGCGCGCAGTTTCTGTCGCCCGCCCGACAACGCGTCTCGCGCCGAGAGCGCCGCGCCCAAGCTGTGTTGGTACTCAATAGGATCGACGGCGCCGTCTTGATCTACATGCTGATAGAGGCCGGTGGCGATGTCGATCATGCTGACCGCGAGCGCTGCGTGATCGGCGTCGGCTGGACGCGCGGCGTCGAGCGCGTGCGCTGCGGTGCGCAGGTTCTGCGGTGTCCCGCCGGCCCCAGCGGCACGTAGGGCTGCGGTGTCGAGACCGCCAAACTGATCTGGGGCGGGATCGTAGACCTCAAGCAATCCTTGCCCGACCAGCACCGCAGCATCTGCCGGCGCATCCGCTGCCACGCGCTCGGCCACCAGCACAAAGCCCTTCAGGTGTTGGAGCCGCAGCGCGGTCCGCTGGGCGCCCTCGACGCCTGCATAAGCGTTGGCGACGCCGGCTTCGCCGTGCTCACCGCCCGCCGCCGCAACAGTCGCTGAAGCAACGCCGCCGGACTCGCCAGCTTCGCCCTGACTCGCTCCGTTTTCGCCGGCCTCACCGCCGCACGCCGCCAGACCCAACGCAGCGGCTGTCCCTGCCGTATGCCAGAGCTTGTATTTCCAGCTAATCATGCCGCACACCTCGTTCGATCCGCAGCCTGGACTAGGTGCGAGTCATTCGCAATAACAAATTTCCATGAGCCTCATCCTCCAGTCGGTTTTCAATGCGGAAGACGTGGCGCGGGTGCGCGCCGAGCTGCAGGCGTGCGCCTGGTCGCCAGGCAAAGCGACCGCGGGCGCAACTGCGCGCGCTCAGAAACACAATTTGCAGGCTTCGGGCGAAGACTCGCGAGTACTCGCTCTAGGGCATTTTGTGAAGGAAGCGCTACAGCGTCATCCCCTGTTCGAAATCGCCGCCCGCCCGGCGCGCTTCTCCCGCATTCTGTTTTCGCGCTACGAGCCAGGCATGACCTATGGCGCACACACCGACGATGCGCTGATGGGGCAAGGCGATGGTCGGTTGCGGACCGATCTCGCGTTCACTTTGTTCTTGACTGAATCAAGCGACTACGAAGGCGGCGCACTGATCGTGCAAGGCGCGTTAGGTGAGCAGGAGATCGGGCTCGAGGCCGGTGATGCAATTCTCTATCCCGCTGGATCGATCCACAGCGTCGCTCCAGTGATCCGAGGCGTGCGCTTGGCGGCGGTCGGTTGGATCCAGAGCCTGGTTCCCGATGCGGCGCAGCGCGAGATATTGTTCGACCTTTCGGTGCTACGGGCAGGTTTGAGTCAAGGCGGCGCCGAGCGCGACGAGTTATTGCAATTAGACAAATCGATCTCCAGCCTGCTGCGCATGTGGGCGCAACTTTGACCTCTAGCGCGGGGTGCGTCGGCTTGGGTGGATGAGCGCCACTAGTGCGAATATGCTCCCCGAGACGAGCGCCGCTGGAAGCCCCAACAGAAGCGATAGCGGAACCATGGACAGCACGGCGCCGAAAGACAGATTGCTGCCGTTACCGGCCGGCGCGAGGGGGGCCGCGGCGGCCATCGTCAGCGCAAACGGCGCCGCTGCGGATACTACCGCCCCCCAAACGACGATGTGGCGGACAATGACGCGGCGCGCTTTCGGCGCCCCGCGGATCATCCAGCGCAGCCAAAGACCCGTCATCGCCAGGGCAAACACGCTAGCGCCGCCCACCAGGGCCAGCTGGCGAAGGTTGGGACTTGAGGGAAATAACGCTGCCGGCCAGCCGATCGACAGGGCAAGCCCGGCAGGTATCCACAAGAACGCCGGCGCGCGCCACTCAAGCGCCGGAATCCGGACTGGAATTGGAGCCTCAGCCATGGGGCGGACACTATAGCGAAAACGCCCGCAGTCACCCATTCTGGCGCCATGGACCGCCGCCACACTGCTCCTTCGACTGCTCGCAACCGTGAGCCGATCCTGGCCGTGCTGCAGCGCGTGCTGCCGGCGGAGGCGCGCGTGCTGGAGGTGGCTGCTGGCGCCGGCGAACACGCCATGTTCTTCGCGCGCACTATGCCCGGCTGGAATTGGGCGGCGAGCGATCCAGATCTGGACGCCTGCGCCAGCATCGCCGCGTGGGCCGAGGCGGAGCGTTTGCCTAATGTGGCGCCGCCGCGCGCCATCGATGTGGCGGAGCCCGTCTGGGGCGTTGAGGCAGAAGCGCCATTCGACGCGCTGGTCTGCATCAACATGATCCATATCGCGCCTTGGGAGGCGACGCTCGGCCTGATGGCGGGCGCCGAGCGAATATTGAGGTCAGGCGGCGTCTTGTACACGTACGGCGCCTACAGACGCTGCGGGGTCCAGGCCGCGCCATCGAATGAGACATTCGACGTCTGGCTCAAACAACGCGATCCGCGTTTCGGCGTGCGTGATCTCGAAGCGGTGGATGCGGCGGCGTGTTCGCGAGGGCTCACGTTAGAGGAAATCGTCGATATGCCGGCAAATAATTTGTCGCTGGTGTTTCGGCGCAACTGATTTGCACGCCGCGCGTGAAATCATGGTCATGTCGCGGTGTTTTTGTTCGCGGCGCCATTTTCGTGTCGCACGCTTGCCCTACATGGAGCGCGCAGACGCACTTTGTTTGCGCAACCTGGAACGCTGCATGCGTAAGTTGGTGACTTTTCTCGAGATGACGATCGGCGCGGCCCTCACGGTCGCCGTTGCCGTTTACATGGCGCAGGGCGCCGTGCAGATAGCGACGCTGGCGTCATAAGAGCGCGAGGGAGCGCTCGCATATGC
>JBEBIU010000175.1:0-3047 GCA_040080225.1 Terricaulis sp.
CCCTAACCCCCTCCCCGGCTCGGGATCGCTCCGCGATCCCATCCGCGGAGCGGCCGGTGGGGGGAGGGGGGATCTGTTACCGCCCCGCCGTGTCCTCCGACGCCGCCGCGCTTGCGCGGTTTGCGGCAATGACGTTTTGCCAAACCTTCGCCCATCTCTATCCGCCGGAAGACCTCGAAGCCTATCTCGCCAAGTCCTATGGCGAAGCGATCCAACGTGCGGAGACTGAGGATCCCGAGGTCGCCACGTGGCTGGCTCTGCAGGGCGCGGACCTGATCGGCTACGCGCAAGCGGGTCCGGTGGACATTAAGGTCGAGCACGCCCCGCGCGATCGCGAACTCTATCGCCTCTACGTAGCAGCCCAGGCCAAGGGCGCGGGCGTGGCGCAGACGCTGATGCAGCTTATGCTCGACTGGGCGCGGGGCGATGGCGCGAATGCGCTTTGGCTTAGCGTTTGGGAGAACAACACGCGCGCGCAAGCCTTCTATCGCCGCTATGGTTTCGAACAGATAGGCGAACACAAATTCATGGTCGGAAACACTGCGGACCGCGACTTCATCTGGCGGCTTCAGCTGTAAGGGGCAGTAACGTCTCGGAAACCAAATCAGTCGTTCTTGGAGGCTCGATTCGGTGGGGACCGGGATGACGCACAACGACGCTCTGGCCGCGTTCTTAGGGCCTGAGATTTTTGATCGGCTCGAATGGAGCCGACTATCGCTGGCGCAGCGTGACGCGATTCTTTCGGTTTTTCGAGTCGGTTTGGGCGCGGGCGCGCAATCGGGCGCGGTTTCGACAATCGATTCGGTATTGGCGCGGGGCAAGGTGCTGCTCTGCGAGGACGGTTCGCAATGGGCCGCACGCGAGCGCGACGATGCCGAACTGATCGAGGATTGGGGCGAGGGCGCGCTGGTGGCCATCCACCGCCAGACGATGTACCGGCTCGACCCATATCAAGCGGCGGAGGTGGAGCTGTTGCGGCTTTGATCTGAAGCCGGCCTGGTGCTCGACATCGCGCTTCGACAGGCTCAGCGTGACGCCAGACTTCGTCAGCCTGAGCTTGTCGAAGGCCGCACAAGGCCGGCGGTCCATGAGACGGTCCATGAAGAGCGCCCATGCCCGATTTCACCACCCTCCAACTCGTCGTCGCCGACGGGATCGCCACGCTCACGCTCGACCGCCCCGAGCGGATGAATGCATTCAACGGCCCCATGATCCGCGATCTGCTCGCCGCCTTCGACGCCACGGATGCTGACGACGATGTGCGCGCCGTAGTGGTGACCGGCGCCGGGCGGGCCTTCTGCGCCGGCGCCGATCTCGGCTCTGGCGGCGACACCTTTGACTATGACAAACGCGCCGCGGCGCACGGCGCTGGTGACGCCGTCGGCGGCCACCGCGACGGCGGCGGCGTGGTCGCGCTGCGCATCTATGGATCTCTGAAACCGGTGATCGCGGCGGTGAATGGCGCGGCTGTCGGCGTCGGCGCCACCATGCTTTGCGCCATGGACATGCGGCTCGCCTCCACGGCTGCGAAATTCGGTTTCGTGTTCACGCGGCGAGGGATCGTGCCGGAGACGCTCTCGTCCTATTTTTTGCCGCGTTTGGTAGGTGTTTCCACCGCGCTCGAATGGTTCATGAGTGGGCGCGTGTTCTCCGCCGACGAAGCCAAGGAACGCGGCTTTGTACGCTCGCTGCACCAACCGGAAGCGCTGCTCCCGGCGGCGATCGCCCTAGCTCGGGAGATCGCAGACAACACCTCGCCGGTATCGGTGGCGTTGGCGCGGCATATGGTGCTTGAAATGTTGGGCGCGCAGCATCCGATACAGGCGCATCGGATGGAAAGCCGGCTGATGGTGGAGCGGGGCGCCTCCGCGGACGCCGCCGAGGGCGTCACGTCGTTTTTGGAAAAAAGGCCGGCGCGGTTTCCGCTGAAGGTCGCAAGCGACATGCCGACCGGGTTTCCGCCGAAACTGCCTGACTTTTGAGGCGGCGCGCGCGCGTCTGTGACGGCTTGGCAACAATCGGGCAAAAATGCGCCCGCGAGATGCTTGTGGCGGGTGTTCGAAAGGAGACGCCGAGCTAGGGTCCTCGGGCAGAGATTGACTAGCGGGGCGCGCGGTTGGAGCCAAGGCTGGCTCTACCGGCGCGTTAGGGGTAGCACGGGGGACGCAGGGGCCGCGCGACAATGAGCGCGGCCCCTCAACTTTTTGTAAGGGCGGCAAAAAACCCACGATCGCAGGAAAAAAGCTGGATTGGCGGCGAGCCTAGGTGGACTTTGTTAATCGCGGGCGCCAAGATTGCGCATTATTGGCCAGGGAGTCGGCTTCCGTGAAAGGTCAGCCTGGTAATGGTAGACAGGCTGGCCGCGATTAGCGGCGTTGGCAGTTTGGTTGTTTGCGTTTGGATGGGTTGTCCTGGCCCGTTTGAGTGCAGGGGAAATCACTTGAGAGGGGTGAACATGAAATCGCGCATCACCAAGACCATGGCCCTGGCGGCCTTGTTGACGGGTACAGCTGGCGTCGCCAGCGCAACGGAGGGCTGGTACGGTCGAGCGGACGCTGGTTGGGCGATCGACGGCCAAGCAGAACCCGATGGCGGCCCGAGCGTCAATTTGGATTCCGATTGGACCCAACATCTCGGACTCGGCTACGCGTTCGAAAATGGCTTGCGTTTCGAGGGTGAGCTTGGCCACCGTTTCAACCAATTAGAGGATGGCGGCTTGGCGGATATCGTCGATGGCGATGTTCACGCTTGGTCTGCAATGGCCAATTTGTTTTATGACTTCAACCGCGGCGGCGGCGTTGAGCCTTATGTCGGCGTTGGCGTCGGCGCGGCCCGCATCAATGGCTACTCAATCGATGGTTCGGCATTCGGCATCGATGACCAAGACACCATGCTCGCCTATCAAGCTATGGTCGGATTGGCTGCGCCGTTGACCGATAACCTCGACCTCGATGTGGGCTATCGTTATTTCATGGCGCCGGGCGGCACCTACGCCACCCATGGCGGCCCTCCGGCCAACCTGGATGTCGATTACGAACACCAAGCGG
>JBEBIU010000176.1:0-3039 GCA_040080225.1 Terricaulis sp.
CCCGCCTCCCCCTCGATGGGGGAGGTGGCCGCGCAGCGGTCGGAGGGGGTGCGCGCTCGGTAGTGAAAAATGAGCCTCCGGAGACTCCTCTTTCGTCATCGCGGGCCTCACCCCCTCAGTCGTCGCTGCGCGCCGACAGCTCCCCCATCGAGGGGGAGCAGGTCGCGCTAGCCATCGAAGATCATTACCGCCCCCTCGGCCCTAACGACCGCGTGCCAAGCGATCCCGTCACGGTGACTCTCGCGCTGGCGGACAAACTCGATACGCTTGTTGCGTTTTGGGTCGTCGCAAATGAAAGGCCTACTGGATCATCTGATCCTTATGCGCTTAGACGCGCCGCGTTAGGGGTTGTACGCATCGTACGCGCTGCGGGCGTTCGTATTGCCGTGGGGGCTTGTTTTCGAGAGTGGATGGATAGCGTTTTTCCGAATCAAACGAGGTCGAGTCAAACTGACGCGTTCGTTTTGGCTGACCTCCTCGCCTTTCTAGCCGACCGCCTCAAAGTCCAGCTCCGCGACCAAGGCAAGCGCCACGATCTCGTCGATGCTGTGTTCGCACTCGGCGATGACGATCTCGTGCGCATCGTCACGCGCGTCGAAGCGCTGGATGCGTTTCTGAAAACCCAAGACGGCGCGAACCTGCTTAGCGGCTACAAGCGCGCGGCTAACATCCTCGCGGCGGAAGAGAAGAAGGGGAAGTGGTCGGCGGAGGAGGGCAGCGGCGTGGTGGATTCCGCCAAACTCGCCGAGCCCGCCGAGGAGGCGTTACACGCCGCGCTTGAAGCAGCGCTTCCCGCCGCACGCGTGGCTGTTGAGAAAGGGGACTTCGCCGCCGCCATGAAGGCGCTGAGCGGTCTGCGCGCGCCGGTGGATGAATTCTTCGAGAAAGTCCTGGTCAATTCCGAGGATGCGAGCGTGCGGCGGAATCGCCTTCTGCTGCTCACGAGGTTCCGCGAAGCATTGTCCGCCGTGGCGGATTTTTCGAAGATCGAGGGATGAAGCGCGCTCGCGCCAGCGCACCCCCTCTCCCTTGCGGAGAGGGGGCAGGGGGTGAGGGGCGCGTGCGTTGGGTGAAGCGGCGTGCAAAGGAGTTGCGCGCCGAAATGACGCCACACGAAAAGATCATGTGGCGGCTGCTGCACCAAGGCGAATTGGCGGCGCTGAATTGGCGCAAGCAAAGCCCATTCGGGGCATACGTGATCGACTTTGTTTCTCATCCGGCGCGGCTTGTGATCGAGGTTGACGGCGCGCAGCACTCTGATGCGGACATTGTTGAGACCGACGCCGAGCGAACGGCGTGGCTGACTCAACAAGGTTACAGGGTTTTGAGGTTCTGGAATTTCGAGACCGTGCGCGAACAAGATGGCGTCTGGCGCACTATTTATGACGCGGCGGCGCACACGAATGCAGCGCCTCGAATGGCGCGGTGGCGCGACAGGCGCTTGCGCGAGGTAACCGAACAAAACGCCCACCTCCCCCTCGATGGGGGAGGTGGCCGCGCAGCGGCCGGAGGGGGTGCGCGTGCTGGTGATGGAGATGAGCCTCCGGAGGCTTCTCTTTCGTCACAGCGGGCCTCACCCCCTCAGTCGTCGCTGCGCCCCGACAGCTCCCCCATCGAGGGGGAGCGGGGCGCGTGTCGCGAAGAGAGCGAAAAATGACCCACGTCTATTCCTTCGGCGCCGGCGAAAGCGCGGGCGATGCGTCGATGAAGGCGCTGCTTGGCGGCAAGGGCGCGAACCTTGCCGAGATGGCAAAGCTTGGGCTGCCAGTGCCTCCGGGCTTCACCATCAGTACGGAAGTCTGCACCGAGTTTTACAAGAATAGTCGCGCCTATCCAGCGGGGCTTGCGCGCGAGGTCGATGCAGCATTGGCAGCGCTTGAGAAAAAGTCCGGCAAGTCATTCGGCGATCCCGCCAATCCGTTGCTGGTTTCCGTTCGTTCCGGTTCTCGCGCCTCGATGCCTGGCATGATGGACACGGTGCTCAATCTCGGGCTCAACGAGGAAACGGTGGAAGGCTTGGCCAAGCTCTCCGGCGATGCGCGCTTTGCCTATGACAGCTATCGCCGCTTCATCCAGATGTATTCCAACGTCGTGCTCGAACTGGAGCACGGGGCCTTCGAGGAAATCCTCGGCGCTCACAAGGATGCCAACGAATACAAGTCCGACACCGAACTCAACGCTGAGGATTGGCGCGAGGTGGTGCGCGAGTACAAGCGCGCCGTGCAACGCGAACTGGGCAAGCCCTTTCCCGCCGATCCCAAGGAACAACTCTGGGGCGCGATCGGCGCTGTGTTCGCAAGCTGGATGAACCAGCGCGCCATCACCTATCGCAAGCTCAATAATATTCCTGAAAGCTGGGGCACAGCCGTCAACGTACAGGCCATGGTGTTCGGCAATATGGGCGAGACCTCGGCCACCGGCGTCGCGTTCACCCGCGATCCCTCGACCGGGGAGAAGAAGTTCTACGGCGAATTCCTGATCAACGCACAGGGCGAGGACGTGGTTGCCGGCATCCGCACGCCGCGTTCGCTCACCAAGGCCGCGCGCCTGGAGATGAAAGAGCACGGGCTCTCGCTCGAGGAAGCGATGCCGGCGGCGTTCGCGGAACTGGTGGCGGTCTATCAGAAACTCGAAGCGCACTATCGCGACATGCAGGACCTCGAATTCACCATCGAGCGCGGTACGCTCTATATGCTGCAGACCCGGAACGGCAAACGCACGGCGAAGGCCTCGCTCAGGATCGCCGTCGATATGGCCAGCGAAGGTTTGATCACCCGCAACGAAGCGGTGCTGCGTGTCGATGCGGCAGCACTCGATCAATTGCTGCATCCAACCATCGCCGCGGGTTATGCACGCGACATCGTCTGCAAGGGTTTGCCGGCTTCCCCGGGCGCGGCGGTGGGTGTCGTGGTGTTCGATTCCGACGAAGCCGAACGGCTCGCGGCTGACAATGTCGCCGTCATTCTGGTGCGTGAGGAAACCAGCCCCGAGGACATCCACGGCATGCACGCCGCGCGCGCCATCGTCACCGCGCGCGGA
>JBEBIU010000084.1:0-13725 GCA_040080225.1 Terricaulis sp.
CCGCAAGGGAGAAGGTTGAGCGCCCGCGCTTGGCCTTCGCCCGAAACATCGCTAAGAGAGCCGCCAAATCCCCATCCTTCATACAGGGCCAGCGCGCCAGAAACGGCGCACAAGCGAGGTTTACGTGGTTAAAGTCATCGCCAGCGACGTGCGCAAAGGCAACGTGCTCGAGCACGAGGACGGCAAACTCTACGTGGTGATGAGCCACGAAACCTATCGTCCCGGCAAGGGCACGCCGACGACCACCATCGTCATGCGCCGCATCATCGACGGGGTGAAGACCACCGTAACCCACAAGACCACCGACGGCTTGGAGAAGGCGTTCGTCGAGGAAGTGAAGCACACGTTCCTGTTCGACGACGGCGATTCCGGCCTCGTATTCATGAACCCCGGAAACTACGAGCAGGTGCACCTCACCCGCGACATGGTCGGCGACGCAGCAGATTATTTAGCCCCGGAAATGGAAGTCCATCTAACCATGTTCGAAGGCCAGGCGCTGTCGATCGAATTGCCGCCGCGGGTGACGCTGACGATCGAGTCCACCGAGCCGGTGGTGAAGGGCCAAACCGCTTCATCCTCCTACAAGCCGGCTATGCTCACCAACGGCGTAAAGACCATGGTGCCGCCGCACATCGGGCCAGGCACGCGGGTGATCGTCTCGACGGAAGATGGCTCCTACGTGGAGCGGGCGAAGGATTGAGCGCTAGATTCGACGAAAGGTTCGCGGTAATCTGCGCCGGACATGGCCTATTTGGACTCTGACATAGAGGGTGCTGCGGAAATTGCGGTGAGGGAGGTCTTGCGGGACCGCCTGGAAGCGTTTGGCTTCGAGGGCGCTACGATCGCCGCGGGCCGGCACTACGACGGGTTGCCAGTCTTGTTTATCGACATTCACTATCGTGCGGGCGCGCCACCACTTCCCCCGGATGTGTCTCTTGGTCTGGTGGATGTGCTGAGGAAAGCATTGCTTGGCGTGGGCGAACGACGGTTTCCGCACGTGCGCCATCTTTTACCTGACAGCCCGTAGGTGAGCTTCCTTGCGGATGACTTGATCGCGACCGCACGCCGATTGGCGAGGGCCAATCCAAAGAAACCTCGCCAGGCTGAACTGAGGCGAGCGGTCAGCACGGCGTATTACGCGCTGTTTCATGCATTGGCCCGAAATTGCGCGGATCTGTTCGTCGGGACCGGCGACGCCAGGTCGGATGGTGCGTGGTCGCAGGTCTATCGTGCCTTGGAGCACGGATTCGCGAAGAATGCTTGTGTTCAAGCTGCGGCGCTTGGTTTTCACGTGCACGTGGTGATCGCCGCCGACCAATTTGTTCTGCTGCAGGAAGAGAGACACCGCGCCGACTACGATCCAGACACCCGATATACGCGCGCGCAGGCGCTACAGATCATCCAAAACTCTGAAGACGCCGTTGCTGCCTTGCGGACGGCCCCGAAGAAGGATCAACGGGCCTTCGCGGTCCTGTTGACGATGAAGCGCCGATAGAGAAGTGGATTATGAAAACCCCTGTCACCGTCTACCACAACCCAAAATGCTCCACCTCGCGCCAAGTGCTGGAAATGATCGAAGCCGCCGGCCACAAGCCTGAGATTGTCGAATATCTCAAGACCGGCTGGACTAAGCCGCAGCTGAAGAAATTGTTCGCCGATGCTGGCGTTAGCGCGCGCGGAGCTTTGCGGACGCGAGCCGCAGAGGCCGAGGAACTTGGTCTGCGCGATCCGAAAGTGAGCGACGCGAAACTGCTCGACGCCATGGTTGCGCATCCGGTGCTGGTGGAGCGCCCGTTCGTGATTACGCCGAAGGGCACACGGCTGTGCCGGCCAAAGGAAAGCGTGCGCGAGCTGCTGTAGGCGCAATCGCTCCGGCGCTTCACCCAATTCTGTTCCGCACCAAATCCTCCACCACGCCCGGGTCAGCGAGCGTGGAGGTGTCACCGAGATTTGAAAGCTCATTCTCCGCGATCTTGCGCAATATCCGCCGCATGATTTTGCCGCTGCGCGTTTTCGGCAGACCCGGCGCGAACTGGATTGCGTCGGGGCGGGCGATGGGGCTGATCTCGCGCGACACCCATGTCTTGAGTTCGCTCGCCAGCGTTTCGTCGCCTGCTTCGCCAACATTGAGCGTCACGTATGCATAAATCCCCGTGCCTTTTATATCGTGCGGATAGCCTACGACGGCAGCTTCAGCCACTTTTGTGTGCGCCACCAAAGCGCTTTCGATCTCGGCGGTGCCGAGGCGATGGCCGCTCACGTTGAGCACATCGTCGACGCGCCCGGTGATCCAGTAATAGCCATCTTCGTCGCGGCGGCAGCCGTCGCCGGTGAAATACATGCCGGGATAGGTGCTGAAATACGTCTCGAAGAAGCGCTTGTGGTCGCCATAGACGGTGCGCATCTGCCCGGGCCAAGAATCCAGTAGTACAAGATTGCCGCTGGCCGCTCCTTCGAGCAGTGCGCCTTTTTCATCCACCAAAGCCGGCCGCACGCCGAAAAACGGCCGCGTCGCCGAACCCGGCTTCAGCGCCGTAGCGCCCGGCAATGGCGTGATCAGGGCCGCCCCGGTTTCGGTCTGCCACCAGGTATCGACGATCGGGCAGCGACCCTCGCCGACGACGCGGTGATACCAGAGCCACGCCTCCGGATTGATCGGCTCGCCGACCGTGCCGAGCAGACGCAGGCTCGCGCGCGAGGTGTGCTTCACGGGCGCATCGCCCTCGCGCATCAAAGCGCGCAGCGCCGTCGGCGCAGTGTAGAAGATGTTGACCTTGTGCTTGTCGATCACTTCCCAGAAGCGCGAAGAGGAGGGGTAGTTCGGCACGCCCTCGAACATCAGAGTGGTCGCCCCGTTGGCGAGCGGCCCGTAGACGATATAGGTGTGCCCCGTCACCCAGCCGACATCGGCCGTGCACCAATAGATGTCGCCGTCGTGATAGTCGAACACGTATTGGTGCGTCATCGCGGCGTAGACCATGTAGCCGCCCGTGGTGTGCAGCACGCCTTTGGGCTTTCCGGTCGAGCCCGAGGTGTACAAGATAAACAGCGGGTCCTCCGCGCTCATGGGTTCTGGCGGGCACTCGTCGGAGACGTGCTCGGCTTCCGCCTCGTACATCACGTCGCGGTCTTCGTTCATAGGAACGTCCGCGCCGGTGCGGGATACGACAATGACGTTTTCCACCCCGGGCGCATGCTCCAAAGCCGCATCGACATTGCGCTTCAACGGAATGATCTTGCCGCCGCGCACGCCTTCGTCGGCGGTGATCACGCATTTGGAATCGCAATCCTTGATGCGGCTGGCGAGGCTTTCGGGTGAGAAGCCGCCGAACACCACCGAATGGATGGCGCCGATGCGCGCGCACGCGAGCATCGCGCACGCCGCCTCAGGGATCATCGGCATGTAGATCGTGACGCGGTCGCCCTTTTTCACGCCGCGGCGCTTGAGCACGTTGGCGAAACGGCAAACTTCCTCGTGCAATTCCTTGTAGGTGATTTCGAGCGAGTCTTCCGGATTGTCGCCCTCCCAGATGATCGCGACCTGATCCCCGCGCTCTTCCAAGTGCCGATCGAGGCAATTTACCGAAGCATTGAGCACGCCGTCCTCGTACCAGCGGACGTGGAAATCCGCCTCGGCGAAGCTGGTGTCCTTCACTTTCGTATAGGGCTTGATCCAATCCAGCCGCTGCCCATGCATCCCCCAGAACGCTTCCGGGTCGGCGATGGAAGAGGCGTACATGGCCCGGTAGCGCACATCGTCGGCATGGGCGCGGCGGGCCCAGTCGGGCGGGACGGGGAAGGTGGTGGGGGTGGACATGGTGCTTCCTCGTGCGTTCAGGTGTCCCACGGATTCACCAAGGTCAGGCCAGTCCCGTGGAAATCCCGAAAGTTGCGCGTGGCGAATTCCATTCCGTACGCCAAGGCTATGCCACCGATCTGGAGGTCGATGACCTTGGCCGGAATTTGATGTAACCCAAGTCCTAGTGCGCGCGCGCGCCCGGCGAGTTCCGCCGAAGCGTAGGCGGCCTGGGTATCGTATGCATAGATGCGAGCGCCGAAACGGCGCACCAACCTCGTGATCGCCGCGTGAAGAGAGTCTCGTCTCGCGCCCTCAGACATCCGCGTAACGCCTTCGCTCAATTCAAAGATAGACACACTCGATAACGCACATCCCGGGAAGTGCGCGTTGAGCCAACTGACGACATTTGGCGTGGGCGAGGGGCGTAGCAATTCGGAGATGACGTTGGTGTCTACCAAAATCATGGCTGGATCCGCTCAGAAGTCGATCGGACGCACGGTCGCTGAACGAAGCTCAGACAGCGCCTCATCCAGATCGATGCCTGGTCTGCTAATCGCCACCAGCCATGTTCCAAATGGCGCTTGATCGTCCGGCGCTTCGGGCTCTTCGCGCGCGATGCGCTCCAGTGTTTCGCGCAGGTCCGCTTCAAGGCTCTTGCCGCGACGCTCAGCCCGGCGCCGGAGCAACTCTTTCGTCGCCTCATCGACCTTTCTGATCAGGATATCAGCCATGGACAGATGATATCATGATATCATCTGTCCGCCAAGCTCATAGCGGTAATGGCCGCTCTCGCTCGCTAATGCCCCACGCTCGCCGCGCGCCGGAACACCGTGCGTATGGTAAAATTGCTCACCAGCCGCCGCACGCCGGGAAGCCGCGACAGCGTCTCGCGATGCACGCGTTCATAGCGGTCGTCGTCGGCGAGGACGATACGGAGCAGATAATCGCTCTCCCCGGTCATCAAATGGCAGTCTTGCACTTCGCGGCAGAGCGCCACCGCGCGTTCGAACGCGGCCATGGTCTCGCTGCGCTGGTTCTCTAGCGTCACCGCCACGAACACGGTCGCGCCGCGGCCCAGGGCCTTCTCGGAGAGGATTGCCGCGTAGCCCTCGATGATGCCAGCGGCTTCCATGGCCTTGACCCGCCGGTGGCAGGCGGACGGTGATAGCCCCACGCGCTCGGCCAGCGCGGCGCTGGTGAGCGCGCCGTTCCGTTCCAACTCGAGCAGGATTTTGTGGTCGAAGGGGTCTGGAGTGGGAGAAATTGGCGGCATACTCGTCACCGTGCATGAAAATAGGCGTAGCTATCAAGCAGATCGCAGAAAAATCTAAGAAAATGCACCGAGCATGGGATATTGAGTTCCCAGAGCCAACGACCCCAAGCCGTGCCCACCCATCCCCGGATTCGCGAAGCGAATTCCGGGGCCCATAAACCCGGGCCCGCCGCTGGCGCGACGTCCCGGGATAGGTGGTGAGTATGGCGCTGACTGCTGGCTTAGAGCCCCGGAGGAACCCATGCGCGTCGGCTGCCCGAAAGAAATCAAGGTCCATGAATATCGCGTCGGCCTGACGCCGGAAAGCGCGGCAGAGCTGGTCCACGCTGGCCACGAAGTGCTGATGGAGACCAAGGCCGGGGAGGGCATCGGCGCCTCCGACGACATCTACAAAAAGATCGGCGCGAAAATCCTGCCCAACGCCGACGCGGTGTTCAACGAAGCCGAGATGATCGTGAAGGTGAAAGAGCCGCAAGCGGTCGAGATTGCGCGGTTGAAGGCGCACCACACGCTCTTCACCTATCTCCACCTCGCGCCCGATCCCGAACAGGCCGAAGGGCTGATGAAATCTGGCGCGACTTGCATCGCGTATGAGACCGTGACGGATCGCGACGGGCGTCTGCCGCTATTGAAGCCGATGTCGGAGGTCGCTGGCCGCATGTCGATCCAAGTCGGCGCGCATTTCCTCGAGAAAGCCCAAGGCGGCCGCGGCGTGCTGCTGGGCGGGGTGCCCGGCGTGCAGCCGGCGAACATCGTGATCCTCGGCGCCGGCGTTTCCGGCTACAATGCCGCGCAGATCGCTGTGGGCATGCGTGCGCGCGTGCAGGTGTTCGACAAGAACCCGGCGCGGCTTGAGGAGCTCGACCGCGAGTTCAATGGCCGTCTGGAAACCGTGTACTCAACCAAGGCCGCGATCGCCGAAGCGATCAAGGACGCCGACGTCGTGGTCGGCGCGGTGCTGGTGGCCGGCGCCGCGGCGCCGAAGCTGATCACCCGCGCCATGCTGAAAACCATGCGCCCCGGCTCGGTGCTGGTGGATATTTCCATCGACCAGGGCGGCTGCTTTGAAACCTCGCACGCCACCACGCATAGCGACCCTGTGTTCACGGTAGACGGCATCATCCATTATTGCGTCGCCAACATGCCCGGCGCGGTGGCGCGCACGAGCGCGTTTGCGCTGAACAACGCCACGCTGCCGTTCGCGCTGGCGTTGGCGAACAAGGGCTACAAGCAAGCGTTGAAGGACGATCCGCATTTGGCGAATGGCTTGAACGTCTACGAAGGCGCGATTGCGCACGAAGCGGTGGCGAAGGATTTGGGTAAGGCTTACGTGCGGCCAAAGTGGTTGGGATGAAACGGGACAACGGATATGGCGGATGCTCCGCAATTCTTTCGCATGAACATCGAAGTCGGCGACCTTGCGGCGGCGCAGAGTTTCTACGAAACCCTCTTAAACACGAAGGGGCGTGGTCAAGCCGGCCACCGCTTCTACATCAATGCCGGACCCGTCGCATTTCAGATCGTCGCCTCGCCCGATCCGCACATTGCTGCGAAGGCGCTTTACTTTGCCACTGCCGATCTCGACGCTGTCCACGCCCGCGCCGCCTCGCTCAGCTGCCTGTCGGAGGAGATGGTGCACGGCCTCAAAGGCGGCGACATCAGCGTCAAGCCTTGGGGCGAGCGCTCCTTCTACGTCAACGATCCATGGGGCAACCCTCTGTGCTTCGTGGAATCCGGGACGATGTATGCGGGTTAAGACGCCAAGTGTGGGTATCCTGGCGTCCAACCACCAGGGTCACGCGCGCGTCCTCAAAGCAGCCGCTCCGCCTCTACAACGCGCACAGCCGCTTCTATCGTCGCGTCGATGCTTAATTCACTCGTGTCGAGCACATGCGCATCCGGCGCTTGGCGCAGCGGTTCAATTGAGTCTGCGCCCTAACGCCTAAGCGCCTCATCGACGATGCGAGAGGCAGCCTCCACGGCAGCCTCTATAGAAAGGTGGGTGGTGTCCAACAAATGTGCGTCGGGGGCTAACTCCAGGGGGGCATCTTTTCGCTCGAAATCCCGCTCATCGCGTTCTCTGATCTGGGTCACCAGATCCTGCAGTGTGATCGTCTCGCCGCTCGATTGCAGTTCGGTCAGGCGCCTCTTGGCGCGAACGTCGGATGCTGCTGTCACGTAGAACTTCACAGTGGCGTTGGGAACGATTACCGTGCCAATGTCCCTGCCATCCAGAACCGCTCCGCCGGGTTGGAAGGCAAATTTCTGTTGTGCGCGGAGCAGGATTGCGCGCACCTCGGGTATGGCGGCGACTTTTGACGCGGCAACGCCAGCCTGACTAGACCGAATCCGACCCTCGTCGATGCTGTTGAGATCGAGGTTCATCGCTTCGCGCACCGCGTCGGCCTTGTTGGCGGGCTCGCCGCCAGCGTCGAGCACGGCCAGGCCCACGGCACGGTAGAGCGCCCCCGTATCGAGCCTCCTCAGGCCATATCGTTCAGAGAGTCGCTTTGCGATGGTTCCCTTACCCGACGCGGTGGGGCCATCGATAGCGATAACCAGGGCAGGGGGGCGCCGGTGGCTTCCGAAGAGACAACTTAGCCTAATCAACGCCCAATACGCCCCAAGTTAAGGCCACCCAGCTTAGGACACGTAGCACGTCCGTTGTCTTTTGCCACGAGGTCGATGGCTGCTTGTGGCGCGGGTGGGCTGTCCCCACCATGATTTCCTGAGCGACGATTTACCTAACCTCTTCCGCGAACAACTCGCAGAGGGGCCCGTGCTCCATCCTAATCGCTTGCTGAAAGTTCGACACCAAGTCCTTCGAGTGGGAAATGTAACAGGCCATAAAGAATTTTCCGGCGTTCTCTCGATAGGGATAAGCCATCGGCTGCGCACTGAGGATCGTATTGAATTTGGGCCATTGAGAAGTGGTGGGTATGGTCACGTTGGACGCGCCATTTTCCGCGAATGCTTCGGCCGCTGTGTCCAGCCATCGGGCGATGGAGGGCACGGTTATCGAGAATTCTTGGTGGCGCTTGGAGTTCGGCACGCTCATGCCTGAATCCATCAACACATGACGCCGCGGCGGGCTAACTCGGGATCCACTCGACTTGAAGGTCGCTTCCATGAGCCAAATCTCCTCAATTGATCCGCCCCCTGTAGCGATTTCAAGTACCCGACTCCACGTTTTCGGGTTCTCCAATTGAAAGGTCATCGATCCACTCCTTTGATTATGGTGGCCATTGGTCTGAGGCTGATTTCCAGTTTGTGTTGGTGCGGGGATCAACGAGATTCTGCCCATCTCGTCCCGGATGAGCGCGATCGCCTGCGCCTGATTTGTGAGTCGCGTGGTTGCGGCGCTGTCCAGGGGAAGTTCGAAGAGCTCCCGATTGTTGGTATCGATGCCGCCAGCTGCTACAATTTCGCTGACAGCATCGGCGATTACTCCTTCCTGTTCCCAGAGGCGCGCCTGGTGAATTTGGGGCAGGCCGACGGTCACGGTTGCACCGGCACCCGCCACTATGAACATAGTCCCGCCGCCGCCCCTTGGCATGAGGAAGCCGATTACCTTGAAAAGTCCGGCTAGAAGGGACTCAAGTGGAATCATTACCTCCCCCCCACGAAGTCGTTCCCGTTGCGCGCGTTTTTCTCCCACAAAGAGATCCAGCCATACATCCGCAGCGAGTCCCTTTGGATCGAGGCGCTCGAACTTGGCCAGCGTTTCGCCCAGATCGGCCAGCGCCAGGGACTGCTTTCCGTTGGCGATTGCATGGATCTTGGCGTGCAGAATGCCGGTATGTCGCTCCGCTTCGCGGTAGCTAAGGCGGCCAGGGCCCTGAAAAACCGACAGGAGTGCCGAAGCATAGTCATCTGCGACTCCCATTCTGACCTGGCCTTTTTGGAGTGTATTTATACAATACGACTTTTTTGCGGCAACGTTAACACTTGGTCTGGGATGTATTATTATCATACATGCTCTAAACAATACAAGTGGCGGGTTGCCACCCGTTTTTGCAAATGACGCCGCGTCACAATCTACGGGCTACCTGATCGCTCCGCCGCGTGCGCAGCGGCAAGCCCGGCAACCGAGGAGCGGATGCGGTGTTCGTCGATCGCGGCGAGCTCGAGCGCGCGCGCGCCCGCGACTGCGGCTGCCTCATCTCCAGGATCGCCGCCCGCATCGAGCACTGCTAAGCCCACGGCGCGGTAAAGCGCGCCGGTGTCGAGCCGCTTTAGTCCGTAGTGCTTGGCAAGCCCGGCGGCTACGGTGCCTTTGCCTGAAGCGGTTGGTCCATCGACGGCGATAATCATGCGCCGGGATGTAGCAGAGGCGCGCCGAGAGGGAAGGGCGGTGTCATCAGCCCCTTCGCAGCGCACTTGGGTTCTGGCCGGTCCAGCGTTTGAAGGCGCGTGAGAACGCCGCCGGCTCGGAGAAGCCGACAAGATAGGCGGTTTCGTTCACCGAGACCTTCCGAGCGCCCAGATAATTCAGCGCCATCTTGTGGCGCAGCTCGTCGAGCACCTGCTCGAAGGTGGCGCCCTCGCGGCGTAGGTTTCGGTAGAGCGTTTGCCGGCTTTGGCCAATCTTGTCGGCAATCGCATCCATGCTGACATCGCCCGTGTGCAGGATCGGCAAGAGCAGGCTTTCCACGCGCCCGCGCGCGGTTTTCGATTCCTGCAGGCTCTTGAGCAGGGCGTCAGCGCGCTCGCTCAGCACGCCGAACACGTATCGGTTCACGGGCGGCTGCTTCAACGCCAGGAACTCCGCATCGACCTGCATGGCATTCCAATGGCTGTTGAATACCACGGGCGACTGAAACACCTGTTCGTATTCATCGGCGTAACCGGGGTCGGCGTGCATGAAATGAATGACGCGCGGGTATTTGAGCTTCTGGAACTCAGCTGAATTGGCGAACATCACGCGCCCGTTCCAAACTAGCCGCGCGAATTCAGCTTCGGCGATGAGCGGGTTGGCGGTGAACAGATCGTGAGGCGCTTCGATCCAGACGCCACCGTCCTTCCAGACGCCGCGCATTAGCGTCGCTGGCTCGCCGCGATCATCGTCGAGCACGAGCGCCGCATAACGGTTCAGCTCGCGGCCGACATCGATGGTGGTTTCGCAGGCCTCGCAGATCAGGCCGACGATGGAAATCTCCTGCATCCGCACCGCCTCGCCGAACTTAAGCGCGATGGCGGGATCGCCAGTGAGCCGTGCGGCGGTTCTGATGAGCGCCACGTAGCGCTCGACCGCAACGCGATTGTCGGGGTGAGCAAGCTCGTCCTCGCTGAGGTCAGCGCCGGCCAGCAGCGCTGTGCGCTCGCCGCCTTTGCCGACGGCGAAGCTCAGCAATGCCCGTGGATAGCCGGCGGAGATGGTGGCGTTCGGCATGGAGTGGGCGCGCCTCCGTCGCCTGGGATCAAACTTTTGGCGCCGGGCGTCATGTTCAGCCGCCCAGCCAGTCCCGTAGGAGCATATCGTCTTTCGATAATGTCGTCGAGTAGAGGAGGCGCATGCCCAACCGAACGCATTCCAACCCTGGCGCGGGGCGCAGTCTGGGGCTGTGCGGAATAGTCGTGCTCGCCGTGGCGCTGCTGGGCGCCAGTCCGGCATGGGCTGACCGTTTGGAAGTTGAGGCGACCGCGCCCTGGTGGATGCGGCTCGGCGCGGACATGCTGCTTTATCTCCACATTGGGGGCGGCGCAGTAGGGCTGGTCTCGGGCGCAACCGCATTGCTCGCCCGCAAGGGAGCAAAGCTGCACCGCTTCGCTGGCCGCGCCTTCTTCATTTCGATGCTGATCATGTCGGGGATTGGCGGCGTCGTCGCGCCGCTGCTGAATGACAGGCTCTCGACCGTGGCCGGCCTGGTGACGTTCTATCTCATCGCCTCAGGTTGGGCGACGGCGAGGCGGCGTTCGGGCGTGGGCGTCGCGGAAATCGTCGGGCTTTGCGTTGCTGTGGCGGGCGCGGCCAGCATCTACACGCTGAGCTGGATGGCTTGGAGAGCGCCGGAAGGAACTCTCGACGGCTCCCCGCCGCAGGGATTCTTCGTCTTCTCGCTGGTGTGCACGATCGCGATGATTGGCGACCTCAAGGTCGTGCTGCGCCGTGGAATTTCCGGCGCGCAGCGCGTCGCGCGGCATGTCTGGCGCATGTGCTTTGGGTTGTTCGTCGCTTCGGGGTCGCTGTTTCTCGGGCAGATGCAGATGTTTCCAGAATGGCTGCGCGAAACGCCGATCCTTTACATTGCTGCGCTCGCGCCGCTGCCTTTCCTGCTTTTCTGGATGCTGTATGTCCGCTTGTCGCGGCGCTACAATCCGAAACCTGCTCTCGCATAAGCATCGGAGTCTCAGGCCATGCTCTCACGCATTTTCCCGCGCAGGATCGACAATTCCTACCAGGGCCACGTTGTGGCGGTTTGGCTGTTCGCACCCGTCGTTTTGCTCAAGACGGTGATGGGCTTCAACGTCGCGGGGCTGAATCCCTGGGTCACAAGCCGCTACATCCTGCAGAGCGCCGATGGCGTCCCGGTCGATAGTTTTTCAGCGTACGGCGCTTCAGTCGTCGTGTTCATGTTCGCGTCCTGGGGGCTCGGCCTGCTCATTCTCGCTCTGCTCTCGATCGTGGTGCTCATCCGCTACCGGGCGATGCTGCCGCTCATGATCCTGGTGATGACGCTCGAGCAAATCGGTCGCAAAGGCATCGCGCTGATCAACCCGATCCTCAGTTCTGGCGATGACCAGGTCTCCACCGGGTTCTGGATTAATTGGGCCCTTTCGGCGGCTTTGCTGCTAAGCTTGGCGCTTTCCGTACTCAAGGCGCGAAGGGCGCCGACGAGCGGCTAGCCCTTCGCGCGCCCTTGCCGTCACGTCCGGCATTGTTTTGCGCGCCGCTTGCGCCATGATGCGCGGCCATGGACGGCATGCATTCACCCCAACCCAAGCACTTCGATATCCTCATCATCGGCGCGGGCCTTTCCGGCGTCGGCGCGGGCGTGCATCTGGGTAAGCACTGCCCCGACAAAAGCTACCTCATCCTGGAGAGCCGCGACGCCATCGGCGGCACCTGGGACCTGTTCCGCTATCCCGGCATCCGCTCCGACAGCGACATGTTCACGCTTGGCTATGCGTTCAAACCGTGGACCGAGCCTAAGGCGATCGCCGACGGGCCCTCGATCTGGAAATACGTGAACGAAACCGCGCGCGAATACGGGATCGATCGCCACATCCGCTTCAAGCACAAGGTCACGTGCGCGTCGTGGGATTCGGCCGCGGCGCGCTGGACAATCGAAGCCGAGCATCAAGGCCAAAAGCAGCGCTTCACGGCGAACTTCCTGATGTCATGCGCCGGTTACTATAATTACGATGCTGGCTACGCGCCCGAATTCAAAGGCGCCGAACGCTTCAAGGGACGCATCGTGCATCCCCAACATTGGCCGGAAAACCTCGATTATTCCGGTAAACGCGTTGTCGTGATCGGCTCTGGCGCGACGGCAGTGACTTTGGTTCCCTCTATGGCGGAACGCGCGGCGCATGTCGTCATGCTGCAGCGCTCGCCCACCTACATGATCTCGCTGCCGGCGGTGGATAAAGTAGCCAATTGGCTACGCCGCGTGTTGCCGGCGCAGTTTGCCTACGACGTCACGCGGTTGATGCGAACGAGCATGCAGCAATTATTCTTCCGCATCGCCCGCAACCGGCCGCAGCGTACGCGCAATCGTCTACTTGGCCTGATCCGCGATCAACTTGGACCGGAGCTGGTCGAGAAACACTTCACGCCGCGCTACAATCCGTGGGAGCAGCGGCTCTGCCTGGTGCCGGACAATGACATGTTCCTCGCCATAAAATCCGGCAACGCCTCGGTGGTCACCGACACGATCGAATCTTTCACCGAGAAGGGGGTCAAGCTCGCATCGGGAGAAGAACTCGCAGCCGACATCATCGTCACCGCCACTGGGTTGGCGCTGCAAATGGTCGGCGGGATCGAGCTTTTGGTGGACGGCGCCAAGGTCGAGTTCGGCGACGCCTACGTCTATCGCGGCGCCATGTTCACCGGCGTGCCGAATTTTTTCAATGTGTTCGGCTATACCAATGCGTCGTGGACGCTGAAAGCCGACCTCATCGGCGAATACTCCTGCCGCGTCATCAACTACATGGACGAATACGGTCTCGATCAGGTCACGCCGCGCCCGCCGGGCAAGGGCGTGCAGACGCGCCCGTTCGTCGATTTCTCCTCCGGCTATTTCCAGCGCGTCGCGCACACCCTGCCCAAGCAAACCGACACCGCGCCCTGGAAACTCAACCAAAGCTACGCCCACGACATCATGGCGATGCGCTTTGGCGCGGTGGAGGATGGGGTGCTGGAATTTGCGAAGCGGGCTATCCCTCCCCGGCACGGGGAGGGTGTCATCGCGCCAGCGATGACGGGTGGGGAAACGGTGGCATGAGCATAGCGCGCCCGGCAGCTCCGAAAACAAATGACGCCGCAAGAACTGGCGCTGTGGTTCCAGCTGCGCCAGTTGCGCACACAAGGGCATCATTTCCGTCGCCAGTCGCCTGAAGGCCGCTACACGCTCGACTTCGTGTGCAGGAAGGCGAAACTTGTGTTGGAGATCGATGGCGCTCAGCACGCGCAAGAGGGGCAGTCCAAAGC
>JBEBIU010000177.1:0-3029 GCA_040080225.1 Terricaulis sp.
GGGAGACCCCGAGGGTTCGGTTGCCTTTTTTGCAGCGCTGCTCGCGGTCGCCGCTATCGCCTATGCTGCGGGATTACTCGCCCTGTGTCAGCGTCCAGGCGGCGAAATCGCCGCCGATGTCGGCGCGCGTATCGCGGAAGTATCGCACGAATTGCGTACGCCGTTGACCCACATTTTGGGCTTCGCCGAGATGATCGAACGGCGCCTATTCGGCGATATCAACGAGCGCTACTCCGAATACGCCGGCCTTATCCGCAAGAGCGGCAACCATTTGCTGGGCTTAGTCAACGATCTGCTCGACATCTCGCGCATCGAGGCCGGGCGATATCCGATTGAGCGCGAGATTTTCGACGCGCGTTCGCTTGTTGAAGAAGTGGTGCGGCTTTCCACCGATGCGGCGCAACGAAAGACGATCGCGCTCGCCATGATCACGCCGGAAGCGCCGATCATGGTCAGCGCCGATGCAGCAGCGCTTCGCCGCATCATCATCAACCTTGTCGGCAATGCGCTGAAATTCAGCCCTGAAGGCGCGCGTGTGGCGGTCAGCGCCGCCATATCCGCCGGTTCGCTGGTGCTGGAAGTGACGGACACCGGACCGGGCATTCCCGCGCATGAACGCGCGCGATTGGCCGTTCCTTATGAACGCGGCGGCGGAGCTGAGGAGGGCGCGGGCTTGGGTTTGTCGCTGGTGCGGGCGCTTGCAGCGCTGCATGGCGGGGAACTCTCTCTGCTCGAAGCGCCCGGAGGCGGCGCGTTGATACGAGTGAGTTTGCCGGTCTTGGTCGCGCTTTAGCCAGCACCAATCAGTAGGAACGAACGTGCTGCGGCGACGTCGCCGACCTCCACCAACAGGCGGCGCGCTCCGCGCGCACCTTGCAGAACGATCTCCACGCTTTCGCGGGGGTCGAGCGCGAGCAAGCTGACGAACGCTGCATCGGGAAACGCGAAGACTGCGAAGGAAGCGCCGCGCGGCGTGCTTTCGCTGGTGCGGGTCGAGGGATAGCTCAGCATGGCTTGGCTCGGCGAGGGCACGCCGGCATTCAGGCCAAACGAGATGCGTTGTTGCAGCGCGATTTCCGGCGCATTTGTCCGGGAGGAGTCACGCATGGCCAGGTGCGCAGTTGCCGGCGGGGTTTCGCCGCGAGCCAGCTGCAGCATCAGCACCAGACGCCGCGCGCCGCCGGACTCGCGAATGCCGAATGTCGCGCGCGCTGGCGTGTCGATATCTTGGCGCAAGCGCCAGCCGTCGGAGGCGGCCACGCGGCGTGTGGACCAGGTTCGCGCCCAACCTTCGAAGTCGACTCTGTTGGAGCGCATCCAGGTAGCGAAGCCGGTGCGTGCTTCGGCTGCGGCGGCGAGCGTTCGTTGATCGTCGCAGCGGCGAGCGCGTGCGGCTGCGACCACGGCTTGCTCAAGCTCGCCCAGTTGCGCGCGCGACCAGCCGGCGCGCAACAGCGCGCCGCGGGCTTGGCCTGCGCCCGCTTCAAGCGCGGCACGCATGTCGCGGTTGAAGAGCCGGCATTGGGCGTCGGATTCGATCAGACCGCGGCGCTCGACGAAGGCCGCGCGCGCGTTCGGCGGCTCGCTCGCGGTAGCGGCGGTCGTGGTCAGCGCCAGGGCGGCGGCAAGGAAAAAGGCGCGCATGGGAGCGAAATTAGTTAAAGGAAGCTGGTTGCGTTCTGGTGAACGGACGGAGGCGATGGCTGAACTGAAGACCGATTTCTGGGCAAGCGCGCTGATCCGCCGCGCTTCGGGCGCCGGGGCGTTCGCGGGCGTCGTGCGCCGGGGCGACGCGGATGCGGGCGCGGTGCTTGTCAAAGTCGCGACGATGGATGGGCGGGCGCGGCTCTATGCGCCGGCGCGCGCGGGTGAGGGCGAGCGCGTGTGGCTTGATCTTTCAGCGGGAACGCTAGGGGACGTCGAGGCGGACGTGGACGAGGCCATTCGTAAACGCAGCGCTAACGATCCCGACCTCTGGGTGGTGGAGGTGGAGGATAAGCTGGGGCGGCATTTTTTGATGGAGCGGGTGGAGTAGCGGGGGCTCGAAGCACTATTCAGGTCAGCCCATTTGTGCTTTCTGGAGCGGCGCGAGGGACGAGCTAAGGGGTATCGCTCATGAAAATCAGGACGCTCTTTGTCACCGCAGCCATCGCTACGGCCACGCTAACGGCGCCAGCCTTCGCTTGGGATTGGGAGCTGCTAGGCACGCGCGACGTGCGTGACGCTGTCGATCGGGACACCATTGTAGTGGAGGGCGGCCGCCCATTTGATCGCATCCGGCTCTGCGTGTATGAGCGACCGGTGCATTTCATCGATGTCGATGTGCACTTCGCTAATGGCGGCCATCAGGATATCCAAGTGCGGGCGCGCGTCCAGGCGGGCCAGTGCACGCGCGCCATCGACCTCGAGGGCGACGATCGAAACATAGCATCCGTGGGCATGGTCTACGAAGCGAACACGCGCCGACGCGGCGTCGGCGCCACTGTGCGGCTCTACGGCGAATAGTGCTGCAGGCCGGGGCGGCTAATCGAGATCGGGTGACGACAGGAACATTGCCACTCGCCCCGAGCCAGCGTAAACGCCCGCTTCCCCATGTCCGCCACCCCCGCCTCCGAAGCGCAACGTCGCCGCACGTTTGCGATCATCTCGCACCCGGACGCCGGCAAGACCACGCTGACGGAATCGCTACTGCTTGCGGGCGGGGCGATTCACTTGGCCGGCGTGGTCGCCGCACGCGGCGCGGCGCGGCGCACCAAGTCGGACTGGATGAAGATCGAGCGCGAGCGCGGGATTTCGGTGTCGGCCTCGGTGATGACGTTCGAGCACGAGAACCTGGTGTTCAACCTGCTCGACACGCCTGGCCACGAGGATTTCTCCGAGGACACGTACAGGACGCTGACGGCGGCGGATTCCGCAGTGATGGTGCTCGACGCAGCCAAGGGCATCGAGCCGCAGACGTTGAAATTGTTCGAGGTCTGCCGCCTGCGCGACATTCCGATCACCACTTTCATCAACAAGATGGACCGCGA
>JBEBIU010000085.1:0-13550 GCA_040080225.1 Terricaulis sp.
GGCCGACGACATAAAAACGCCCCCCGACGAAGGCGGGCGTATTGTAGATGAGCCGATCGGCGAGGCGCTGTCGAAGCGCTACCTCGCCTATGCGCTTTCGACGATCACTTCGCGCGCGCTGCCGGATGTGCGCGATGGGCTCAAGCCCGTGCACCGGCGCGTCTTGTACGCCATGCGTCGGCTCAACCTCACCGCCGACGCCGCGTTCCGCAAGAGCGCAAAAGTCGTCGGCGACGTGATGGGCGACTTCCACCCCCACGGCGACCAGAGCATCTACGACGCGCTGGTGCGTCTGGCGCAGGATTTCAACGCACGCTACCCGCTGATCGACGGGCAAGGCAATTTCGGCAATATCGATGGCGATAACCCCGCCGCCATGCGCTACACCGAAAGCCGCATGACCAAGGCGGCCGAGGCGCTGCTCGAAGGCATTGACGAAGATGGGGTCGATTTTCGCTCCTCTTATGACGGTACCAAGGAAGAGCCGGTTGTGCTGCCGGCGGCGTTCCCCAACCTGCTCGCCAACGGCTCCACCGGGATCGCGGTCGGCATGGCCACCAACATCCCTCCTCACAATGTTGCCGAACTGATCGACGCCTGCGTATTTTTGATCGACAACGCCAAGGCTACGACCGACGAGCTCCTAAAGATTATCCCCGGCCCGGATTTTCCAACGGGCGGCATCGTCATCGAGCCGCCGGAAAATATTCGCGAAGCCTACGAAACCGGGCGCGGCGGTTTCCGCGTGCGCGCGCGCTGGCACACCGAAGATTTGGGTCGCGGGACTTGGCATATCGTCGTTACCGAAATTCCGCACTTGGTGCAGAAGACCAAGCTGCTCGAACATATGGGCGAAATCCTGGAATCGAAAAAGGCGCCGCTGCTGGGCAACTTCAACGATGAAAGCGCCGAAGATATACGACTGGTGATCGAGCCAAAATCGCGCGCGGTCGAACCCGAGATGCTGATGGAGAGTTTGTTCAAGCTGACGGCGCTGGAGACGCGTGTGTCGCTCAACATGAACGTGCTCGACGCCGACGGCGCGCCCCGCGTGATGAGCCTCAAGGACGTGCTGCGCGCGTTCCTCGATCACCGCCGCGATGTGTTGCAGCGGCGCACCGCGCACCGGCTGGAAAAGATCGCCCAACGGCTCGACGTGTTGGCAGGGCTGCTGATCGTTTTTCTCAACCTTGACGAAGTGATCCGCATCATCCGCAACGAGGACGACGCCAAGGCCAAGCTGATCGCGCGTTTCACGCTCAATGACGTGCAGGCCGAGGCGATCCTCAACACGCGGCTGCGTCAATTGCGCAAGCTTGAGGAAATGGAGATTCGGCGCGAAGACGCCGCCTTGCGCGAGGAGCAGAAGGACCTGCGGGGGTTGCTTGAGGATACGCGCAAGCAATGGCGCAAGATCGCCAGCGAACTGAAAGAGACGCGCAAGCTGTTCGACCCGAAAACCAGCCTTGGCAAGCGCCGCACCGAACTGGGTGTCGCGGCAGAGGCGAATTCGGAGCTCGATATCGAGGCGTTCGTCGCGCGCGAGCCGATCACGGTGGTGCTATCTGAGAAGGGCTGGGTGCGTGCGATCAAGGGGCACGTCGCCGATATGACCGACCTCAAGTTCAAGGACGGCGACCACGCCCAGCACATCGTGCAATGCGAAACCACCGACAAACTCCTGCTGTTCGCCTCTGACGGCCGCGCGTTTACGCTCGACGCCCACAAGTTGCCGGGCGGACGCGGCCATGGCGAGCCTATCCGTTTGCAGATCGAGTTGGGCGACATCGACGAGGCGGTGGCGTTGTTCAGGTACGAGGCGGCGGCCAAGCGCGTGGTAGCCAGCCATGAAGGCTATGGGTTCATAGTGCCGGAGAGCGAGATGCTGGCCTCCAAGCGCTCGGGCAAGCAGATCCTCAATGGCCGAGCCATGCAGGCTGCGAAAGTGGTCGGCGACCAGGTTGCGGTGATCGGCGAGCGCAAGAAGCTCCTAGTATTCCCGCTGTCTGAACTGCCGGAAATGATGCGAGGCAAGGGCGTCAAGCTGCAAAGCTACCATGATCGCGGCCTGGCCGACGTAAAGGTGTTCGACAAGAACGAGGGCCTTTCGTGGGAGGATTCGGCCGGGCGCGTGCGCGCGGTGCCCGAATGGAAGGAGTTTCGCGGCAAGCGTGGCGGCGCCGGCAAGGTCGCGCCCAAGGGCTTTTCGCGTTCGGGCCGCTTTTCCGACGTGATCGGGTAGTGGCGACTCTTGGGCTATATGGCGCTCGCGTGGGGGGTGGGCTAAGAGAAGCCAAATCTTCCTGAAGGGACCCCCATGGAAATCGGACTTATCTTGTTGATCGTCGCCGCCGTGCTCGCGGTGCTGCTGATCGGGATTTACAACCGACTGGTCGCGTTGCGGCAGAACTGCAACCAAGCCTTCGCCGATATCGACGTGCAGCTGAAGCAGCGCCACGACCTCATCCCTAACCTGGTCGAGACGGTGAAGGGCTATGCGGCGCACGAGGCCGGCACGTTGGAAGCCGTGATCAAGGCGCGCAACAGCGCGATCAACGCGGAGAAGACTGGCGACGCCAAGGCGATGGGCGCGGCCGAAGGCATGCTCGGCGCGGCGCTCGGGCGGCTGATCGCGCTGGCGGAAGCGTATCCAGACCTCAAGGCCAACGCCAATTTCCAGCAATTGCAGGCGGAACTCTCCGACATCGAGAACAAGCTCGCGGCCGCGCGCCGCTTCTTCAATCAAGCCGCCGGCGAGTACAACACCAGCCGCGAACAATTCCCGGCGGTGTTGTTCGCCGGCCCCTTCGGCTTCGGTCCGCGCGACTTCTTCGATGTCGGCGCCGACAGCCGCGCCAGCATGGATGCGGCGCCGCCGCAGGTTAAGTTCAACTAGGCCCGCGCATGGCCGCCTACGGCCTGCAGACCCACATCTGGAACAACAACAGCAAGTCCGTGCTGCTGATGGCGGGCTTTCCTGTGCTGTTGCTGCTGTTGAGCTACGGACTGTTCCTGCTGTTCGCTGGACTTTCCGGCGCGAGCATTGGCGAAGACGAAATTGCGGGGCCGTTCCTGTGGGCGGCGGATGCGCTGGCGCAGGCGTGGCCATTTGCCATCGCGGGCGCCATCCTGTGGTTCGGGATCGCTTACGCCTTCTATCAGAACATGATCGACGCTGCGACGGGCGCGCGCAAGGTCGAGCGCGCGTTGGAGCCGCGTCTGTACAATTTGCTGGAAAATCTCACCATCTCCCGAGGCATGAAAATGCCGGCGCTGCGGGTGATGGAAACCGCTGGGATGAACGCGTTCGCCACCGGCCTGCACGAGGGGCAATATTCCATCACCGTTACGCGCGGTCTGATCGAGGCGCTGAACGATCAGGAATTGGAGGCGGTGCTCGCGCACGAACTGACCCACATCCGCAATCGCGATGTGCGTTTGCTTGTGATTGCGGTGATATTTGTCGGCATATTTTCCTTCGTCGGCGAGATGGCGTTTCGCGGGTTGTGGCATTCGGGAGGGCGCGCAAGTTCACGTCGCTCCAGCCGCGACCATGGCGGCGGCGCGATAGTGGCGATCGTCGCTGCGCTGGTGATGATCGCGATCGCCTATGCATTGGCCATCGTGATCCGGTTTTCGTTGTCGCGACGGCGCGAGTTTCTGGCCGACGCCGGGTCTGTCGAACTCACCAAGAATCCCGACGCCATGATCTCGGCGTTGCAGAAAATATCCGGCAACGCCGTGGTCAATGCGCCGTCGGAGGTGCGAGAGATGTTCATCGAAAACCCGCACTCCGACTTCGCCAGCATATTCGCAACCCACCCGCCGATTGAGCAACGCATTGCGGCGCTGACACGCTACGCCGGCGGGCGGGTTGCGGCGGTCCCGCCTGTGAAGACGGGTCCCTGGGGCTAAAAAAAATGGGCGTGGGCGGAGCGCACTCCCTCCCACGCCCTAGGCTTATGGAGCCGGAAAAAATCAGGACGTGTGCGCGCGTAGGTATTGCAGTGCATTCTGCACCCAATCGCGAAAATCGGGCAGGACTTGGTAGGCGAGGGCGCCCCCAGCCAACATCGCCAACAAGGTGACGAGCCCGTCGGCGCCGCCCGCGTAATAGCGATAGCCGCTCGCGGTTGCGTAGGAGGAGCGGCGCAGATGCGCGAGCGGCGAGGAGATGGCGGCGTAGACGATGCACAGCACCACGATCGCGAGCCACAGCGGCGCGCCGTCGGGCAAGGCCCAATGCCACACAGCGCCAGTGTTCAAAAGCGAGAACAACGCCACCAGAAACGCAATCAGCAATGCTGCGCCGATCAGACTGAGCACCAGCGCCAGCAAGCCGGCGAAGACGCGCGTGAGGTACCCGACCGGCGCTGGTGTCGCCACGGGCGGCGCGCGCCAGGCATGACGCTGCGCGCGTACTTCATCGCGCCAGGCGCGACGCTGGGAGCGCATGGAAGAGCGCCAGTCCTTGGCGGTGGTGTCGGCGAAGCGGTGATACTCGCGCTTAGCGCGGTCGATCACTTCCTGGGCGTTGAACGGCATTCCGTGCGCGGCGGCCCATTCCTCGCTGGTGTGCGCGGAGGGAAGCAGAAACATGAGCGCGACATAAACGATGATCGCCGCGCCACCCGAGAACAGGGCGGCGACTATGAAAAGCAAGCGGACGATGTTGGCGTCGATGTCGAAGTACGCGCCAATGCCGGAGCAAACACCGGAAATCTGCGCGCCTTCCTTGATGCGATAGAGCCGTTTGCGCGGCGCTTCGTAACCCGCGGCGCTTTCCTCGCGCGGCGCCTCGCTATTCGTCTCGCCTGCGACCGGGCCCATCTCCTCCAGCACCCGCATCATCTCGGCTGCGTTTACTACGGTCTTATTGGGTCCAAGCTGGCCCGCGCACTTGTCGGCGATGGCCTGTTCGAGATCGCGCACGATCTCGGCTTTGTCGGGGTTGTCCGCTAGCGCTGCCTCGGCGCGGGCGAGATAGGCGCGCAGCGCGTCATAAGCTGGCTCTTCCAACTGATAGGAGTTGCCGTTCAAATTGATGGTGACGACGCGTTCCATGTTCAACGCCCCAGTTGAGAGAGTGTGTCGGTGAGTAGGCGCCAATAGGCGCCCAGATCGGTCAGGCGCGCCTCGCCGCGCTCTGTGAGCGAGTAATATTTTCGCGGCGGTCCGGCCTCGGACTCCACCCATTCGTAGTCGAGCAATTCCTCGCGCCGCAGCCGCGAGAGCAGGGGATAAAGCGTGCCTTCCTGGGTGGCGAACGGCGTCGCGGAAAGCCTGGCCATGATGTCGGCCACATAGACCCGCTCCGCTGCGATCAAAGTCAGCAGTGCGAACTCGAGAAGGCCCTTTCGGACTGCGGAAAATTGTTCGTCAGCCTGCGGCATAAGCTACCTTGTATAACAAAGGTAGGTCGGAGAGAAAAGGAAGTCAAGCCCCACAAGTCCCCTGAGCTTTGCGCTGGAAGCTCCGGGCGACTAAATCCTTCCCATGACCGAACTCGACGTCCGTTCCGCCCTTCCCAACCAATTGGTCGCTGGCGAGAAGTCCAAGTGGGAGATCATCGTAGGCCTTGAGGTCCACGCTCAGGTTACCTCGCAAGCCAAACTCTTCTCTGGCGCTAGCGCGGCTTATGGGGGCGCGCCGAACGCGCATGTGTCGCTGGTGGACGCCGCGATGCCCGGCATGCTGCCGGTGATCAACAAATATTGCGTGGAACAGGCTATACGCACAGGGCTCGGCCTTAACGCCGAGATTCACCGCGTCAGCCGGTTCGACCGCAAGAATTATTTCTACCCAGATTTGCCGCAAGGCTACCAGATCAGCCAGTACAAGTCGCCGATCGTCGGCGAGGGTGAGATTGAGATTGAGCCCGACGGCGAAGACGCGATTGTGATCCGAATCGAGCGGCTGCATCTCGAGCAGGACGCCGGCAAGTCGATCCACGATCTCTCTCCGTCGGAGACGTTCGTCGATTTGAACCGTGCGGGCGTGGCGTTGATGGAGATCGTCTCGCGCCCCGACATGCGCTCGGCCAAGGAGGCGGCGGCTTATTTCAACAAGGTCCGCGCCATCGTGCGCGCGCTCGGAACCTGCGACGGCAACATGGAGGAAGGCTCTATGCGTGCGGACGTGAACGTCTCGGTACGCCGGGCGGGCACCAAGGAATGGGGCACACGCTGCGAAATCAAGAACGTGAACTCGACGCGATTCATGATGCAGGCCATCGAATATGAATCGCGCCGGCAGATCGAGATTCTCGAAGGCGGCGGCTCGATCGATCAAGAGACGCGTCTGTTTGATCCCGACAAGGGCGAGACCCGCACCATGCGCTCCAAGGAAGACGCGCATGATTATCGCTATTTTCCCGACCCCGACCTGCTGCCGCTGGTGTTGGACGAAGCCTGGATCGCCGAGATCAAAGCTTCGCTGCCGGAATTGCCCGACGCCAAGAAGAAGCGCTTCGTCGAGGGCTACGGGCTTAGCGCTTACGATGCGCGGGTGCTGTCAGGCGACAGCGAAGCGGCGGCCTATTTCGAGACGGTGGCGAAAGGCCGCGACGCCAAGCAGGCGGCGAATTGGGTCACGCAAGAATTGTTCGGCGCGTTGAACAAGAGTGGCCTGGAACTCTCCGCGTCGCCGGTGAAGGCCGATGCGCTCGGCGCGCTGCTCGACCTGGTCAAGGACGGGACTATCAATGGCAAGATCGCAAAGGATGTTTTCGCCAAGATGATGGAGACCGGCGATTGGCCCGCTTCAATCGTCGAGCGCGAGGGCTTGCGTCAGGTGACTGACACCGGCGCGATCGAGAAGGCCATCGATGCGCTGATGACGGCGAACGCCGACAAGGTCGCCGATGTTAAGGCGAACCCGAAGGCATTCGGTTGGTGGGTGGGCCAGACCATGAAGGCCACCGGCGGCAAGGCCAACCCGGGGGTGGTGAATGAGATTTTGAAGGCGAAGCTGGGCGTCTGATCACGCGCAGCGGTTGCCCGTAGCCCGAGGTTTCACTACTCGTTCCCCATGCACGACATCAAAGCCATCCGCGAGAACGCCGCCCTGTACGATGCGATCTGGGCGCGGCGGGGCTTGAGCGCGCAGACGCCCGCGATCCTGGAGGCGGACGCAAAGCTCCGCGCCGCGCAAACCGCCAAGCAGGAAGCCGAAGCCGCGCGCAACACCGCGTCCAAGGAAATCGGCAAGGCCAAGGCCGCGAAGGACGAGGCGCGCGCTACCGAACTGATGGCGCAAGTGGCGGCGGCGAAGGAGACCATCGAGCGCGTGGGGGCCGAGGAGGCGCAATGGGGCAAGAAACGCGACGATCTGCTGGCGTCGCTGCCAAATTTGCCTGCGACCGATGTCCCCGACGGCGTCGATGAGCAGGGCAATATCGAGGTGCGGCGCTGGTACCTGAAGGACGGTGCAGGCCCGCCCGCGCTCGACCTCGCCGCTGACCACGTGACGCTCGGCGAAGCGCTTGGGATGATGGATTTCGAGGCCGCCGCGCGCATGTCGGGCGCGCGCTTCGTGGCGCTCAAGGGTGCGCTCGCGCGCATGGAGCGGGCGTTGGCGGCGTTCATGCTGGATTTGCACACGGGAACGAATGGCTACACGGAAGTGAGCCCGCCGCTCCTGGTGCGTGACCACGTGATGTTTGGTACGGGACAATTGCCCAAATTCGTCGATGACCAATTCACCGCCGCGCGCACCGTCAGCCGCGAGGAATTGCTGTTCAGCGCGCTCGACCGCTTCGATGAAGAATATGAACGCCGCGCCGGCGCGGTCAAGCCGACCGAGTTGCTAAAAGAGATGATCGCCGCGGCGCCGACACGCGAAGATTTCTGGCTTATCCCTACGGCGGAAGTGGCGCTTACCAATCTGGTGCGCGAGGAGATACTGGACGCAGACTCGCTTCCGTTGCGCTTCACCGCCGACACGCCGTGTTTCCGCGCCGAAGCGGGCGCTGCGGGGAAGGACACGCGCGGCATGATCCGCCAGCACCAGTTCCGCAAGGTGGAGCTGGTTTCCATTGTCGCGCCGGAGCAATCGCATGATGAGCACGAGCGCATGACCGCGTGCGCGGAGGAAATATTGAAGCGGCTGGAGCTGCCGTACCGCGTCATGGCGCTGTGCGCTGGCGACATGGGCTTTAGCGCGCGTAAGACCTACGACCTCGAGGTCTGGCTGCCTTCGCAGGGAACCTATCGCGAAATCAGCTCCTGCTCCAATTGCGGCGATTTCCAAGCGCGGCGCATGAACACGCGCTTCCGCAACAAGGAGGGCAAGACCGAGTTTGTCCATACGCTGAACGGCTCCGGCCTCGCGGTCGGGCGCACGCTTGTGGCGATCCTGGAGAATTATCAGAACGCCGATGGTTCGATACAAGTGCCGAGGGCGTTGGTTCCGTATATGGGCGGGATGGAGCGAATGGCGCGGTAAGGCGCACAATCGGAGCGCCGGCTTCCAGCCGGCATGCGGACCGCGCAACCACGCAGGCCTGTGAAGGTAGAAACACCGTATGCCGGCTGGAAGGCGGCGCTCCGATTTAGGGCCGCTTCAACACGTTGAGCATCTGCGTCCCGCCCATTTCCCCCATCGCCCCAAACTCCCCCCGCTTCTCCAGCGCCGCGCCGAGGAGCGCGTGGAAGATGCGGCGGGGCAAAGTCTCGGCGGCGAATTGCTCTAGGTGCGGCGTGGTGAATTGCGCGTCGAGAAGAGCAAATCCGCCGAAGCGAAGGCGAGCAACCAGATGCACAAGTGCTGCCTTGCTTGCGTCGCGCTCGTGCGAGAACATGCTCTCGCCAAAGAAGGCGCCCCCCAGCGCCACGCCATAGAGTCCGCCGACTAATTCATCGCCGAGACGTGTCTCCACGCTGTGGGCCAGGCCGCGGCGGTGGAGATCGAGGTAGAGGGCGCGGATATCTGGGTTGATCCAAGTGTCCGCGCGATCTTCGCCCGGGGCGGCGCAGGCATCGATCACCGTGGCGAAGGCGCGATCCACCGTGAAGCGGAACCGCCCCTGCCGGAGCGTACGTGCGAGCCGGCGCGGAACGTGAAACCGGTCCAGCGGGAGAATGCAGCGGAATTCCGGGTCGACGATGAAGAAACCGTCCTCGTCGCGACTCTCCGCCATGGGAAAGACGCCGCGCCGATAACAGGCGATGAGCTCCTCGCTGCTGAAGGACTTCATGGCGCCATCATGCCAGCTCCTGAGGGGCGCAGGAACAGTCTGTTCCATGACCCTTGTTTGCGGTAACCTTGGAACGTTACCCGTACACTCCGTAAGGCCCCCTGGGAGCGCGCGATGTGCCGCAATATCAAAACATTATTCAATTTCGATCCCCCGGCGACCGACGAGGAGGTTCGCGCGGCGTCGCTGCAATTCGTTCGCAAACTCTCGGGTTTCAACGCGCCCTCGAAGGCCAATGAGGCCGCGTTCAATCGCGCCATCGAAGAAATGTATTCCTCGTCGCGTCGGCTGATCGATAGCCTGGAAACCCACGCCCCACCGCGCGACCGCGGGATCGAAGCCGAAAAAGCACGCGCCCGCGCGGCGGTGCGGTTCGGCTAGCGGAGACGGTTTAGCAAGGGGCGCGCTCGAGCGATGGCGGTTAAGACGGAGTGGGCGGCGAAAGCCAAGCCAGTCGGACCCAAGCCCAGCGTTGCTGCAATCTTGCGCGACCTCGAACGCAACGGCTCCAAACAATATTTCGCCGACATGAGCGCCCGCTACGGGATCGTCACCAAGGCGAAGGCGTTCGGCGTTCCAGTCGTGACCCTGCGCGGCATGGCCAAGGCCATCGGCCGCGATCATGATCTCGCCGACGCGCTTTGGCGCACCGGTGTGCACGACGCGCGTATGCTGGCGACGATGATTGGCGATCCCGCGTTGGTGACGCCGGCGCTCATGGATCGCTGGGCCAAGGATTTCGACAATTGGGGCATTGTCGATACCGCGTGCTTCACTCTGTTCGATCACAGCCCGCATGCGTTCAAGCAGATCGAGAAATGGGCCAAGGCGAAAGGTGAATTCGTCAAGCGCGCCGCCTTCGCGCTGATCGCCAGCGCGGCTCTGCATCGCAAGGAATTGGGTGACGAGCCGTTTCTGAAGTGTTTGCCGCTGATCGAGGCCGGCGCTGCCGACGGGAGAAATTTCGTGAAGAAGGGCGTTAGCTGGGGGCTGCGCGCCATCGGCAAACGCAAGAGCGCAAAGCTGAAGAGCGCGGCGCTGGCTGTTGCGCGACGACTCGCCGCGTCCGGGGACGCGCCGTCTCGATGGGTTGGCAAGGATGCGCTGCGCGATTTGGATAGGAAGGCGTAGACAAGTAGTTTAATTCGGGAGCGGAGCGAGGCGTTCCGTTCGCTTTCTCATAGCGACGGCCTCAGGCATTGACCTAGGTGCGAAGAAGCTTCGTCATTCCGGGCTTGCGATGCAAGACCCGGAACCAGGGGCGACAGACTCGCTCTACGACTCCTGGGTTCTGGATCGCGCTCTGCGCGTCCGGAATGACGGAGGTCTTGTCAGTCCGTCAGGCCCATGATCTCAGCCGGCGCGCCGTAGTCGGCCGGCCATGAGGCCCAGGCCATGTCGGTCGGCGCGATCACCTGCGTGACGATGCGCCAGGCGCCGTTCTCCTGCTTGAGCAACGCATAGGCGCCGCCGCCTTCGTCCATTGCGCCGTTCTCATAGCGGCTGGCGAGCGCAGTCGTGGTCCACGTAATCGCCGAGCCGTCGGGTTGCAGCGTCTGCACCGCTACCCAGGCCCATTCGTTCAGTATGTTGACTTGCTTGATCTCCAGACGCACCGGCCCGCCAATTTCGGCGGCGACAGCAGGATTTAAAACGGAGAGTATTGCAGCGGATTGGTCCGCTCTCACGGTGGGCGGATCTGGCGCTTCTGTGCTGGCGGGGGGCTGCGTACAAGCCGTGGCAAGCGCCAGGATTGCCGTCAACACTATGCGCATGTTCATCCCCCTTGCGAGTCCGCCTTCGCCTTCAGCATCTTTTCCAACCAATGGATCGAGTAATCTCCATTGATGATGTCGGGTTCGTTCATCAGGTCGCGGAACAGGGGCAGCGTAGTCTCAACCCCGGTGATCACCATTTCGTTGAGCGCACGGCGGAGCCGCATCAGGCACTCGGCGCGGTCGCGGCCGTGCACGATGAGCTTGCCGATCAAGGAATCGTAATTGGGCGGGATCGAGTAGCCGGCGTAAATCGCGCTATCGAGGCGCACGCCGAGGCCGCCTGGAGGATGATAACCGGTGACCGTGCCTGGCGATGGCCGGAATGTACTCGGGTTCTCGGCGTTGACCCGACACTCGATGGCGTGGCCGTGGAACTTCACGTCCTTCTGCTTCACCGAAAGCGGCGCGCCATCGGCGATGCGAATCTGCTCGCGCACAAGATCGATTCCGGTGATCATCTCGGTGACCGGATGCTCGACCTGCAGGCGCGTGTTCATCTCGATGAAGTAGAACTCGCCGTCTTCGTAGAGATATTCGATCGTGCCGACGCCCAGATAGCCGAGCTTGGAAATCGCCTCCGCCGTGACCTTGCCGATCTTGGCGCGGTCTTCGGCGTTGAGCGCGGGGCTCGGCGCTTCTTCCAGCACCTTTTGGTGTCGGCGTTGCAGCGAGCAATCGCGCTCGCCCAGATGGATCACGTTGCCGTGGCTATCGGCGACGATCTGTATTTCGATGTGCCGGGGATGGGTGAGGTATTTTTCGATGTAGACTGCATCGTCGCCAAAGGCGGCCTTGGCTTCGGCGCGCGCGGCGGTAAAGGCCTCGCTCAACTCTTCGGCCGAGCGCGCCAGGCGCATGCCGCGCCCGCCGCCGCCAGCGGCCGCTTTGATCAATACCGGATAACCGATTTTCTTGGCGATCTTCTTGGCGTCTTCTTCTGTCGCGACGCCCCCGTCGGAGCCGGGCACCACCGGCATGCCGGTGTCGATGGCGGCCTGCTTGGCGGCGATCTTGTCGCCCATCAGACGGATATGCGCGGCGGTCGGGCCGATGAAAGTCATGCCGTGTTCGGTGACAATTTCGGCGAAGCGGGCGTTCTCGGAAAGGAACCCGTAGCCTGGATGGATCGCTTGAGCGCCGGTGATTTCAGCGGCGGCGATCAGCGACGGAATGTGCAGATAGGATTTCGAAGCTGCCGGGGGCCCGATGCACACACTCTCGTCGGCCAGGCGCACATGCATGGCGTCAGCGTCGGCGGTGGAATGCACCGCCACGGTGGAAATGCCCATCTCCTTGCACGCGCGATGGATGCGCAGCGCAATTTCACCTCTGTTGGCGATGAGGATTTTTTCAAACATAGGCTGGAGCAGGCAATAGGCGGTAGGCAATAGGCAGTAGGCGTTGCGCGCGGTGTGAGATTGGCGACCGTGAGGTGGCGCTTCCGCGACACCCTGTTGCCGACTGCCAATTGCCTATTGCCTCGCTCATTCGATCACCGCCAACGGCTCGCCAAATTCTACCGGTTGTGAATCGGTGATGAGAATGGCGATCACCCTGCCCGCGCGCGGCGCCGGGATCGGGTTGAAGGTCTTCATCGCCTCAACCACCATGATGGTCTGACCTTCGGTTACGCTGTCGCCGACTTTGATGAAGGCCGGCTTGCCGGGTTCGGGCGAGAGGTAGGCGGTGCCGACCATGGGCGAGGGCACCATGCCGGGATGTTTCGCTGGATCGGCGGCAGGCGAAACCGGCGGCGGCGCGCTTGGAGCTGCGGGAACCGCGGCTGTCGGCGCGTGCACGACCTGTGTATGCAGGGCGGGCGCGGCCATGAGCGTGCGGGCGATGCGCAGGCGCAATTCGCCGTGCTCGACCTCAATCTCGCTCAATCCGGTGTCGCTCAGGATTGCGGCCAATTCGCGCACGAGCGCAGGGTCGATCGCCTGGTGTTTCTTTTCGCTCATAGGTGCGGGTTTCCTGCTCACGCGGCCTCGCCTTCGCCATGGCTTTCGCGTGCGCTCAAATGGGCGGCCTCGATGGCCAGGAGATACGAAGTCGCGCCGAAGCCGGCGATGACGCCTTTGGCGGCCTTGCCTATTAACGAAGCGTGACGAAACTCTTCGCGCGCGGCGGGGTTGGAGAGGTGGGTCTCGATCACAGGAACCCCTATCGCCTTGATGGCGTCGTGCAGCGCCACGGAAGTATGGGTGTAGCCCCCAGCATTGAGCACCACCGCGCAGGCCCGCTCGCCCGCTTCCTGCAACCAGTCCACCAATTCGCCCTCGATGTTCGACTGGCGAAATACGATGGTCCGCCCGAGTTGGCCCGCGCGGGCGGCGCACGCCTGCTCGATCTCGGCCAGGGTGAGGCGGCCATAGATTTCCGGCTCGCGGGCGCCGAGCAAGTTCAGATTGGGGCCGTTGAGGACGTAGATCGGCTTGGGGTCAGCCATGGAGCCTTGGGTTGCATCGGCGGTTGATCGGGGGGCCGGGGGGGCCTATTTCGGCGCGATAGGAAGCAAGATGCGTGTCACCGTCAATGGAGAAGTGCGAGAGGCGCCCGATTCCGCGACCCTCGCC